>NZ_JBIICH010000061.1:0-12281 GCF_044239005.1 Sphingorhabdus sp. | reverse complement strand
TCGGTGAAGGAAGACATTATCGATTGCTGCCAAAAGGTTGTCCGTTTGGAAGACGCGTTCATCGACCTTGCGTTCGAAATGGGCCCCGTCCCCGGCATGACCGCCAAGGAAATCAAACGCTACATCCGCTACATCGCCGATTGGCGTTTGGGCCAGCTGGGCCTGCCAGCCATCTACATGGTCGAAGACCACCCGCTGCCATGGCTCGCGCCATTGTTGAACGGCGTCGAGCACGCCAACTTCTTCGAAACCCGCGCGACCGAGTACAGCAAGGCGTCGACACGCGGCGATTGGGGCCAAGTGTGGGACAGCTTTGACAATCGTAAGAAAAAGATCATCGGCATTGAGCCGATCGCCGAAAATGACGGCGTCGATATGTTCGAACAAGCCGGGGTCGCCGCGGAATAATCCGCCCCCCGTCGCCTGTCGTCAGGATGGAGACCGCAATGTTTCCACCTGACGACCGCGACCCATAACTTCCATAGATAGGCATATAAGAAGCGACGGCGCCCGACGCCGATCGCCCTAAAGTCGTGCGCGTAATTGGGGCAGGAGGCGCGTTGTGCGCCATGCCACTGGCAGCGATACATGAAACTACCAAAATCGATTATAAAGCTCTCATTCTGGCTACCGCTCAGCCCCTTAACGCATGTGTTGCGTGATGGCTGATCCGCGAACCTCCACATTTAACCTATCAAGTTAAGCTGGGGTGGGCGACAAATGGATCTTATATTCGTCTGATGCCGCCAACTTTACTCTCAGTGCCCCTAAGCGAACTTCATCGTCACCTAGGTAGGCTCGGACCGTAATTGTACACGGCTCCGTTATAAATAGGGGAGATAATCGCACGATGTTGCTCAATTCCATAAATCGCATACTGTGCTCATCAATCGGCGGAGGTATTAGGTCTTGTTCCGGTGCCGGAATTTCAATGTCTGACGACGAAAGCACTTTATCCTCGCCCGCCGTTCCGTTCATCGTAACAACAATTTTCAAATTGTAAGGTTCGTCTTTTGGTGCGTTTCTAAAGGCAACAACAACATGTAGCTGCGGCAGAGCTATTGGCGCTTCGCCGTAAGCGGTAAGCTCTCCGCCATACACTCCGACTATGGTGATTTTTCCTCCAATTTCTTGCCTTACATCATCACAAAATGTGGCGTGTCCGTTTGGAAAATTTGGCTTAATTATCATGCTACACCACCCGAATACTAGATGATTCACTCGATGTTATGGGTGCTTCACGCTTGACTTGGTTGGTTGTCGTCTGTGCCTGTTCTTGCTCGCCAGCCGCAGTGTAAATTTTCCCGTCTTGGCGATCATAAACTGACACGCGAAGCTCAAGGTTAAGCGCATTAGCTATGTCGGCAACTGTATTCGCGGTCCAGTTTGGCGAATTTGAAAACCACCGCGAAACAATCGATTTGTCAATATTGAGCGCGTCGGAAAGTTGTCTCATCCTAAAAGGTGTTTTTCGCTTTTTTCTTGCCTGAATTACAGCCCAAAACATGCTGACAAGAGATGACCGGTAAAAAAAGCGGTCATATTCGGCGAGCATCTCAGCGTCATTTTTTTCAGTCATCTTCATTATCCAAATCTCTGAACTGCGAACCAAGGTAATCGTCAAAGTTGTTTGACCTCACGGGACGAATGCCACCTGTGATTTCGTCCCAAGTGTCAATAACGCCGGCAGCCACAACAGGGTAAGTGTCATTTGCGATTTCTTCACGGGTCGCAATGCGTGTGCCGACAAAAATATTACGGCTCACAAACCGTCCTAAAAGCCTCCCTTGACCCACCTTCGGTTTCCGGAAGCACATAATCCAAACTTCATCTGTATCTTCCATCAATTCCAGGTCGGCTCTCACTCCCATCTTTCGGGTCACCGTCATGCTGTGGCCGCTGCAAAAAGTACCGAAAGTGATTTCTGCATTCGGACGAGGGAAGTAAGGAACATTTGTGTTCAAAAACGCATCAATCTCTTTCGTCACAAAAATCCGCCTCACGAAGTTACCAGTAGCGCGCAAAGGCCTGCGCTCAACTAGTGGAGTTTGCTTCAGCCTCGCAATAAGTAGTGGTGTTGCGTTAAAAGTCAACTAATGCCACCCCTGATTCGGCATAAGGTGCGACATTTGATGAGCCATTGAAATTACTCCCGCTATCCTATGGCGTTGCAATGGATACCCCAATCACATTAGCTAGTGCGCTCGCGTCTGGTCGATGAGATGCGCTTACTGAGCAAGCGGATCGCACCTCTGCGCGCCAAGCTGCGGCGTGATAGGGGTTACGAGCCATGCCATTGGTGACGCGGCATAACACTACTAAAATGGATTATAAAGCTCCCATATTGGTTTGATTTTGCATTTTATTTCGATATGCAGCAAGCATAGCCAGCACTCGTAGAGATTGGGACCAAGATGCAACAGTTTCGACAGCCGCAAAAGAACGTCATCGGCATTGAGCCGGCGGACCACGAAGGTAGCGTGGATGTGTTTGATGAAGCTGGGGTGACCGCAAAGTGACAGGGCTTACTGCCGAACAACTTGGACTATGCCTTGCAATTGCCGGTATAGTAATCAGTTTACTTCTTGCCATCCGCGCAACAAAATCAAAATCACAGATCCAGAAATCTGGAGAGAGCTCAGTTAACATTCAATCTGGGCGAGACACGAAAATCAAATGATCAAGCCTAATCAGAAGCAGAGTGTCGGTACGAACGGTATAGCTATACAAAGTGCCGGGGACACAACTGTTAATAGCGGTCTAACGCTTCCGCAGATGCGTCAGATTGTCGAATGCATCGGTGACCAACTGCCAAAGTATGCCGCCATAGCAGCAACCATCGTTGAAGACAGACTCAAGCACTTTGAAGAAAAAATTATATCCAAGTTTGATGCAGATCAAACGCTTAAGTCCGACGCCTTTCAAGATCCTGACTTTCAGTATCTTTTGCGTAATGCACAACATGCATATGCCCGATCTGGTGAAGATGCAGTTGCTGAAAATCTAGCGATCCTAATCGGAGAACGGTCAAAAATTTCCGGACAAAGTCGGGCATCACTAAGTATAAACAAGGCAATTGAGTGTGCGCCACTGCTAACTAAAGAGGAAATCAGTATAGCAGCCGTCTCCTTTTTAATCAGGCATGTAAAAATAACGGGAGTTCCCTCACCCCAAGAGGTTGGAACGCATTATGCAAATTACCTGTCCCCGTTTCTCGATGATCTCCCCTCGGGTGGTAACGCGTACCTGTATATGGAGTCTCTTTCTTGTGGAGTTCGCGCCATGGGGTCGTTGTCTGCAGTTTCGGCTTTGGCAGAATCTTATCCAAAATCGTTAAGAGTATTACGAACGCGCGCCGATTTAGATGCGGCCACGTCCGTCGAGTATGCTCAGTCCCTCATTGATGCGGGCATCGTATTCCAAACTCAAGATGGCGTTTCGGTCTGGCGGGATATCGAGGGCGACAAAGAATTTTGTTCGGCGGTGGACCTTTCTGGGTTGGATAAATCACTCAGCGTAAGCGGTTTTGCGGCGACGCACAGTCATCCACCTAATCGAGAGCAAGTGATTGAAAAAATTGAACCATATTTCCGCAGAGTTGGTGAGTTTATGGATCATTGGGACAACAGCCAGTTGAAACATTGGCAACCGTCTCTGACCGGTATTGTCATTGGTTATTCAAGTTTAAAGCAGCGGTGTAATTTCGATGCCGATGTTAGCATGTGGATATCTTGAACTTCCTCAACGCTAAGTAGTCGGCCCTAGAAGACATCTCCAATGTCCTCCCCAAGTGCAGTGAACGGCTGAAACAGAACATGACCGTGCAAGCAGCCATAGAGATATTGAAAGAACATTTATAATTGGCAAAAATTCGTAGGCGGAATTAGTTGCTGAGAAAATTTAATAAAAATGAACCTCCCTACCCTCCTCACCCTCCCCAATGCCCTTGGCC
Source organism: Sphingorhabdus sp. (assembly GCF_044239005.1). GTDB lineage: Bacteria > Pseudomonadota > Alphaproteobacteria > Sphingomonadales > Sphingomonadaceae > Sphingorhabdus_B. The sequence continues at coordinate 8,329 of NZ_JBIICH010000061.1, read as the reverse complement.
TGTTTGCGCTGGTCAATCTGTGGACGTTCATGCTGTTCGGTTTTGACAAGATCCGTGCCGCGCAAGGGACTTGGCGGGTGTCCGAAGGGACGTTGCTGGCTTGGGCGTTTTTGGGGGGCACCATCGGCGCTTATGCCGGTCGTGCGCTGTTCCGGCATAAGACGCGCAAGCAACCCTTTTCCAGCCACCTGCACCAGACCGCGATCTTGCAAGGCTTTGCCCTCGCGCTGGTGGGGGGCTGGATGCTGGTGGGGTAGTTGGGGTTTGGTTGGGGGTTCGTTCCCAGCACCCGTCGCCCCGCTGCCCTTCCCCGTCACCCCCGCTGTCCCCATCCCCGTCATGCTGAACTTGTTTCACCTGCGGTGACTGCGTGCCAGGGTCTTAATTGTCGACGTTGAAAAGTAAGATGCTGAAACAAGTTCAGCATGACGAAGTGGGGAGACGACGTCGGGGCGCGCCCCCCCATGCACCGCTTGCCTCCACCCCTGCTTTTCGGCATGGGCGGCCTATGTCCGAACATAGCCATCCCGATACCGCCTTCAAAATATTCACCGCCGCGCAATGGGCGCAGTTTGAAGCCGACGGCGTCTTTCACGGCGCACCTGTCGATCTGGCCGATGGCTATATTCATTTGTCGGCCAAGGATCAGCTGCAGGGCACGCTCGACAAGCATTTTGCGGGACAAGACGGCCTCGTCATTGCCGAAGTGAACTTGGCCTATCTGGGTGAGACCATCGTCTGGGAGGAATCCCGGGGCGGTGCGCTGTTCCCGCATATCTACGGCCCCTTGCCGATGGGCGCGATTGTCGGCCATTTGATCCAGATCAAAGCATGACCTGATTGCGCGGTGCATAGCGGCCTCCTCAATATAGGAGCCTGATATGGACGTTTTGCAAATTCCCGTCGTCGCCTTGTTCACCGGCATGATCGCATCCTTTGCCGTGGTGATGATTTACGCCTCTGTCGGCGAAGCCATCACGCGTTAAATTGGCGATGCAGATGTGAAACGGCGGGCGGGCGCGTGGCCTGCGCCGTCAGAGCTGCTTTTCGTAAATGCGGTATACCTTGTTGATTTTGCCGTTAATCGCCTCACCCACCGACCGCATCGGGCCATTATCGTCAAGGACCCAGCCGAACTCACCGCGGCTTGCGCCAAATTTGCTGGTCGACGCGTCGCGAATGAGCGAGACCATCATGAACGCCAATTGACTTGCCATGCGGGTCGACTGCAGTTTTTTCATCACGCCCATCAACGGCACGCGCATTGTGCTGACCTTTGGCGCGCGCAGCCACCACAACAGCTTGGCCCAATTGAACGGGAACAGGCTGCCCCCAAATTGACCGATTTTTTCATTGATGTCGGGCCATGTCATCATGAACGCGACGGGTTCTCCATCGACCTCCGCAATCCGGATCAGGTCGTTAAAGACGATCGGTTTCAACTGCTTTCCGGTATGTGCGACTTCGGCATCGGTGATGGGGACAAAGCCCCAATTCCCGCTCCACGCGTCGTTCAATATGGAAAGGATTAACGCGGCTTCAGCGTCAAAATTATCCTTGTTCACCTTACGAATGACGATGCGTTCGTTGCGCTCGCCCGACGCGACAATGCGCTCCACCAATGGCGGAAACGGCACATCAATCGGGATTTGATAGGTATAAAGATCTTTGATGCCGGCGTAGCCCGCCGCCTCAATCCACCCGCCATAGGCTGCGTTATGATAGCCCATCAGCACAGTAGACGGATGGTCATGGCCATCAATCAACACGCCGGGCTCTTCCCAGATGGACAGGCTCAGCGGCCCGAGCGAGCGCACCATGTTTTTGCTGCGCAACCAATCTTCAGCCGTCGATATCAACAGCTTTCCGGTGGCTTCATCTTCCGCCTCAAAAAATCCCCAATTGCCAACGCCCGGGCCCATGCCTTGTTCGGGCGGCTGTTTCAGCGCGAGAAAATCCAAATGTGCGGAGATCCGGCCAACAACTTTCCCGTCCTTTTCGGCAAGGAAAAGCTGCGCCTCCCCATGTTCGAACCACGGGTTCTTGCCGGGCGTAATCGTCGCCATCACATCGCTTTTCAATGGCGGAACCCAGTTGGGATCATGCGCATAAAGCCGGAACGGCAGGTCAATAAACGCGCGTTTGTCTGCCTTGGTTACAACCGGCCGAATGATGATGTCTGTCATAATGAATTCCCGAAACGCATTTTATGTGCCCAAAGCCGCCTTATCCGAAAGGCTTATTCTTCGGTGCGGATGAGCACCGTTTCGCCGATCAGTAAAAAGAGCAGAAATGGTCCCCATGCGGCAATCCAGGGCGGATAGGCGCCCAAATTGCCCATCGCCAAGGCAAAGTTATCCGCAACGAAATAGGTAAAGCCAAGCGCCATGCCCAGCACCGCGCGCACGAACAACGCGCCCGATCGGGCAAGGCCAAAGGCGGCGACCGCAGCCAGCAAGGGCATTAACAAGGTCGACAAAGGCCCTGCCAGCTTGTGCCACAATATGCCTTCAAGATTATCGGTGCGGCGACCGGCGGCACGCAGATCGTCAATGGCGCGCATCAAGGGCAAGAAAGCCAGGCTCTCGCCATCGACCTTAAGGACATTGAACCTGTCGGGCGTGATACCTTTGCCGATTGTAAGATTGCTGACCTTCTTCTGTTCGGTGGTCGCGACGTCAAATGTTTCGGCATTTTCAAGCAGCCATGCATTGCCCACATAACGGGCATTTGGCGCGGTAATGACCTGACGCAAACCGCCATTGGCGCGCAAATAGACGCGGACATTATCGAGGACGATATTGTCGCCCGATCCCAGCACCCTGCCCGCATTAATAAGGTCGCCGCCTTCGCGGACCCACACATTGCTGCGCGCGTCTGTATCGGGCGCTATTGCGCCATATTCGGCATCCTTCCAAACTTTAAGCTTTTGGGTATTCGGCGCGACGACAACGTCGTTAAACACGAACGAAATCAGCGCGACGCCCAAGCTGGCGACAAACATGGGCGCAAGAATTTGGTGTGCGGACAATCCCGCCGCCTTCATCGCTACGACTTCGCTGTTCTGGCTGAGGGTCGCGAAGGTGATTAATGTCCCCAACAGCACGGAGAAGGGCAGAAATCTGGCAATAATTTGCGGCGCGCGCATCGTCACATAGCGCAGCACGTCGCCCTGATCATTTCCGGGGACCGCCAATATCTTGCCACTTTCACCCAGCAGATCGAGCGTCATCAGCACCAGCACAAGCATCATCAACACAGCAAAGCTGCGCACGACGAACAGCCGGGCCATGTACATGGTGATATTGCGCGAGGGGAAGAAATGCATGGGTTATGACCCCTCTTGCGGCACAGGCATGCCAATGGTGGCCAGCCGCGATTTTCGGCCCCAGCGGAACAGTTTCTTGAACCACTTACCGGCCTTTGTCGCGAAGACTTCAAGTGCGCCAATGGGCTGACCGCCGGGCACATGCGCGATCACATGATACATCCAGATGATGAGCGCGGCAAACAGCACAAATGGCACCCACAATGCGATAAACGGGTCAACAATACCCATTGCGCCAACGCTTTCGGCATATTCGTTTATCTTATGATAGGTCACGACCATCACGATCGATAAAAAGACGCCGAGCGCGGATGTCGAGCGTTTCGGCGGTATCGCCAGCGCCAATGCAAGCAACGGCAGCAGGAGCATCATCGCCACCTCAACCAGGCGGAAATGGAGATTCGACCACGCACTGTCGCGTTCCGACGCGGGCCTTTGCATATCATTCCCGATCTGCACCAATTCTGTAATCAGATATTCGCGGTCTTTGCCGCCACGCGACCGAAAACTTTCAATCTGCGGCAGCGGGATGGGGACGTCATGGCTGGTAAAGCTAAGTACGCGTGGTGATTTATAATTGGGCGCGTCGTGCACGAGCGTGCCCTTTTCCAATCGCAGCAATATCGTGTCCGGATCATCAGTGCGCAGAAACTGACCCTTTTCAGCCGTAACGGCGATGGACTGTCCATTGTTGCTTTGCGCGTACACAAACATGCCCGACAGCGCGTTACCATTGTTCCGGCTTTCATCGATGCGCATGGTCAAATTTTTGCCAACATTGTTGAATTCGCCGACCCGGACCTTTGCGCCAAAGGCGCCTGATCGCAGCTCGAACCGCAGTTCTTCATATAGATAGCGCGCGCTGGGCTGCAGGAAGCCGACAATGGCAAAATTTACCGTCGCAAGCGCGATTGCCAGCAGGAACGGCACGCGCAACAGCCGAAAATAGCTCATCCCCACCGCCCGGAAAATGTCGAGTTCGGAGGATGTCGCGAGCTTGCGGAACGCCAGCAATATCCCCAGCAATAGCCCGATAGGGATGCCGAGCGACAGATATTCAGGTATCAGATTTGCGAGCATGCGCCAGACCACGCTGACCGGTCCGCCCTCTGCGGCGACGAAGTCAAACAGGGTCAACATCTTGTCCAGCAGCAACAATGATGCCGCGATTGCGAGCGTCGCCAGCAACGGCAACATCACAAGCCGGAAGATATATCGGTCGGTGGCAGTAAGAAATTTCAACTTATGGTCGCCCTGTCACCCTAATTTGGCCGCAAACTGACCCGATAGACGCTTACAGGTTCAGGGGCAATATATCGATGGTATCCTTGTGAAGTGATACCGGATTTGCTGTTCCAGGAGTTTTGAGATGAACAAATATTTGGTTCTTATATCTGCCGCAGCATTGGCGCTCGTATCGGGCGTCGCTGCAGCGAGCGAGGAAATAAGCAATGATTTGTCGCGCTGCGCCGCGGGCAAAGGCCCCGCTGTGCTGGTGAACGTGCAGGGCGTGAAGGAAGCGAGAGGCAATGTTCGCGTGCAATCTTATGCAGCAACGCCCGGCACTTGGCTGGCCAAAGGCCGCTGGCTGCACCGCATCGAAAGCCGCGCGAGCGCAGGAAATATGAGCTTTTGCCTGCCCGTCCCTTCCGAAGGGAAATATGGCATTGCTGTGCGCCATGACCGAAACGGAAATGGCAAAACAGACTTCACGCAGGACGGCGGCGGTTTTTCCAACAACCCCAGCGTGAGCATATTGAATTTGGGCAAGCCGTCGGTCAGCAAAGTTGCATTCGATGCGGGCCCCGGCATTACGCGGATCACCATCAACCTGAAATATATGTGAAGGTAATGATTTGGCTTTAGTCGCGCTTCTTTCGAACCCCAATTCAACCGGCAACAGGTCGTTGTTGCCGGCGGTTCGAAACTATTGCGCGAAAAATCCTGATATATTCCATTACGAAGTCGAAGAAATTGGCCAAATCGCCAAAGCGCTGGAAATGATTGCCCGCGTGAAGCCCAAGGTGCTCGTCATCAATGGCGGCGATGGCACCGTGCAGTCTGCGTTGACCGAACTATACCATGGTGGACATTTTGAAGGGTCGCCGCCGCCCGTCGCCGTGCTGCCCAATGGCAAGACCAACCTGATTGCGCTCGATTTGGGTGCGGAAGGTGATCCGTTGGAGGCGCTGGCGCGTATCATCGACGTCGCAAAGGGCGATCTTTCCGAACATATCGTTGTCCGCGAACTGATTGCGTTAAGTGATGGCAGCGAAGGCGCGCGTCCGGTTCTTGGCATGTTCTTGGGCGGCGCCGGTCTTGCCGAAACGATTCTTTATTGCCGCCACAAAATCTATCCGTTGGGATTGCCCAATGGCTTAAGCCATTTCCTGACGTTCATCGCCGTTATGTTTTCGGCCTTTGTGCGGGTGAAGGCAAGTTTCCTGCCGGAACGATCCAAGCCTGTCAGCATATCGTTTGTCCGCAATGGCGAATTGCAGGGCACATTTTCGGTTCTGATCGTCACCACGCTGGAAAAGCTGTTGCTTGGGGGGCAGGCCGGCAAAACCAAACAGCGTGGTTTGATGAAGTTTATGGCCGTCGACCAGACGCCATGGGCGATGCTGAAAATGATCGCGGCATCACTGCGCGGCAAATTGGGCCACACGCCCACAAGCGGCGTTCATTTCCAGCAAGGCGATGTCATCCGCATCGATAGCGAACGCAGCAGCGTCGTCTTGGATGGCGAAGTGTTCGAGGCGTATCGCGGTAGCCCGATCGTGCTTCGGTCAACGCCGCCTGTCCCTTTCCTGAAACTCGCTGCTTAACAAGCGGCAACGGAAACGGCTAAGGCGCATATATGCTTTCGCTGACCCAGCTTGTGGCCGAGGAATTGGCCGTACCCGCGCAACAGGGCGCAAGCGAATTCGCTGCGCATATCGCCGCGCAATATGGCCCCGCAGCGCGCGCCGTTCTGTTCTACGGATCGTGCCTGCGGTCGGAACAGTTGGAGGGCGAGATGCTCGACTTCTACCTCATCGTGTCCGATTACCAATCCGCTTATGGACCCGGTTGGCTCGCCACATGGAACCGCCGCCTGCCACCCAATGTATTTCCGTTTCAACATGGCAATCTGGTCGCAAAGGTGGCGATTTTAAGCGAAGCGGATTTTCACCACCTCAACCGCCCGGCGGCATCTGCGGTGTCGGTCTGGGCGCGCTTTGCCCAGCCATCGCGGCTTGTGTGGTGCGCGGATGAAGATGCACGGCAGTCTGCTATTCTCGCGATATCGGGTGCCGCGCCGACTTTGTTGAATGCCGCACTGGCATTTGCGGAGCGCGAAGCCGATGTGCTCGACCTTTGGCAGTCGGGATTCCAGATGACCTATGGCGCGGAGCTGCGCGCGGAACGCAAGGACCGGCCATCTTCGGTGATTGCATTCGACCCCAATCGCTACGTCCGCTTTGGCCGGGCGGCATTGCAGCACATAACGATCGCACATGAAGTGCGCGGCGACAAAATAGTTATCTTGCCCGACCCCGATGGCCACATCGTTCAAGAAAAACGCCGTTGGCCTGCCTTACGTCGACGTGGAAAGTTGCTGACCGTTGCACGGCTGGCAAAGGCGGCGTTCACTTATGCGGGTGGCATTGATTATCTGGCGTGGAAGATAAACCGCCACGCCGGCACGCAAATTATAGTGCGCCCTTGGCAGCGCAAATGGCCGTTGATCGCGGCGTTGTTTCTGGTGCCCAAGCTTTTGGCAAAAGGCGCCGTGCGTTAATCAAATGATCCCGACGGCCTTGCCTGCGCGTTCGAAGCGGCTGAGGATATCGGCAACCTGTTCGCTGCTATGTTCGGCACATAAAGAACAGCGCAGCAATGTCATGCCAGCGGGCGTCGCGGGCGGACGGGCGAGGTTTACATATAGGCCGTTCTCAAGAAGCGCAGCCCACATCATCGCGCCTTTTTCCAAATCGGGCATAATCACCGCGATGATCGCGCTTTGCGCATCGGGCGTGCCGAGTTTGAAACCAAGATCGCGAAGGCCCTGGTGCAGATTTCTGGAGTTTTCCCACAAATGCGCACGCTTGTTGCCATTGTGCATCAACTTGCGAATGCTTGCGGCCGAACATGCGACGACCGCTGGCGGCAATGACGCCGTGAACACATAAGGACGGCAGACAAGCCGCATGATTTCAAACTTCGGATGGTTGGAAACGCAGAAACCGCCGACGGTTCCGACCGATTTGGAGAATGTGCCGATGACGAAATCGACATCGTCCAGAACGCCCTGCTCTTCGGCCACGCCGCGGCCATTTTCGCCGATGAAGCCCATCGAATGCGCTTCGTCGACAAGGATCATCGCGCCTGCTTCTTTCGAAACGCGGATCATTTCCTTCAGCGGCGCAACATCGCCCAGCATCGAATAGACACCTTCAAGCACGACAAGCTTGCCCGCATCGGCAGGCAGGCGCTTCAGCCGTTTTTCGAGGGCCTCGACGTCATTATGACGAAAGGCCACAATTTCGGCATCGCCCATTTTGCAGCCGTCATAGATCGACGCATGGCTGTCGATATCCAGAATGATATAATCGCCCTTGCCCGCAATCGTGCTGATGATGCCAAGGTTTGCCTGATAGCCCGTGGAAAAGACCATCGCATGGTCCATTCCGTAAAATTCCTTCAACGCGTCTTCGCATTCCTTGTGGCCCTGAAATGTGCCGTTCAAAACGCGGCTGCCGGTCGTGCCTGCGCCAAATTCGTCCAACGCCTGCTTGCCGGCGGCGATGACATCATCGTCAAAGGTCATGCCCATATAATTATAGGTGCCAAGCAAGATGGTTTCCTTGCCGTTCACCACAGCAACGGTAGGCGATTTCACCTCTTCCATCACAAGGCTGAACGGGTCTTTTACGCCCGTGGCCAACAAGCCTTCACGTTGCGCAATCAGGGCATCAAATTTGGAGAATAAGTCAGTCATGCACGTCTTCCGTTAAA
>NZ_JBIICH010000060.1:0-12406 GCF_044239005.1 Sphingorhabdus sp. | reverse complement strand
CTTATTCGGAAAAATGGTGGACAGGGCTGGATTCGAACCAGCGTACGGAAAACCGGGCAGATTTACAGTCTGCTGCCTTTAACCACTCGGCCACCTGTCCACTTCTTTGACGGGGCATTATGCCAAAGCATAAGGGCCGGTCCCGACGAAGAAGCAGCCCAATGGCGAAACGGCCCTTGCCTGTCAATGCCTCAAGTGGGAAAGGGGCGTATATCGTCTTCTTTTTCATCAACAGGTGTTTCAAATGTCTTCCCATAAGAGCCAGCGCCGCCGCGGCGCTGCAGTTTCCAGCGGCAATCCCAAATTTTACGGCCGTCACGCCGTATATGCCGCGCTTGATAATCCCGATCGGCGACTCATCAACCTGTGGGGCACACGCGAAGAAATCGGCAAAATCGTCATTCCCGACGGGCTGACCGTCCAATATGCCGAGGTAAATGATTTGGCGCGCTTTGTACCGAAAGACGCACCGCATCAGGGCCTCGTGCTTGAAGTTGCGCCATTGGAAGACGTCTGGCTGACCGATGCACTTGCGGTCGACAATGATGATAACCGCCCGTTGCTGGTTCTCGACCAGGTCACGGATCCGCACAATGTCGGCGCAATATTCCGCACGGCCGCTGCGTTCAATGCCGTCGCCGTTGTGACGCAGGACCGGCATGCGCCGCCTGAGTCCGGGGCATTGGCGAAGGCGGCTTCGGGTGGGCTTGAAATCACCCCATGGGTACGGGTTGTTAATCTGGCACGTGCATTGGAAGAAATCGCTGAGGCTGGATATTGGCGAATCGGTCTGTCAGGCCATGCCAGCGTGACGTTGGACGAGGCGCTGACACCGGGCCGCAACGCGCTTGTTCTGGGCGCTGAAGGTGATGGCATGCGTCGCAACATTGAAGAACATTGTGACCAGCTGGCGAAGCTGCCAATCAGCGAACAAATGGAGTCGCTGAACGTATCGAACGCTGCGGCGATCGCATTATATGCGGCAACCGTCCGGCGGGGCTAAACAAGGACAGCAAACATGCGGCAGGATCGGGTGAATTTAGGTATGAAGGTCGCTGCTACGCCCATGGCCTTGCTAGGCGTCGCACGCTGATGGGTATTCCAGCTGCACAATTGCATGCCGCCCTTGATGCACTGGCGGCGCTTGAACCGGGCATAGCGCAGGCGCTGGCGGTGACGGGTTACCCGGACGAGCGCATCCGGGAACCGGGCTATGCGACATTGCTGCGCACGATTGTCGGGCAACAGGTGAGCGTCGCGGCCGCCGCATCGGTGTGGAATAAGCTTGAGGCGCTCATTGGCGCAGAATGCCCACCAGACAAGTTATTGGCGCAAGATTTTGACGCCTTGAGAGCATGCGGACTGAGCCGCCAGAAACAAGGCTATGCGCGTTCGCTTGCGGAACTCGTGCTGTCGGGCGAATTACCGCTCGATGCCCTGCCCGCCGATGATGAGGAGGCGATTGCCTACCTCACCCGCGTAAAGGGCATTGGCCGCTGGTCAGCCGAAATATATTTGCTGTTTGCCGAGGGCCGGACCGACATTTGGCCCGCGGGCGATCTTGCTGTGCAAGAAGGCGTGGGCCGCTTGCTGAAGCTGGATGCACGGCCATCGGAAAAAGACATACGCGTCATCGCCGAACGGTGGCGCCCACATCGCGGCGCGGCCGCCATTTTTACCTGGCACATTTACGCCAAGGGATTTCAGGCGATTTGAGAAAGGCCTAAAGCTTAAGTCCGTTCTTCAGTCCAAGCAAAGCCGCTGCCGCAATATTCAGTTGACGTTTCGGGTAAATTAATGTGGCTGACAGACATGTGAATAAGGGAGAGACGAAATTATGTCCGAAACGCAAAAAAGCATTTTCATCACTGGCGCCGCGTCTGGTTTAGGACGCGAAGTCGCGCGTTACTTTGCTAATGTAGGCTGGTTCGTGGGCCTTGCCGACGTCAATGAAAAGGGTCTGGACGAAACCGCGGCTTTATTGCCACCAGGTCAATGGTCGCGCCACCGCCTTGATGTGACGGATCGTGCACAGTGGAAAGCCGCCGTCGCCGACTTTGCCAAGCACACAAATGGCCATATGACGGTCTTGTTCAACAATGCAGGCATTGGATCGGGCGGCCCTATTCAGGACATGACCGACGAGGACATCGACAAGATGATCGCGATCAACCTGACTGGCGTTATCAGCGGTACCCGCGCCTGTTTCGACCTGTTGAAAAATACGTCTGATGCCTGTGTCCTCTACACCAGTTCAGCCGCTGGCATTTACGGATCGGCTGGACTTAGCGTGTACAGCGCAACCAAGTTCGCAGTGCGCGGTCTTGCCGAAGCGCATGACATTGAGTGGCGCCCTTACGGGATTAAGGCCCGCAGCCTCATGCCCGGCTTTATCGACACCAACATCATTGGCGCGGTTGATACAAACAGCAACATGACCGGTAAAGAAAAGCTGCAATCAGCAGGCGTCGAAGTGAGCCCGGTCTCGATCATCGGCCCCGCCGCATGGGAAGCCATTCATGGTGACAAGGTACACACAACTGTGAACAAAATGGCGAAGCAGCTTGCGTTTTCTGCCCGTTGGTTCCCGGGTCGGCTCCGCAAGCAATTGGGCTTGCTGGGCGGTTTAGGCGATGTGGTTAAGCCGTCGGCGCAATAGCGTCGATGGCCGAGGCCAGTTCCACGTCGCGCCGCGATAAGCCGCCGGCATCATGCGTTGTCAGCAATATCTCAACGCGGTTGTAAACGTTGAACCATTCGGGGTGATGGTCTGCTTTTTCAGCAAGGATCGCAACGCGCGCCATGAACCCAAAGGCTTCGGCAAAATCGGCAAAGCGCAAAGTGCGCCTTATCCCTTGTGCATCGGCGTCATATGACCACAACGGCAGCTGTTCCAAAACCGCCGCGCGATCCGCTTCGTCGAGTTTTGAAACCTGCATGATGTCATCCTGATTTTGCAATTGGTGGAATTCATGCCTAAGTCGCCAAATGTCGTCACGTCAAGCACCCTTGCCGTCCATCAGCGTTGACAATGTCGCGGTTATCCGTGGCAACAGGCTCGTGCTGCGCGGGCTGACGGTCACTGCGCGCAGTGGTGATATTATTTGGGTCCGTGGCGCAAATGGTTGCGGCAAATCGACGCTCCTCCGGCTCATCGCCGGTCTTTTGCATGCCACCGCCGGTTCGATACAGACGGCAGGCCGGATTGCCCTTGCCGATGAAAATCTCGCGCTTGATGCAAATTTGACGGTCGCAAAAGCCCTCATGTTCTGGGCGGATATGGACGGCGCGTGTGCCGACGCGCAAAGCGCGGCACTGGCGGACATGGATTTACAAGCTCTGGCGCAGGTTCCCGTGCGCTTCCTGTCGACCGGCCAGCGCAAACGCGCCAGTATCGCACGCGTTCTCACGTCAAAGGCGGATATCTGGTTACTCGATGAACCCTATAATGGCTTGGACAGCGCAAGCTGCGCCCGGCTTGACCAAGCCATCACGGCGCACGCCGCAACCGGTGGCATAGTGCTCGTCGCGGCCCACCAGCCGCCATCGATTAACGTGGCGCATAGCCTCATCCTCGACAGGCCGGAGGCCGACGCATGAAGGCATTTGCAGCCTTGGTTGCGCGCGAAGTGCGTGTGGCATGGACGGGCGGCGGGCTATGGCTGCCGGTGATATTTTATCTTGCGGTTGCGACGCTGTTTCCGTTTGTGACCGGGCCAGACAAAGCGCTCCTTGCGCGCACAGGCGGCGGCATATTGTGGATTGCTGCGCTGCTGGCGACGCTGTTGCCAATTGAGCGGCTTATACTCCCCGACCGGCAAGCCGGCATATTGGATCAGCTGGCGATGCGTGGCTGGTCGGACGAATTGGTCGCCACCGCCAAAATCATGGGCCAGATTTTTGCCTTTGCCCTTCCGCTTCTTCTCGCGACGGTCGTCGGTTCTGCGCTGATCGGATTGCCTGAGGCGCAATTGGGGACGTTATTGCTTGGTCTTGCCTTGGCACTGCCCGCGCTTTCCGGGCTATCGGTCACCATCGCAGCACTGACGGCGGGTCTTAGCGGGGCGAGCGCGCTGGGCGGGCTGCTGCTCGTGCCCATCACGATACCATTGCTGATCTTTGGCGCAGGCACATTGTCGGAAAATCCCGGCAACGCGATGCAGCTACTTGCGGCAACTGCGCTCGCAATTACCGCTTTGTCACCCTTTGCGGCTGGCGCGGCGTTACGCGCAGGCCGCACTTAAGGAGCAAAACCGTACCTGTCGCGGGGCTCATGTGCGGCCCCGTCGTCAGACAAATTACCGCGCCGCGATTTTCTGTGCATAGCCGTCGGCGACCATCGCTTCGACCATGTCAAACAGCTTTTCGGGATCCTGCGCACGCAGTACGGGAATGCCTGCCTCCATTCCTTCGGCGATAACAATCTCGCGCTTTCCGGCGTCAACCGCATCCCAAATCGTGGTCGCGACGACGTCTGGATCGATGCCGTTATCGATGGCAGCATCGCTCGTACCACGGACCGTTCCGTCGGCATTCAATGCATTGCGCGATACGTTGGTCCGCACCGAACCCGGCGCGACAACGAGCACTTTAACCCCCTGCCCTGCAACTTCGCTACGCAAGGCATCGGCATAACCAATCAACCCGTGCTTTGCCGCACAATAGGCCGTCCGCATGGGAATGCCGGCCTTACCTGCGACACTGGAGATCATGACAATCTGGCCATGTCCATTTGAAACCAAATGCCCCAAAAGCGCTTGCGTCAGCGCGATCGGCGCGAGCAAATCTACATCAACGATCCGCTGGTAAACCGACAGATCGGTATCGATGGCGGGTGAGCGCTGCGAAATGCCCGCATTATTGACCAGCACATCGATCTTGCCCTGATAGGCAATGGCTTCAGCGACCTTTGAGGGCAAGGCCGCATAATCGACGGTATCGAATGGCAGGATGCAGCAGCGTTCGGGCGCGCCAGTAGCAAGCGCGACGCGTTCCAGTTCAGCGACATTCCGTCCGGACAGCACCGCATGGCCGCCGCTTCCGACAAATGCTTTGGCCAGTGCCTCGCCTATTCCCGACGATGCGCCCGTTATCCACGCTGTTTTATGCGACTGATCGACCATTTTTACTCTCCCTTTGAAGCGCTAGGTCAACCGTGGCTTCGCCCCTGTCAAGACATTCTGGCTTGCACTTTTACCGCCACCGCACCACATGCGTGAAATGCTGATAGAAACCGAACTCACACCAAACCCCGCCACGATCAAATTTCTGCCCGGCCGCGCCGTAATGGAAAATGGAACGCGGGATTTCGCCGCCCCGGAAGAGGCTGAAGCCTCCCCATTGGCGGAGGCACTTTTCGGACTGGGTGATGTCACCGGGGTGTTTTTTGGACGCGAATTTATTTCGGTCACCGCCGCCCCCGGTACAGATTGGTCCAGCCTAAAACCGGATGTGCTCGCGATATTGCTCGACCATTTCAGCGCGAAGATGCCGCTGTTCAAACCAGCTGCCGCCGGCTTTGCCGTTCCATCGGCAGATGCGGACTATCCACTCGATGATCCGGAAGATGCCGACATCGTTGTCCAGATTAAGGAATTGATCGAAACGCGTATCCGCCCTGCCGTCGCCAATGACGGCGGAGACATCGTCTATCGCGGCTTTCAAAAGGGCATCGTCTTTTTGCAGATGCAAGGCGCATGCGCCGGTTGCCCATCTTCTTCGGCAACGCTGAAAAATGGCATTGAACAATTGCTGAAGCATTATGTGCCCGAAGTCATCGAAGTGCGTGCCGCCTAATCTCTCCACCTGAAAGAAATCTTATGTCCGAAGCATTAAACGACACCGCGCTTGATCAGCTTTTCCGCGAAGCTCGCAGCTACAATGGTTATCTCGATACGCCGGTGTCGCAGGCGCAGCTTGAGGGCATTTGGGATCTAATGAAATTTGGCCCGACATCTGCGAACTGTCTTCCCGCGCGGATCATTTGGTGCACATCCACCGAAGCCAAACAAAAGCTGGCGGCATGCACAATGCCGTCGAATGGCGACAAAATTCTGCAAGCGCCTGTGACCGCAATTATCGGAATGGACCTCGAATTTTACGAACAGCTTCCCGAATTGTTTCCCCATGCCGATGCCCGCAGCTGGTTTGCCGGCAACGACGTGGCCATTGAAAAAACGGCCTTTCGGAACAGCAGCTTACAAGGCGCCTATCTGATGCTGGCCGCGCGTGCATTGGGATTGGATACGGGCCCAATGTCAGGCTTTGACAATGCCGCTGTCGACAAGGCATTCTTTGCCGGAACCAACGTGCAGTCAAATTTCATCTGTACGCTTGGCTATGGCGACACAGCGAGCATTTTTGCACGCAGTCCGCGTCCTGAATTTAACCGCTTCAATCAGGTCGCCTAACCTAAACGGCGGCAGGCGATCATGCGCACATTGGTCATCGATACCGCCACTCGGGCGTGCTCAGTTGCGTTGTTCGATGGCAAGCAATTGCTGGCGGCCCAACATGAGGTGATTGGCCGCGGACATGCGGAACGCTTGCTTCCGCTCATCGCCGCGTTGCCGGATAACGGCACAGCCGACCAGATCATGGTGAATGTTGGCCCTGGCAGCTTCACAGGCATCCGCGTGGGCGTCGCAGCAGCCAAAGCATTGGGCTTGGCATGGCACATCAAAGTGCACGGCTATGGTTGCTTGTCCTTGGTCGCCGCGATGGCGCGTGCGCAAAGCGGATCACAAGCAGCGGTCGATGTCATCATGACCGGCGGCCATGGTGAGTACTTCTTCGAAGCATTTAATGACGCGGGGCATTCGATAGCGCCAGCAAGGTCGGTTTTTCCGGACCTATTGGCAACTGTTGCCGTCGCCAACCATGTTGCCGGCGACATTGACCCGCAACGCGCAGATCGCATCTGGACCGACATTCTGCCCGACGCGCGAGCATGGGCACATTTATTGGGCGACCACACCCTTCCGCCCGTTCCTGTGTATGGAAGGGCGCCAGACGCAAAACCGGCCGCAGTCCAGGCATGATCCACGTCGTTGAAGGCGATGCAAAAGACATTGCGTCCATCATGCCCATCATGTCCGACGCCTTCGATCCCCGATTTGGTGAAGCGTGGACGGCGGCGCAATGCCTGTCCACTTTAGTACTGCCGGACTGCCAACTGTTACTCGCCAAGGATGGTGACGTTGTATGCGGATTCGCCATTACGCGCTGGGTTTTTGAGCATGAAGAATTGCTGATGATTGGCGTTTCACGAAGTTACCAGCGCCAACAGATTGGCCAAAATCTTCTCAGCGACGTGATAAATAGAGGCAAAGCCGCAGGTCGCGAGAAATTATTTCTTGAAGTTCGCGACGGGAACCCTGCACATTATTTCTACTTGAAGGCTGGTTTTGCCCCCATCGGACGGCGCAAAAATTATTACAAAAGCGCTGAAGGTATAAGTCCAGATGCTATTACGATGTTCATTGATCTTTAATATTTGAAAGCTAGTGGCATTTCTTGACGACGTGATTTCAAGCCTATATGCATCGTGCAAGTCGCAAACTATAAAAAAATATAAAAATGGGTCCAGGAGTTCAAAATATGTCTCAAGAAAGTAACGATACCGCAGAATTGTTGATTACTCTGACCGCCGATATTGTCGCTGCCCATGTCAGCAACAACAGTGTCGCAGTATCGGACGTATCAACTTTAATCGGAAATGTGCACGCTGCACTCGCCGGTCTTTCCGGAACGGCGGCTGCGCCAGAAATAGTTTTGGAACCAGCTGTTCCAGTCCGCAATTCCGTAAAACGCGATTATATCGTCTGCTTGGACGACGGTAAGAAGCTGAAAATGCTGAAGCGCCACCTGATGACGCATTATGGCATGACACCGGATGACTATCGCGCAAAATGGGGGCTGCCCGCTGATTATCCGATGGTTGCGCCTGCTTATGCAGAACAACGTCGCGAACTCGCAAAGGCTATCGGCCTTGGTCGGGCGCCGGGTTCGGGCCGGAAGAAAAAAATCAAGTAAAGCGCTCAAAGCTTCACTGAAAAATAAGGCCGGAGCATTCTCCGGCCTTTTTCTTTGACGAATCGTGGCGCGGCAGTAAATGTGCATCGCGATGGACATCAAAATCGACATTGAAGCGCTGTGTAATGAACGTGGCCTGCGTATTACCGATCAACGCCGCGTCATAGCGCGCGTCATTTCGGATGCGACTGATCATCCTGATGTCGAAGAACTCTATCGTCGTTCGTCCGCCATCGATCCCAAGATTTCAATCGCCACTGTATATCGGACAGTCCGCTTGTTCGAAGAAGCGGGCATATTGGACCGCCACGATTTTGGTGACGGGCGCGCACGCTATGAAGCGTCGCCAGAAGCACATCATGATCACCTCATCGACGTCGAAACCGGCAAAGTTGTTGAATTCGTCGACCCCGAACTGGAAGCGTTGCAGAAAATCATTGCAGAGCGCCTCGGCTACCGTCTCGTTGACCATCGCATGGAACTCTATGGCGTCGCCATCGACCGCAAGGATTAAGCGCCGCAACCCCGCTGCATTTTTAGCTGGCCAATGTTTGTTTGCCGCCCGGCTGCTGCTGATGGCCGCCAGCTTGGTAACGAGCTTGCTCCTCCACAATCTCTGGCGGCTTCTCAACCGGCCATCGCCATGGCCGCGCCTGTTCCTGCTGTCGATCAGCTGGACCAGCGGTATTGCAACCGCGACAACGGGACAGCGGGTGCGCGCGAATGTGTTTTATGCGGCCAACCATCATAGCTGGATCGACATTCCCGTGATGTCAGGCGTTACGGGTTGCACCTTTGTCGCCAATGACGGGATTGCGGGCTGGCCATTGATTGGGTGGCTTTGCAAAATCAACAATACCATCTTTGTGAACCGCGAAAACCGCGCCAGTGTCGGAAATCAGGTGGAGGATCTGCGCGCGGCAATGACGGGCGATCAACCGGTCACGATATTCCCAGAAGGCACAACCCATGACGGTTCGGGCCTTTTGCCGTTCAAACCATCTTTGTTTGCCGCACTCGTTCCGCCACCATCGGGCATGCTCGTTCAGCCGGTATTTCTAAGCTACGGGCACCATACGCCGCGTGTCGCGTGGGTCGGCGATGAAAAAGTGACCGAGAATTTCTGGCGGCTTTTGTCCTATCTGAAACCAATTACGGCGACCCTACATTTTCTGGAGCCGTTTGATCCGGTACACTACCCAGACCGCAAGGCGATTTCCGCTGAAGTGCGTGCGCGCATAGGTGCAGCGATGGAGGGTGGCGGGGGTGCACGGCGCTATGTATAGACGCGCGCTATGAGCACGGATTCTCCCAAAACCTATTCGATCAAAAATTACGGCTGCCAAATGAACGTCTATGATGGCGAGCGCATGGCCGAAATGTTCGAAAGCCAAGGCATGACGCCCGCCGATGAAAAGGCAAATGCCGATCTCGTCGTGCTCAACACCTGTCACATTCGCGAAAAGGCCGCAGAGAAGGTCTATTCCGAAATCGGCCGTCTGCGTCGCAAGGATGGCAGTAGCCCCGTCATTGCTGTGGCCGGATGCGTCGCGCAGGCCGAAGGCGGCGAGATTAGCCGCAGAGCGCCCGAAGTCGACATTGTTGTCGGCCCGCAAGCCTATCATAATCTGCCAGAGATGGTTGCAGCGGTCGGACGCGGTGAACGCGTCGTCGACCTTGACCTGCCCGGTCTCGATAAGTTCGGCAAATTGCCCGCACGCCGCAAGCAAGCGCCCTCTGCTTTTCTGACGGTTCAGGAAGGCTGCGACAAATTCTGCACCTATTGCGTTGTGCCCTACACCCGCGGTGCGGAGATTTCGCGCGGATGGCGCGAGTTGATTGACGAAGCAAAGGCCATCGTTGACGCGGGTGCCGCAGAAATCACGTTATTGGGGCAAAACGTTAACGCTTGGGATGGCGAGGACGACAAGGGCCAGTTGCAGGGTCTCGATGGCCTCATCCGCGCGCTGGATAAAATTCCCGGCCTGCGCCGCATCCGCTATATGACGAGCCATCCGAACGATATGACCGAAGGGCTGATCGCCGCGCATGGCGATGTCGAAAAGCTGATGCCGTTCCTCCACCTGCCCGTGCAATCGGGTTCGGACCGCATTTTAAAGGCGATGAACCGCAGCCACAGCCGCGACAGCTATCTGCGCATTTTGGACCGCGTGCGCAATGTGCGGCCTGACATCGCCTTTTCGGGTGATTTCATCGTCGGTTTTCCGGGCGAGACTGAAGACGATTTCGAAGACACCATGCGCTTGGTACGTGAAGTCGGCCATGCGCAGGCTTATTCGTTCAAATATAGCCCGCGTCCCGGAACGCCCGCCGCCGATATGGACGATCAGATCGCTATGGAAATCATGGACGAACGGCTCCAGCGGTTGCAGGCGCAAATCGTTGCAGATCAAACCGCGTTCAACCGAAATACCGTTGGAAAAACCTGCGATGTTCTTCTCGAACGGCCGGGCAAATTTGATGGCCAATTGATTGGCAAATCTCCTTGGCTGCAATCGGTTCATGTCCTTGCACCGGACCTTTCTATCGGCAATATTGTTAGCGTTCAGATTACCGATTCTGGCCCCCTTAGCTTAAAAGGTGAACCAACGATGAGAGCAGCCGCCTGAATGGCCAAAAAAGCCCAAGCGCAAGCCGGTGACCTATCCCGGTTGGAAATGAGCTTCGACAAGCCACATCTTATCAATGCGGTGTTCGGCGAATTTGATCGCAACCTGGTTACAATTGAAAACAGGCTTGGCGTTTATATCTCGGCCCGCGGCAATCGCGTCCAAATCGAAGGTGAAGCTGGCGCCATTGGCCGGACACGCGATGTTCTCAACGATATTTATTCGCGCATTTCACGCGGACAAGAAATGGATTCCGAAGCTGTGCAGTCGATTATCGCAATGACCGCCGAACCCACGCTTGAAGGCATATTGCGCAAGGAAGACAATGCCGCCCCTGGCATCATGATCCGCACGCGCAAGAAAACGTTGGTGCCGCGTTCCGCCACGCAAATCCCCTATATGGAAGCATTGGCGCGCGACGAGATTATCTTCGCACTTGGACCAGCAGGAACCGGAAAAACCTATCTGGCGGTGGCGCAGGCTGTGGCGATGCTGATTACCGGCGCCGTGCAACGCCTCATCCTCTCGCGTCCCGCGGTCGAGGCGGGCGAACGGCTTGGTTTCTTGCCGGGCGACATGAAGGAAAAGGTCGATCCCTATCTGCGGCCTATTTACGATGCGTTGTACGACTGCTTGCCAGCCGAACAGGTCGAGCGCCGCATCGCTTCGGGCGAAATCGAAATCGCCCCTATCGCCTTCATGCGCGGCCGTACATTGGCCGATGCCTTTATCATTCTCGACGAAGCGCAGAACACAACTGCCGCGCAAATGAAGATGTTCCTGACCCGTTTTGGCATGAACAGCCGCATGGTCATTTGCGGAGACCCGCATCAGGTTGATATCCCCGGTGGCGAACGGATGTCTGGCCTGAATGACGCGGTTCAACGCCTCGAAGGTGTGGACGGCATTCAAACCATCCGTTTCAATAGCAGCGACGTCGTCCGCCACCCATTGGTCGGACGGATAGTCGATGCCTATGAGGGTGCGCGTGATTGACGTCGAATTAGACATCGGATTGCCATGGGGCAGCTGCAATTTCGGGCAAAGTGAAGTTGAAAAGGCCGTCGATGCGGCTGTCCGTTTTGCGGCGATACCTGAACTGGCGGACCCCATTGTGCCCATGAGCGTCAGCGTCAAGCTGTCCGACAATGCAGAGGTACATGCACTCAACCGTGAATGGCGGGAAAAAGACAAGCCAACCAACGTGCTGTCGTTCCCCATGCTCGACGATGATGAAATCGACGCATTGCTCGATGGAACCTATAACGCGCCCGAAATCATGCTAGGCGACATCATCTTGGCCTATGAGACCTGCGCTGCCGAAGCGGAGGAAAAACAAATTTCCGTCGCCGACCATGCGACACATTTGGTGATCCACGGCATGCTGCATTTGCTTGGTCATGACCATGTTGACGACGAAGAGGCCGAAGCCATGGAGGCGTTAGAAGTAAAAGCGCTTGCATCCATGGGGCTTCACGATCCATATGATGCCTAATTCCACTAAAAAGAGGCCAATACGCTTCCATTATGCCCGAGGGTGACAGTTTTAGCGGTTCAAGAACCGCAACCGACGACGATAACGACGGACGAATATGGCAGCGGCTGAAAACGATGTTTTTTGGCCGCGATCACGAACCGACGTTGCGTGAGCAGCTTGAAGAAGCAATTGCTGAACACGAAGAAGACAGCGACGATCACGACCAATCGGACAATGGCGGCGACCTAACCGCGGTTGAGCGCAC
>NZ_JBIICH010000071.1:0-11495 GCF_044239005.1 Sphingorhabdus sp. | reverse complement strand
ACACCTTGCGATGCCAGAACCTAAATCTGGTGCGTCTACCAATTCCGCCACGCCCGCTTACGAAAAGCTGCCGTTTCACAAACGACGGGAGCCTCTAACGGGAAAGCCCCGCTAGGGCAAGGGCAGAAGCGGCAAAACCGCCGCTGCGCCCTTATCACCTGTTAACCAAGCGCCTTTTTCAGCAAGTCGTTGATGATTTGCGGATTGGCCTTGCCCTGCATCGCCTTCATCGTCTGGCCCACGAAGAAGCCAAACAATTTGTCTTTGCCCGAACGATATTCGGTGACCTTATCTTCATTGGCGACCATGATCTTGGCAATTTCTGCCTCAATTGCGCCCGTGTCATTGGTCTGTTTCAGGCCTTTTTCTTCGACAATCGCAGATGCACCCTGCCCGGTCTCAAGCATGATTTCAAAGACCTGCTTGGCGATGCTGCCGCTGATCGTGCCATCGGCGACAAGGCCAAGAAGCTCGGCCGCTTGCTTCGGATTGACCGGGCTTTCGTCCAAGGTCTTGCCCAGCTTGTTCAGCGCACCGAACAATTCGGACATCAACCAGTTGGACGCCTGCTTGGCATCGACGCCTTCGGCCAACAAATCTTCAAACCAAAACGCCGTTTCGGCTTCCGCCGTCAGAACAGCGGCATTGTATGCGGTAAGGCCCAATGCTTCATAACGCGCACGTTTGGCGTCGGGAAGCTCTGGCAAGGACGCACGGCATTCCTCCAGAAACGCGTCGTCGAGTTCGACCGGCAACAAATCAGGATCGGGGAAATAACGATAATCATGCGCGTCTTCTTTCGACCGCATTGAGCGCGTTTCCATCTTGTTGGGGTCGAACAAGCGGGTTTCCTGAACCACTGCGCCGCCGCTTTCGATGAGATCCACCTGACGCTGCGCTTCATACTCAATCGCCTGCATCATGAAGCGGATCGAGTTGACGTTCTTGGTCTCTGTACGCGTACCCAGTTCACCACCGGGCTTGCGGACAGACACGTTGACGTCAGCGCGCATGGAGCCTTGTTCCATATTGCCGTCGCACGATCCAACATAGCGCAGGATGGAACGCAGCTTCTTGAGATACGCGCCAGCCTCTTGCGGGCTGCTAATGTCAGGACGCGACACGATTTCCATCAGCGCGACGCCAGAGCGGTTCAAATCGACAAAAGACATTGTTGGATGCTGGTCATGCATCAACTTGCCGGCGTCTTGCTCGACGTGGATGCGCTCGATACCGATTTTCTTGGTCGGGCTATCGGGGTCTTTTTCGTTCAACGTAACCTCAATTGCGCCCTCACCCACGATGGGGTGATAAAGCTGCGAAATTTGGTAGCCCTGCGGCAAATCGGCGTAGAAATAATTCTTACGGTCAAAGCGCGACCAGCGGTTGATCTGCGCATTGATCGCCATGCCGGTCCGCACAGCCTGACGCAGGCATTCGCGGTTTGGCACGGGCAACATGCCGGGCATCGCTGCGTCGACAAGGCTGACATGACTGTTGGGTTCGGCGCCAAAGCCGGTTGATGAGCCCGAAAAGAGTTTGGACTCGCTGGTGATCTGCGCATGGACTTCAAGGCCAATCACGACCTCCCACTCGCCGGTGTTTCCCTGGATGCGGTACTCGCTCATATTACCACCACTCTCCGGCTTCCGCCGTAAATCCTGAACGCTGCTCGATCGCGAGGCCGGCGTTGAGCACAGCCTGTTCGTCAAGCGCCTTGCCGATAATCTGCAGCCCCAAAGGCAGGCCTTGCTTGTCGAGGCCACCCGGAACCGACATCGCGGGCAAGCCAGCCAATGAGGCAGGCACCGCGAACACGTCGTTCAAATACATCGACAATGGGTCGGCGTTCTTCTCACCCAAGCCAAACGCCGCGCTTGGTGCGGTTGGCGCGAGGATGAGGTCACAGCTTGCCCACGCATTGTCGAAATCGCGTGCGATCAAGGCCCGGACCTTTTGCGCCTGCGTGTAATATGCGTCGTAGAAGCCAGCGCTGAGCACATAAGTGCCGATCATGATACGGCGGCGCACTTCTTCGCCGAAACCAGCGGCACGGGTTGCGGCATACATATCCTGCAGGCCAGCGCCCTCAGGCAAGTCGCGCAAACCAAAGCGGACGCCGTCATAGCGCGCAAGGTTCGATGACGCTTCAGCAGGGGCGATGATGTAGTACGCAGGCAGCGCATATTTTGTGTGCGGCAGGCTGATGTCGACGATTTCCGCGCCGGCATCCTTCAGCCATGCGATGCCATTATCCCACATCTTGGCAATATCTTCATCGATACCATCAAGACGATATTCGCGGGGAATGCCAATGCGCTTGCCCTTCAGATCGCTGTTGAGAGCGGCTTCCCATGCGGGCACAGGCAAATCCAGTGAGGTCGAATCCTTTGGATCAAAGCCGGCCATGGCTTCCAACATGATCGCGCAATCGCGGACGTCGCGCGCCATGGGGCCAGCTTGGTCAAGCGAACTGGCGAATGCCACAACACCCCAACGCGAGCAGCGGCCATAGGTTGGCTTTATACCGCTAATGCCGACAAATGCGGCAGGTTGGCGGATGGAACCACCGGTGTCGGTACCTGTCGCAGCAGGACACAACCGCGCCGCGATGGCAGAGGACGACCCGCCCGATGAACCACCCGGCGCAAGTGCGGCGTTGTCACCATTATTGCGACGCCAAGGCGAAATGACATTACCGAAATAGCTGGTTTCGTTCGACGAACCCATGGCGAACTGGTCAAGGTTGAGCTTGCCCAACATCCCTGCCCCAGCCTTCCAAAGATTGGCGGATACCGTCGACTCATAGGTCGGAACGAAGCCTTCAAGCATATGGCTTGCAGCGGTCGTCTGCACACCTTCGGTGCAGAACAAATCCTTCATGCCAATTGGCACACCGGCCATTTTGCCAAGTGGCTTGCCAGCAGCGCGGTCGGCATCAACCGCTTGCGCAGCCGCGACGGCCATTTCAGGCGTTTCCACGATAAAGGCGTTGAGTGCCTTTGCCGCAGCAACGCGCGTGTTTAGTGCTTCAGCAACCTCAACAGCTTTGAATTCGCCGTTGGCGACGCCATCACGAATGGCAGCTACGCCCAATCTCGAAAAATCAGTCATTATTCAATCACCTTGGGCACGCCAAAGAAGCTGCCTTCCTTCGCTGGCGCATTGGCAAGCACCTTGTCGCGGACATCGCCATCGGTGACGACGTCGTCGCGCAGGCGCAGCTTATTGGAGATGACAGCCGTCATCGGCTCAACGCCAGTGACGTCGACCTCGCCCAATTGCTCCACCCAGGCAAGAATGCCATTGAGTTCGCCGACCATCTTGTCAGCCTCTGCATCGCTAATCGCGATGCGCGAAAGCCGTGCGATTTTGTTCACGGTATCTTTATCTACAGACATAAGCCAGCCGCTAGCATTGCACCTGCCCCGCTTCAACGGAAAAGCTTAATCTTTCAGGCTCTATTCAATTTTCCGATGCTATTTCCATCCAATCGGCTAAATCGCATCAAAATTTCAGGACATAAACTTGGCTCGTAAATTCATTTATATCGTTGCAGCGCTGATCGTCCTCGTCATTGCGGGCGGTTTCGTTATCCGCATTTATGAGGCTGAGCTTACCGAACTGGCATTCGTGCCAACGGCAAAGTTCGAAAAACAAGCAGCGTTTGAACCAAACAAATATGCCAGTAACGATATGTGGTTCGCGCGCCCCGGCAAGGCGACAAACCCGGCCGACTGGTTGCCTGTGGGCGCGGCCAAACCAGAAGTTCGCGGATCAGCGGCGATATTCTTCGTCCACCCGACATCTTATATTGGCAGGGACCATTGGAATGCCCCGCTGGACGATGCGGAATCGCAGGATCGCGCCAGATTGTTCCTACGCGGCTTGGCCTCGCCATTCGCCAGCACCGGCGAAATGTGGGCGCCCCGCTATCGTCAGGCGGCTATTGGATCGTTCTTGACTACGAAGCCCGAGGGTCAACAGGCGTTAGACGCCGCATATCAGGACGTTCTTTTGGCGTTCGATGAATTTGTAGCGAAAGTGCAAAAAGACCGGCCGATTATATTGGCTGGCCATAGCCAAGGCGCGTTGCATCTTACACATCTGCTAAAGGATCGCGTTGCAGGCAAACCAATCGCCAAACGAATCGTCGCCGCTTATGTTGTTGGCTGGCCAATTTCAGTGGACAATGATGTCGCTGCGATGGGGCTGCCCGCATGTTCGGGTCCGGATCAAACGGGGTGCATCATGGCGTGGCAGAGCTTTGCCGAGCCGGCCGAATATGACCGCATATCAAAAGTCTACGATGCAACGACGGGTTTCAACGGGGAAAGCCGCAAAGGCACAGCAATGCTGTGCACCAATCCTTTGAACGGTGGCGCAGCAGCTGCGGCAGACATGAAGGTCAATTTGGGCACGTTAAAGCCAGATGCGTCGATGGAAGCCGGCGAGCTGGTCGTCGGTGCCGTACCCGCACGATGCGATCCAAAGGGCTTTCTATTGATCGGCGATCCGCCCGAAGTTGGTCCATATGTCCTGCCCGGCAACAATTACCATGTGTATGACTTCCCGCTTTTCTGGGCGAATGTGCGGGCGGATGCCACGTTGCGACTGTGGAAGTTTCTTCAGAAATGATTTTTGACGCCGTCGCGGACTTTCTGGAACAGCTGCCCGACGGCGGCGTGTTGATAGGGCTGGATATCGGCACCAAAACGATTGGCACGGCGTTTTGCGACGCGGGCTGGACATTTGCATCCCCCGCAGATCTGATCCGCAGAAGCAAGTTTTCCAAAGACAAAGCGTTGCTCAGCGCCGCAATTGCGACCCGCCCCACGCGCGGCATCGTGATTGGCTTGCCGCTCAACATGGATGGCAGCGAAAGCCCCAGAAGCCAATCAAGCCGGGCTTTTGCTCGCAACATCGCTGATCTTGGCCTGCCGATTTTGTTGCGCGACGAACGTTGGTCGACCCAAGCGGTTGAGCGCGACATGATTGCCGCCGACATGAGCCGCGCAAAACGGGCCGAAAAAATCGACAGCGGCGCAGCGGCATTCATTTTGCAAGGCGCGATCGATGCGCTGACCATTGGGTGACGTTTTTGCCCGGCCAAGACATAGCCGACAAAATGATTGAGTATTGCCCCCCTTCCCTTTAAGGGCATCGCTTTAATGACATGGACACAGCCTTTTGCAGCCGACAGCTTTCCAAGCGGGTCGGGCGCTTTTCCGCACAAGCATTTGCTTGGTATCGCTGGACTTCAGAAATGGGAAATTCTCTACATCCTGAAAGAGGCTGAGCAATGGGTGGCCTTGAACCGCTCCGGCCCTGCAAAGCATGACGGCCGATTGTCGGGCCTTACGATTATCAATGCCTTTTTTGAAAACTCGACACGCACATTGTTGTCGTTCGAAATTGCTGGAAAACGGCTTGGCGCAGATGTCGTGAATATGCACGCGGCGCAATCGAGCGTCAAAAAAGGCGAAACACTTATCGACACGGCCATGACGTTAAACGCCATGCGCGCCGATGCCATTGTCATCCGCCACGGCAGTTCCGGTGCGGTGCAGCTGATTTCAAGCAAAGTCGATTGCCCTGTCATCAACGCGGGCGACGGAAGCCACGAACATCCCACGCAGGCGCTGCTCGATTCGCTAACCATCATGCGCCGCAAAGGGCAGGTTGAGGGCCAAACCGTCGTCATCTGCGGCGATGTGCTCCACAGCCGCGTTGCCCGCTCAAATCTGTTCTGCCTCAAAACTCTGGGCGCCGAAGTTCGCGTCGTTGCGCCCCCTGCATTGATGCCAAGCGGTCTCGAGGCATTTGGGGCGCAGACATTTACCAATTTTGATGCTGCATTGGATGGCGCGGATGTCGTCATGATGCTGCGGCTTCAGAATGAGCGCATGCAGGGGGACTTCATCCCCTCGCCACGCGAATATTTCCACCTATACGGCCTCGATGAACGCCGCCTAGCGTTGGCCAAGCCCGATGCGCTGGTCATGCACCCGGGCCCAATGAACCGCGGCGTAGAGATTGCGAGCAATGTCGCCGACCATGTTGAGCGCTCCGCCATTACCGAACAGGTAGAAATGGGTGTCGCCGTTCGCATGGCGTGCCTCGATATACTCACCCGAAAAGCACGCGGTCAGGAGGGTTGGTCATGACCGGAATCAGCATCCTGAACGGCCACGCCATTTTACCGGGCGCGAACAAGGCCGAGCCACTGAATGTGCATGTCGAAAATGGCAAAATTGCCTCGGTTGGAAAAGCCGCCCCGATAGCGAACCAGTTGGACGCCAGCGACCTCATCATCGCGCCGGGCATCATTGATTTGGGCGTGTTTAAGACCGACAAGCCCGCTTTCCGCTTTGGCGGTATTACGCGCGCCGCATTGATGCCTGACCAGTCGCCAGTGCACGACGACCCCGCAACGGTCCGCTTTGCAGCGTTGAAAGGGAAACCCGATCTGTGGGTACATCCCCTCGCTGCAGCAACACAGGGCCTCAACGGGCTGCAAATGGCCGAAATCGCGCTGATGAAAGAAGCAGGCGCAGTTGGCGTTGCCACAGGACGCAAATGGATTGCCGATAGCGGCATATTGCTGCGCATCATGCGCTACTGCCATGCGCTCGACCTGCCCGTCTTTGTGCACAGCGAAGATGCAGGCCTATCGGGCAACGCGGTTGCAACGGCCGGGGAAACAGCGACGTTGCTGGGTCTCTCCAGCGCATCCCCCATCACCGAAGCACTTGCCATCGCCCGCGACCTATTGCTCGCGGAGGAAAGCAGCGCGCATGTGCATTTCCGCCAAGTGACGACCGAGCGCGGGCTGGACCTCATTCGCGCAGCGAAGGCAAAGGGCTTACGCATCACATGCGGCATTACGCCGGGGCATTTGTTCCTGTCCGACAATGCCGTTTCTGATTTCAGAACCTTCGCCCATCTGTCGCCGCCCTTGCGTTCGGAAAGCGACCGACTTGCCTGTATCGCAGCCATTGCCGATGGCACGATTGACGTGATTGCATCCGGGCACGACCCGCGCGGGCCAGAGGACAAGCGCCTACCCTATTCCGAGAGCGCGCCGGGCATGGCGGGGGCGGAAACGCTTCTCGCGCTGTCGCTCAACCTCGTGCGGGACAATGTGATTTCAACCGGACGGTTGTTCGAACTGCTGGCATCAAATCCCGCGAAGATCTTGGGGCTGAATGCAGGTCACATAGCAGAAGGGTTTGAGGCAGATCTTATCCTCGTCGATCCAGACGCACCGTGGCAGGTCGATGGCGACCGCATGGCCGCACTTGCGGGCAATACGCCATTTGACCGACTGCCGGTGCAAGGTCGCGTTCGCCATATGCTAAAGGGCGGCAAGGTCATTTAGATCCGCCGCCCAATAACGTTTCAAATCTACCAATTTATCGTGCGGCGATCTTACGCCCTGCGGCATTCGCCGTGCGGATATTTTGGGGTCCGCCATTCGTCCGCACGAAGCAATCGCCGCCTTGCGACTTGATCATCTTACAAGTTGCCCGTGCGCTTGATGCGTCCCCGAAACCCATTGCAGCCAGACGAACAAGTTTCTTGCCATTGACCGTGACGGTCGAGCTGGCAGAATCAAAGCCGTTCAATGCGCGGTAGCGTTTGGCATATTTGTTCCAAGCCGCTTGCGCACTGGCCACAGACGAGAACGCGCCCAGCTGAACCAAGTGGTTTCCCGCAGCCGGTGGCGTTTTTGCCTTTGGCACATAGGACACGGCAAGCTTCACCGGTGCAGCCACAAATGACTTTGCCGGGACTTCTGACGCTTTGATAAGAGGCGCTTCATACGCAGGCTGGCTCGGCGCAGCCTCGGCAGCCCTCATATAATTCTCAACAGCCGCAAAACCTGCACTGTCCGAAACAGGTGCCGGACCCACCGCAGCCAACTCCACTGCTGCAGCCGGTGCAGACGAAACATCTGCCAATTCTGGTGCAGCCGTTGGCGCGACATCAGCCTGCGCAAATCCAATGGCATTAATGCTGCTTAATGCGAGGCGCAGCGGCTGTCCTGTATCCGACATGTCAGGCTGAACCTTCAACAGACCTGCTACGCGCGACGCATAAGCACCGGGACGCGCGAGCTGCGCCCATTCGGCGATCCGTTCGTTGACACGCTCCTGCGGCATATCTTGCGAAGCCATGATCCGCGCATCGCGCCAGCGACCATCAAGTGCATAGGCCAATGCCAGATTCTGCCGTATGCGCGGTGTGGCAGGCTCGGTGCGCACGGCATCGGTCAGGATTTTGACGGCATCCGCCGAACGCCCCGCCAAAGCCAAAGTCAAAGCATAGTCGCTGACAGGCAGAATGGATCGGTTCGAATCGACAAGCAAAACGGCAGATTCGGTATTGCCCAAGGCGATGCGCGCCAATGCGAGGCTGATGACGGTGCGCGAGTCGGCTTGACCCAGCTCCATAACATCCATCAACGTCCGTTCGGCTGAGGCAAAACGTCCCTTCGCCATGTACACACGCGCCAGCAACCCACGATAATCCCGGTTTTGCATATCGGCCTGAACCGCACGCTCTGCAAAGGCCAATGCCTTGTCGGCCTTGCCTTTGGCCAGCGCGCGTTCGGCTTTCTTTGCCCAGGCAAATGCCTTTTGCGGCGATGCGATATTGACGGAAGCATTGACCGTGCTGCCCGCTCCGGCCGCTGACGCAGTCATTGCCGGCACCACAACCAACGCAGCCGACAAAGCCAGCTTTATGAAAAAATGGCTACTCATGACATCACCTCAAAAAAGCTAAATATAGGCATCAGTGTTTTTTCGCAGGAACATGGGACGCGAGGTCATCAATTTCCGGCATGGATCCGAGAAGTGCATCAAGCGCATCAGTCACAAGCTGTTGCGCCGACTGGTGGCGCACCGCGCAAGCCAGCCGCAATTTCAAATGCCGGTCGCTATCAAGACGCAAGGTGAAGGCTGCTTTCTCTTTCAAGCCAGGCTTTGACCGGGCACGCGAACGTGGCGCATCCGTGCTACCACGACGCAAAACGAGCGGTGTTACAGGCTCCGGCGTCACAGTAACAAAAGTCGGTGCATCAGCGACCAATTCCGGCTCCTCCACAAAGTTGTCAAAGCCAACCTGCGGTTCGTCGTCAAAGCCAACCTGCGGTTCAAGGTCAGCGAAAAGTGCGTCTGCGAGACGATCTTGCTGATGCTTCACTTCGGGAACAGCCGCGGCAAGCGGGTTAACCCCGTGAAAGCCGTGGTCATAATCCATCGGAGTCGTGGGATCGGGATCGACATCATATCCCATATCGTTCCAACCCAGATCCTCTTGCGACATTGCCGCGTTGCCATTGCTCGAAAGCATTGTTGAACGACGCATAGCGGGACGTGCCAGACCTTTGCGTGCCAGCAATATGCCCGAAAGCGAAGCGATTGGTTTAGGTTCACCCATTTTTATGCCCTTCCTGCGCTTAACCTACGACCCGGCGGCCGAAGCCACCCATGGGACGCGCGGCGGATATTTGATGGCTTACTGCAGCCGGCGCACTGAAGACGGTGCGCCGGAAATTCTTTTCGAGACGGTCCGAAATATATGTCCAAAGCTGGATAACCTCTTGCGATGACCGACCATTGGGGTCGATTTCCATCACGGTGCGGCCATCAATCATGGATGCAGCAAAATCGGTGCGATGATGCAGCGTCGTCGGCGCGACGGTGCCGTGCTGCGACAGTGCCACCGCGGCTTCCGAAGTAATCCGGGCCTTTGGCGTCGCTCCGTTGACAACGAAGATGAGCGGCTTGCCAGCGCGTTCACACAGGTCAACGGTGGCACCCACGGCGCGCAAGTCATGCGGGCTTGGCCGCGTCGGCACGACGATCAGCTCTGATACTGAAATAACACTCTGGATAGCCATCGTAATGGCGGGCGGCGTATCAATCACCGCCAGTTTAAAACCTTGCTGCCGCAATACGGCAAGGTCGGAGGCAAGGCGGGACACCGTTGTCTGCGCAAACGCAGGAAGGTCGGCTTCACGTTCATTCCACCAATCGGCCAAAGACCCCTGGGGATCGATATCGATAAGCACAACCGGCCCCGCGCCCGCCAGCTGCGCCTGAACCGCCAAATGGCAGGACAGGGTCGTTTTGCCCGACCCGCCCTTCTGTGATGCCAATGCGAGTACCCTCACATCATTCCCCTTTTGCAAATGTTTGAAATGGGGATGTGACAGAACAGCGCTAAAAATTGGTTAACACGGAACGGGATGTCGGATTTTACTGTTCGGATGCTCCTGCACGCACAGGTGACGATATCCGGGCCAAGCGTGCTTAGCGATACCGCGGTCTTAACCGCAGAGGCGCTCGATTTCGCGACCAAGTGTATTGCGGGCCGCGCTGTCGCCTGGTTCAATCATGAAATAATGTGTGCCGGAAAGGCTCGCTTTTTCTGAGCAATAGCGTGCGCAACCGCTTTCAACCGCACCAGCAAAGCGCAGTTCAATGCCGTCATAGCGGGCAGCGAAAGTGCAAGCACCTTTACCGTTCAATGCAATTTCGACCACATCGCCTTGAACGGACGCTGTTCCGGTTCCTTCGCATTTGCTTTCGGGCCCGAAGACCGCAAGAAAACCGATATCGAAGCGGTTAGCGCCGTTGTTCACCGCACAGAATTTGTCGATGCCAAGATCGCTGCGCGTTTCAAAACGGCCCGCAAATGCGATTTTATCCGGGTTCGGCAAAACACCCGTCTCCACCGCGCGTGCATCAAGCGTTGCGCCAGCGTCCGACCCAAGGGTCGATGTGAGCGCGCCATCACCGCACCCGGCCAACAGCGCGCATGAAGCGAAGATTGGAAATACCGTGCGCGTCACACTGGTTCCAATCCGTCCTTCGTTATCCGGCGATAAAAGCAGCTGCGCGCGCCCGTGTGACAGGTCGGGCCTTGCGGCTTTGCGATTATCCAAATGGCGTCCTGATCACAGTCAATGCGCATATCGACAATGTGCAGGACATTGCCGCTGGCTTCGCCCTTTTGCCAAAGCCGTTGACGGCTTCGCGAGTAAAATACCGCAGTGCGGCTTTCGATGCTTTTGGCGAGTGCTTCGGCGTTCATATGCGCCACCATCAATACGGCACCGTCCGCCGCATCCGTGACCACAGCAGTCAACAATCCGTTGGCGTCAAATTTGGGTGTGAGGGCAAGCCCTGTTTCAATCTCTTCGGTCATGTCCAAGGCCTAACGCAAGGGCAAGTGGCCCGCCAACATTTTCTTTGTTACATTAGCACGACAAGGGGGAGACAATCGATGACGCGTTGCCTATAGGCCAGCCAGCGACGCGCAGCGGGATTCGAATTATGCTGACCACCGATCCATTTGATGATGACAAACTTCGCGAGGAGTGCGGCATTTTTGGTGTCTACGACGCCGAAGGTGCTTCGGCGATGGTTGCGCTTGGCCTCCATGCGCTTCAGCATCGTGGCCAGGAAGCCGCCGGCATCACC
>NZ_JBIICH010000175.1:0-3140 GCF_044239005.1 Sphingorhabdus sp. | reverse complement strand
ACAGACGAGATCAAGGTTCGCGTTCTGTTGGCTGGCGTTGGCGGTATCACGGAATCGGATATGCTGCTTGCTGCCGCGTCCAATGCGCCGCTGATCGGCTTTAACGTGCGTCCGAACAGCAAGGCTGCGGCGCTTGCGAAACGTGACCGGGTCCGGTTGAAATATTTCGATGTGATTTATCATCTGACGGCAGACATCGCCAAGGAAATGGCGGGCGAGCTTGGTCCGGAAATCATCGAAACCGTCGTTGGACGTGCAGAGGTCAAGGACGTGTTCAAGTCCGGCAAGCGCGACAAGGCCGCTGGTTTGCTGGTCACCGAAGGCATCATCAAAAAGGGCCTTCATGCACGTCTCACCCGCGAAGACGTCATCGTGTCGAAAACCACGATTGCCTCGCTCCGCCGGTTCAAGGACAATATCGACGAAGTTCGTGCTGGTCTCGAATGTGGTGTCGTGTTGGCGGATACCAACGACGTCAAGGCAGGCGATATGCTCGAGGTCTTTGAAGTCGAGGAACGTGAACGGACGTTGTGAGCTTAGCTCGAACCTGAAAGGGGAGCGGTATGGCCAAGCATAACGACACTGGTACCGAGGGCCGTTCCGTGCGGTTGCTGCGCGTAGGCGAACAATTCCGGCATATATTGTCGGAACTGCTCGCGCGCGGCGAAGTGCATGACGATGTTCTTAACAGCCACAGCGTCAGCGTGACCGAAGTGCGTATGTCTCCGGATTTGCGCCATGCAACGGCATTCATTAAGCCGCTGTTGGGGGCAAATGAAGAAAAGGTGCTGAAAGCACTGCGCACCAATACGGCGTTTTTCCAGAAAGAAGTCGCCTCGCGGGTGAGCATGAAATATGCGGCGAAGCTGAAATTTTTGGCCGACGATAGCTTCGACCAAGCCACGCATATCGAAGGCTTATTGGCACAGCCCAAGGTGCAACAAGATTTGACCGACGGCGAAGAATAATGGCCAAGCTATATTTCTACTACGCGTCGATGAACGCTGGCAAATCGACGACATTGCTGCAGGCGGCATTCAATTATGGCGAGCGCGGCATGCAGGTGATGCTGTGGACGGCCGCTATTGATGATCGCCCGGGTTTCGGAGCTATCAGCTCGCGCATTGGTCTCGCCGGCGATGCAAGCCGCTTTGAAAGCGACACGGATATCGAAAGCGCAGTCCTCACCAAGCACGCAGAGACGCCGCTCGCGTGCGTGCTGATCGACGAAGCGCAGTTTTTGACCAAAGAACAGGTTTGGCAGGCCGCAAGCTTGGCCGACAAGGCCGGTATTCCGGTTGTTTGCTATGGCTTGCGCACGGATTTTCAGGGCGAACTTTTCCCCGGATCGGCTGCATTGCTTGGCATTGCGGACAGCCTGGTTGAATTAAAAGGCGTGTGTGACTGCGGCCGCAAAGCGACGATGAATTTGCGCGTTGATGAAACAGGCAGAGCCGTTGTCGATGGCGCACAAACCGAAATTGGCGGCGATGATCGTTACGTTGCGATGTGCCGGAAGCATTTTAACGAGGCGCGCGGCTTAGGCTGACTTTTCATTTGCCGTTCATCCAGAAAGGCATATCGTCGTGCCTATGATGAAAAAAAACCATGCTCTCATTGTTGGTCGCGGCCGCCATCGCGGCGCCTCTGCATTCCAAAAGGCCGACCCCCTATGTCTGGCCCGAAGTCGGCGTGGAAACCAAGATCAATTTTCCCAATCACGGTGCGATCCGCAATTTCGAAGCTGATGGCAATGACGGCCTATGGCTGGAGGACCGGCAACGGCGCTGGTATTATGCCGAACTACTTGGTGGATGCCAGGAACTTGATTTCGCGCAAGCGATTGGGTTTGATACGCGCGGTTCGGCGACTTTCGACAGGTTCAGCACGATCGTCGTGGCTGGCGACAAATGCCAATTGGCGAGCCTTGTGACCGCCAATAAGCCTTTGCCGCGCAAAGAGCGCCTAAAGCTTCGCAAGCAAACATTGGCCGCAGGCAAGGATGCTGCGGCGCCTTCAAATTGACTTGATGCTACACCGCGCCCTAAAGGGCGTGCATGCATGGCTGGATCATCCTCGATAAACCGCTTGGTCTGGGTTCAACGCAGGCTGTTGCAGCGGTAAAGCGCAACTTGCGTTCCGCAGGCTTTGGCAAGGTCAAGGTTGGGCATGGCGGCACGCTTGATCCGCTCGCCACCGGTGTGCTCCCCATCGCATTGGGTGAGGCGACCAAATTATGTGGCCGGATGCTCGACGCGTCCAAGACTTATGATTTCACCATCTGCTTTGGGACGGAGACCAGCGGCCTAGATGCCGAGGGCGAGGTTGTTGCAACTTCGGACGTGCGGCCCACGCTGGATCAGGTGCAGCAAGCACTGGCGCAGTTCACGGGGCCGATTGAACAGATTCCGCCTGCTTATTCCGCGATCAAAATTGATGGCAAGCGCGCTTATGATCTGGCGCGGGCAGGGGAAGTGGTTGAGATGAAGTCGCGGGGCGTGACGGTCTATCAGCTCACCATTTGTCATGCTGAACTTGTTTCAGCATCTTACTTTGACCGTGATGAAAGTAAGACCCTGAAACAAGTTCAGGGTGACGCGCTTTTGGGTTCAATCACACTGACTGCCGACGTTTCCAAAGGCACGTACATCCGAAGCTTGGCGCGGGATATTGCCTATGCTTTGGGTACGGTCGGCCATGTCTCTATGCTGCGCCGCGTGCGTGCGGGTCCGTTCGCCCTGAATGGCGCGATTTCGCTGGACAAACTGAATGCATTCGGCCAAGGGGCAGCCCAAGAAGACATTATCTTGCCGATAGAGGCAGGGCTGGTCGACATCCCGGCTCTTGATCTCTCCCCGGAACAGGCAAGGGCGATCCAACAGGGTCGCGTCTTGACCGGGATTGCCATGAAAGATGGGCTACATTGGGCGAGGGACGCAGATTTGCGGCCTATTGCACTGGTGGAGAACATCGACGGTGCTTTAAAAACCGTTCGTGGCTTTAACCTAACTCCATGATGTTCGAAGGAAAAATATGTCAATTACTGCAGAACGTAAAGCACAGGTCATCAAAGAGCACGCACGCGAGCCAAATGATACCGGATCACCAGAAGTGCAGGTTGCAATCCTGACTGACCGTAT
>NZ_JBIICH010000174.1:0-3148 GCF_044239005.1 Sphingorhabdus sp. | reverse complement strand
CCACGTTAAGACTACAGGGAATTGACCATGGCGGGTGCCAAAAATCACGATTATCATATTCTGCCGCCGAGCATCACACCCATCTTGGGTTCGTTCTCGGCCCTGACGATGTTCTTCGGCCTCGTGATGTGGATGCATCCCGAGCAGTTCAGTTTTGGTAGCCTCGTCTTTGGCATTGGCCTTATCGGCGTATTGTACACCTTTTACGCGTGGTGGGCCGATGTTGTGACCGAAGCCCATGCGGGCGATCATACCCCTGTGGTTCAGCTTCACCTGCGTTACGGCATGATCATGTTCATCGCGTCGGAAGTCATGTTCTTCGTGGGCTGGTTCTGGGCATGGTTTGACTATGCCTTGTTCCCAGTGCCGTTGGAAATCGTCATCGACCCGGAAACGCACGCGTTTACGGTGACTAACCTTATCGGCCAAGAAGGCGCCGCAGCGTTGATGCAGTGGCCGCCAAAGGGCCTCGAGGTTCTCGATTCCATGAAATTACCGCTGCTCAACACCTTGATCCTGTTGTGCTCGGGCACCACCGTCACTTGGGCGCACCATTCGCTGATCCATGGTGACCGTGAAGGCCTGAAAAAGGGACTTTGGCTGACGATCCTTCTCGGCCTTCTGTTCAGTGCGATTCAGGCATATGAATATGCCGTCGCGCCCTTTCCTTTTGGCGGATTGAACTATGGTACAGCCTTCTACATGGCGACAGGCTTCCATGGTTTCCACGTCATTGTTGGCACGATCTTCTTGATTGTGTGCCTTGCGCGTACCTACAAAGGCCACTTCACACCAAAGCAGCATTTCGGTTTTGAAGCTGCGGCTTGGTACTGGCACTTTGTCGACGTGGTGTGGCTGTTCCTGTTCATCGCCATCTACATTTGGGGTGGCTGGGGCGCACCAGTTCACGCGTAAATGACAGCAGAGCAATCACCAGAAGGGCGGCCCAGCATATTGCGGGCTGCCCTTTTTGGTCTCTGCCCCCAATGCGGCGGCAAAACGTTGTTTGCGGGGCTGGGCCAGTTTGCGGACACATGTTCGCAATGCAAACTTGATTATGCTTCTTTCAATGTGGGCGATGGCCCCGCGGCATTACTCACCATGGTTATTGGTGCGCTGATCATTGTCTTCGCTTTGCTGCTCGATTCCGCTGTCCGGCCACCCTTTTGGGTGCATGTCATCATTTGGGTTCCGGTGACCGCCGCGTTAACCGTTGTCACACTGCGGATGGCGAAAGCGGCATTGCTGGCATCCGAGTATCGCAACAAAGCACATGAAGCCGGGAAGGACGATCTGCTATGAAACGCTGGCCGATTATTCCGACGATGATTGTAATCATCGCGGTCGCTATCATGATTGGCCTCGGTGTCTGGCAGCTTCAGCGCAAGGCCGAAAAGGAAGCTTTGCTCGCCCGTTACAACGCCGCTGATGGCCTGCCGGCGGTCATGTGGCCAGTCGTCCCCGACCCCAAGGCACTACCGCTGTTTCGGCGCTCTACGGTCATGTGCGACAATGTGATCAAAATCGAGTCGGTGTCCGGCAGCAATCGTGCCGGTGACGCAGGCTTTGCCCATGTTGCGTCGTGCCAAACAGGCGGCGCTGAAGGCGTGAACGCGAAAGTTGCCATCGGTTGGTCGGAACGCCCGCAATCACCAAGCTGGAACGGCGGACTGGTCCGCGGCATCATAGCGCCCGATGGGGTGCAGTTGATTAAGTTGGTGTCGACCGATCCCGCAGATGGCCTGCAACAGCTTGCATTGCCATCGCCAGCGCAAATTCCAAACAACCATTTCCTCTATGCCATCCAGTGGTTCATTTTCGCAGCCGCCGCGTCGATCATTTATATCCTCGCGGTGCGGAAGCGCTTGAAAACGTCTTGAATCTGCCCGCCGATATCTATTTCTACATAGTCGCAAGCGTCGCCGTCATATTGGTGGGCCTTGCCAAGGGTGGGTTTGCGGGGCTGGGCGCTGCTGCCATGCCGATACTCGCCTTGGTCATGGACCCAGTCGCCGGTGCGGGCATGTTGCTACCCATATTGATGGTTCAAGATATTGTGAGCGTCTGGGCATTCCGACGTGACTTTGACCGGCGGACATTGTTGCTCACCTTGCCGGGCGCGGTCGTGGGTATATTTTTTGGATGGTTTTTGGCGACCGCGATTAATGCGGATGCGGTTCGCGGCTTTGTCGGCGTCATTGCGCTATCATTTGGCGTCTACCGCTTGCTTCCGCTGTTTGGTGCGCAGCTTAAGCTGGCTGGCCCGGCACCCGAGTGGGTTGGGGTCGTCATGGGCGGGGTTGCAGGCTTCACCAGCCAAATTGCCCATGCGGGCGGCCCACCATTTCAGATTTGGGCCCTGTCGCGCAACTTTCCACATTTGGTCTTTGTCGGAACGTCGTCGATATTTTTCGCTATCATCAACTGGATGAAAGTACCTGCTTATGCGGCGCTGGGGCAATTCAACACGCAAAACATGACGCTGACCGCCATCTTCCTGCCATTGGCCATAGTCAGCACAATGGCAGGCGTGCGGTTGGTCAAGCGGGTGTCACCCGAACGATTCAATATCATCATTCAGCTGTTGATGGTGGTCGTTGGCGCAGAGTTGATTCGCCAAGCCATCTGGTGACTGCGCCCTATTTGGGCGACAGCACCATAAGCATTTGACGGCCTTCCATGCGGGGATGCGCCTCAACCTTTGCGGTCTCGGTGGTATCGGCCTGAACGCGTTGCAACAGGTGCATACCCAATTGTTGGTGGGCCAATTCACGACCACGGAAACGCAAGGTGATTTTCACCTTGTCACCTTCCTCGATGAACTCCGCAACCTTCTTCATCTTGACCATATAATCATGGTCATCGATGTTTGGACGCATCTTAATTTCTTTAATTTCCTGCGTTTTCTGGCTCTTACGCGCAAGGTTGGCCTTTTTCTGGGCCTCATATTTGAACTTGCCGATGTCCAGAAACTTGCAGACTGGCGGATCAGCGTTCGGTGATACTTCCACCAGATCAAGGCCGACTTCAGCGGCCTGCGCTATCGCCTCGCGGGTGTACAGGACACCCAAATTTTCGCCGTCATCATCAATGACTCGTACTTTTTCAGCTGTGATGAGATTATTGTAGCGCGGACCACTTTTAACAG
>NZ_JBIICH010000173.1:0-3170 GCF_044239005.1 Sphingorhabdus sp. | reverse complement strand
GAGATGGAACGCCGCATTCACGAAGCCAAGGGCGACGATATGTTGGAGGCAGCAGAATAATAATGCCTAAAGTCACCGTAGACGGTTTAGAACTCGAAGTTCCTGCAGGCGCGACTGTGCTTCAGGCATGTGAGATGGCGGGGAAGGAAATTCCGCGCTTTTGCTATCATGAGCGGCTGTCCATTGCGGGCAATTGCCGCATGTGCTTGGTCGAGGTTGCCCCTGGGCCGCCAAAGCCACAAGCAAGCTGTGCGCTGCCCGCCACAGAAGGGCAGGTCATTAAGACCGACAGCCCGATGGTCAAAAAGGCACGCGAAGGTGTGATGGAGTTTCTGCTCATCAATCACCCGTTGGATTGCCCGATTTGCGACCAAGGTGGTGAATGCGATTTGCAGGACCAAAGCGTGGCTTATGGTCGCGGTGCATCGCGCTTCGAAGAGAACAAGCGTGCGGTTACCGAAAAATATATGGGCCCAATCGTCAAAACGGCGATGACACGTTGCATCCAGTGCACACGTTGCGTTCGGTTTACGGAAGAAGTCGCTGGCATTGAAGAAGTTGGCGCGATTGGTCGCGGCGAAAATATGCAGATCACGACCTATCTGGAGCACGCCATGCAGAGCGAGCTTTCAGGCAATGTCGTGGACCTGTGTCCGGTGGGTGCGCTGACGTCGAAGCCTTATGCTTTCGAAGCTCGCCCATGGGAGTTGAAAAAGACACCAAGCATCGATGTGATGGACGCAGTCGGCACCAACATCCGCCTCGATAGCCGGGGCAGGGCGGTATTGCGGGCACTTCCGCGCATCAATGATGATGTGAACGAAGAATGGGCGTCGGATAAGACACGCCACGCCGTGGATGGCCTTACGCATCGTCGTTTGGACAAGCCGTATATCCGCAAGGATGGAAAGCTGGTTGCAGCAAGCTGGGCAGAGGCGTTTGACGCAATCAAGGCCAATTGGTCCGGCGATGCGGCGGTAATCGCAGGTGATCAGGTCGATTGTGAAACGATGTTTGCGGCGCGTGCGCTTGCAGGTGCGTCCATGCTTGAGGGCCGTCAAACGGGGCTTGCATATGATACGTCATCGCTTTCGGCCGTAAACTTCAACACCACCATCGCCGGCATCGAAAATGCGGACGTGATCTTGTTGGTTGGCAGCGACCTGCGCCGTGAAGCACCTTTGGTGAACACCCGTATCCAAAAAGCGATCCGTAAGCGCGGTGCGAAGGTCTTTGCCATCGGGCCAGTAACGGATTTGACCTACAAGGTTGAATGGCTCGGTGATGATTTGAGCGCGCTGGCGAAAGCGCCGAAGGCTCTTGCCGATGCATTGAAGACCGCAGAACGCCCAGCGATCATCGTTGGCGGCGGCGCGCTGCGTTATGAAGGCGTCCATGGTGCTGCATTGGCGTTTGCATCGAAACATAAGCTCGTCCGGGATGGCTGGAATGGCTTTAACGTGCTGCACTTTGCGGCAGCGCGTATGGGCGGACTGATGCTTGGATATGCGCATGATGGCGGGATCAAAGCGTTGGCGGCCAAGGCGCCCAAGCTGGCGTTTTTCCTGGCGGCGGATGAAGCCGATTACAGCCTGTTTGCCGGCAGCTTCAAAGTTTATGTCGGCCATCATGGCGACAATGGCGCGCACCATGCAGACGTCATTTTGCCAGGTGCAGCATATAGTGAAAAGTCGGGCACCTATGTCAACCTAGAGGGCCGCGTGCAGCGCGGCGAACGCGCCGTGTTCCCACCCGGCGATGCGCGTGAAGATTGGGCGATATTCCGCGCCTTGTCCGACGTACTTGGCAAGCGCCTGCCGTTTGACAGCCTTGAGGGGCTCCGCGTTGAAATGTTCAACGCTGTCCCTGCATTGGGCGTTGAAGGGCTTGCCGATTATGGCTGGTCTGAACCGACATTGCCGTCAGCCGTAAATGGTAAGATCGCCGATTATCCGATTAAGGATTTCTACCTGACCAACGCAATTTGCCGTGCCTCTGAAACGATGCAGCGGTGCTCTGCGGAACTGGTGCACGGCACGCAATATCTGGAGGCAGCGGAATGACATCTTTCTTCCAAACCCTTGGTATGAGCTACGAAGCCGCATGGTTCACCGCAACCATCGCGGGCATATTGCTGATTGCATTGCCGCTGATGCTGGCCGTCGCGCTCATCATTTACGCTGAACGCAAATTGTGGGCGGCTTTTGCACTTCGCAGAGGTCCCAATGTGGTTGGTCCCTTCGGTGTCCTTCAGTCTTTCGCTGATGGACTTAAGGTGTTCCTGCAGGAAACAATCATCCCCAGCGCGTCGAACCGCGGGCTGTTTTTGATTGCGCCGATTATTACCTTCACCGTCGCTTTGATGGCATGGGCGGTTATTCCGTTTGCTGACGGCGTTGTGCTGTCCAACATCAACGTGGGCTTGCTCTACATTCTCGCGATTAGCAGCCTTGGCGTATATGGCGTGGTCATTGCGGGTTGGGCTTCCAACTCCAAATATCCTTTTTATTCCGCCATGCGCGCGGCGGCGCAGATGATTTCATACGAAGTCTCGATTGGCTTTATCCTGATCTGCATTGTGCTTTGGGCGGGTACATTCAATGTGGGTGGCATTGTTGAGGGCCAGCGGGGCCATATCTTTGGCTTCATCAACGCTTATGCGTTCAACCCGTTGCTGTTCCCGATCGCGATCATGTTTCTCATCAGTTCCATGGCTGAAACCGCACGCGCGCCTTTCGATTTGACCGAGGCTGAAAGCGAGTTGGTTGCCGGTTATCAGACCGAATATTCGTCGATGGCGTTCGCTTTGTTCTGGCTGGGTGAATATGCCAACGTGCTGTTGATGTGCGCGCTCAACGCCATCCTGTTTTGGGGTGGATATTTGCCGCCAGTGGATTGGGCGCCATTATATGCCGTTCCCGGCATTATCTGGTTCTTCGCCAAAATCCTTTTGATGTTCTTTGTCTTCGCTTGGGTGAAGGCGACTGTACCGCGTTACCGTTATGACCAATTGATGCGTCTGGGTTGGAAAATATTCCTGCCAATCTCGCTGTTCTGGGTCTTTTTGGTGAGCGGCTATCTTATGTTCACAGGACATTTCGCATGACCACCATCGCGCATCTCATCAAAACCTTTACCCTTTGGGAATTCGTCAAGGCGCACTGGTTGAC
>NZ_JBIICH010000059.1:0-12822 GCF_044239005.1 Sphingorhabdus sp. | reverse complement strand
AGTGCACAAGATCATTTGATTAGAGGGCAGGAACATGGCGGGAAGCGTCAATAAAGTTATCATCGTGGGCAATTTGGGTGCGGATCCCGAAGTCAAATCCTTCCAGAACGGTGGGCGCATTTGCAACTTGCGGATCGCGACGTCGGAAGACTGGAAAGACCGCACGACGGGCGAGAAAAAAGAACGCACCGAATGGCATAGCGTCGTGTTGAATTCCGACGGTCTTGTTGGCGTGGCCGAGCGTTTCCTGAAAAAAGGCAGCAAGGTTTACATCGAAGGCCAATTGCGCACCCGCAAATGGCAGGATGCTTCGGGTAACGACCGTTACACAACCGAAGTGTCGGTTGCAGGCTTTGATGGCAAGCTGGTCATGCTGGATGGTCCAAGAGGCGGATCAGGTGGCGGCGATGGCTGGAGCGGCGGCGCATCTGGCGGTGGTTCCTCGGGCGGATCGTCCGGCGGCAACAATTGGGGCGCCGGTGGCGGAAGCTCTTCCGGCTTTGGCGGAGGTGATTTCGACAATGACCTCGACGACGACGTACCGTTTTGATCGCTAGCCAGCGGCCAATAGCAATAACAGATTGAACAGGGGCCAATATGAAAAAGGCAGTTTTGGCTCTTGTCCTGTTTGGCGCGCTTGCGGCCTATTTTGCTTTTGATTTGGGCCAATATCTAAGCCTCGAAAATTTCAAAGCCAGTCAGGCAGAGATTGTCGCGGCAAAGGATGCAAATCCGGCTTTGTATATCGCCGGGTTTTTCCTTCTTTATGTTGCGGTGACGGGATTATCGATTCCGGGCGCTGCAATCATGAGCTTGGTCGCCGGTGCTTTGTTTGGCGTTGTCCTTGGCACCCTCATCGTCTCCTTTGCATCAACGATGGGCGCAACATTGGCGTTTCTCAGTTCACGTTATCTGCTGCGTGATTGGGTGCAGGGCAAATTCGGCGAACGCTTGCGCGCGGTTGATGACGGACTTGAAAAAGACGGCGCATTCTATTTGTTCACGCTGCGTTTGATTCCGGTATTTCCGTTCTTCGTCATCAATCTGCTGATGGGTTTGACGCGGATTAAAACCGGCACATTTTTCGGGGTCAGCCAGATCGGCATGTTGCCCGCGACAATCGTGTTCGTGAATGCAGGCACCCAGATCAGCCGCATAGAAAGCACCGCCGGTTTGTTGTCGCCCACACTCATTGCCTCATTCGTGGCGCTGGCATTCTTCCCCTGGGCGGCAAAGGGCATTGTAGCGGTGGTAAAGCGCAGCCGTGGCTAAACAGTGGCAAAAGCCGAAGCGGTTTGACCGCAACCTCATAGTCATTGGTGCCGGATCGGCTGGCTTGGTCTCGGCCTACATCGCGGCAATGGTCAAAGCGAAAGTGACCTTGGTCGAAGCGCATGACATGGGCGGCGATTGCCTGAACACCGGATGTGTCCCGTCCAAAGCGCTCATCAAAAGTGCAAAGGTTGCGCATCAGGTTGCAGACTCGGCCCGCTTTGGCATTCAGAGCGGCGCGCCCGTCATCGACTTCCCTGCGGTCATCCGCCGCGTCCGCGATGTCATTACCGCGATTGAACCACATGATAGCGTTGAACGCTTCACGGGTCTCGGCGTCGATTGCGTGAAGGGCTATGCGCGCTTCGTTGACCCATGGACCATCGACATTGATGGCGCACGCCAGTTAACCGCAAAATCCTTCATCATCGCCACGGGCGCAGCGCCGTTCATCCCGCCGCTGCCGGGCGTGGAGGATAGCGGCTATCTGACCAGCGAGACTTTGTGGGATGCCATGGCGGACCGGCCAAATGCGCCCAACCATCTGGTGATTTTGGGTGGCGGTCCCATTGGCTGCGAACTTGCACAGGCATTCCAGCGTTTGGGGTCAAAAGTGACCATCGTCGAAATGGCGGATCGGT
This sequence comes from Sphingorhabdus sp., assembly GCF_044239005.1. Lineage (GTDB taxonomy): Bacteria > Pseudomonadota > Alphaproteobacteria > Sphingomonadales > Sphingomonadaceae > Sphingorhabdus_B. The sequence goes on along the minus strand of NZ_JBIICH010000059.1, from coordinate 10,909 downwards.
TGCTGCTGAAAGAGGATGCTGATGCCGCTGCAGTGGTGACTGCGCGATTGCAGGCGGAAGGCGTGAGTGTTCATACGGCCCACCGTGCCGTGCGGTTCGCGTCTGGAAAAACTCTGGTCGTTGAAGGACCCCAGGGTGAAAAACCGATAGCCTATGATGACATCATCATCGCCGTCGGTCGCAAGCCGCGGGTGTCGGGCTTTGGCCTTGAAGAATTGGGGTTGGTTGTGGGTGGCCAGCTTGCGAATGATGATTTTCTGCGCACGAATATGCCGCACATATATTGTGCGGGCGACGTTGCCGCACGCCAGCAGCTGACGCATGGCGGCAGTCATGAGGCATGGTATGCGAGCGTGAATGCACTGGCGCGACCGTTCAAAAAATACCGCACCGATTACCGCGTTCTGCCGCGTGTCACCTATACGGAACCCGAATTGGCGACGGTCGGCCTGACCGAGGCGGAAGCGCGTGCGCAAGGCCTGTCGTTTGATGTCACGCGGTACGATCTTGATGATCTCGACCGGGCGATTGCCGAAAGCGAAGCGCATGGCTTTGTCAAAATTCTGACCGCCAAAGGCAGTGACCGCATTTTGGGCGCAACGATCATTGGGCAGAATGCGGGCGAAATTCTCGCCGAAGTCACCTTCGCGATGAAGCATAAAATGGGGCTGCGTAAAATCCTGCAGACCATTCACCCCTACCCCACATGGGCTGAGGCCAACAAATATGCGGCAGGTCAGTTCGGGTTGGCGCGCAAGCCCGAAGCTTTGCTGAAATGGGCGGAACGTTGGTTCCGGTGGCAGCGTGGTTAGCTGAAGCTTTTTGCCGCGAACGCAACGCGCTGGGCAACGGTCAAGGCACACAAGGCCGCAAATATCACCGCCAATGTCGGGAAAAATGCCGGGAACAGGCAGAACAGCAAAAAGAACGCGATGGTTTCCCCGCCCTCCATCAATCCGGTGGAATAGATAAATGCTTTGGGGCCGTGCGCACCGTCATCATCATTGCGCCGCGCGGCGATTGCCGCATATCCGAGAAAGCTCACTGCCGTCAGGGTGAAGCTTGCCACCAGCGCGAGGGCAGGCATGTGATTGTCAGCGCTTATTATCCCGAACGCGACGGGGACAGACACGTAGAACAGAAAATCGCACAGCGAATCCAAATAGCCGCCAAAGTCCGTCGGTCCGTTGATCCGTGCAATCGCGCCATCAAGGCCGTCAAAAAGGCGATTCAGCACGATGCACATTAATGCAGCCGTATAATCCGCCTGCGTGATGAAAAACGCGGCGCCCAGCCCGATGGCAGCACCTGTTATCGTCAGCGCATTTGCCGAAATCCGCGCACCTGCCAGCACGCGCGCGACGCGGAACAGCGCCGGGTCGACCAGTCGGCGCAGCGCCACATCAAACATGGCGTGGCCCCATCATTTTTTCGCCAGCAGGTCCTTCAGCCCAGCGAGCGCGCCCACTGGAGCGACGTCTTCTTCGCTTTTGACCCCCGCGGCGCGCAAGATTTTCTCTGCCTCAGGGCTGCGTGGATAGGGATTGAGCGCGAGACCCATTGACTGCGCAACCGCCTCACCCAAATCAATGGTCTGGCCATCGTGGAACATCGTGTCGCAATCTTCGGGTGCGAGCTCTAGTTCCACTTCGCCATTGGATGTGGGTTCGGCAATAAATTGGATATGGATGGCCTCGTCCAATTTTGCCGGAACGGGATCATGCGTTGCGATGCAAAATTGTGCGAGGCTGGCCGTGAACCGTCCGGTTGCAATCACGGCGTCCGCGTCATGCTTCAACGAAATTTCAGCTTCAAGCATATCGAGCGCCGCCAGATCAAACCGCGCCATCAGGGCGTGGCGCGCTGCCTCATCCGCCGAAAGCCGAAGGTTGCGGCTGTGGTTTCCAACTTCGGAGATTTTGACGACATGGCTGAACTCGTTGGCGGTCACCACTTTGCGTCACCTTCAACGATCATATCGGGCAATTGCGCTCCCAATGCGCGTTCGGCATCCAACAAAGCTTGCCGCGTGTGCGCAAGCGCGCCAGCCTCAGGGGCAACGCCTCTGTAAATGTTGCGCACAATGGCTTCATCAAGCTCCGCCGTATCGGACAAAGCCGAACGCAGCGCACCGAGGCGGCCGCCGACGGCACTCATAATCTGGCCGATATGTTTGCCAACGATCATATCGCCGATGCCAACCTCACGCAGTTGCCCGTCCATATCGTCGACAAACACTTCAGTAAGGCGCGCCATGTCGAGTGCGTAATCACCGCTGTCCTCAAGCCGCAGCAGCACCAGCGACAATATAGAGGCAACCATATCGAAGCGTCCGTCAATGCTGTCCGGAACCTGACCGTCGATATACCAATGCGGCTCACGCGCTTTCGCCACGATCTGATTGTACAATGGAATCAGCTTAAGCTTGGGGTCGGGTTCCCCTTTCCCGAAAAGTCTTTTCAATAATGTCATTTTGACGCGTTTTCATCCTTACTCATCGGGCATTCATCTGGGATTGCATATTGATATTGCGCCTTAAGGATGCAATGGCAAAGGCCCAACTTTAGTGGATTAGCGGAGAAGTTTATGCGCGCGACGCAAATTGCAGGTTTTGCAGCATTATTGGCCGCTATGACATTGGCGTCTGGCTGCACCCGCCTTCGCTCGCATCAGGGCTATATTGGCGACCAGACCTTGCTGAACTCTATCCAACCCGGCGTAGACAACAGGGAATCGGTTCAGGCATCGCTTGGCCGCCCGACATTTGTGGGTCAGTTCGATCAAAACGACTGGTATTATTATTCACGCGACGCAAAGCAGCTGGCGTTCTCGCAGCCAAAGGCAGACACCCAATATGTGCTGAAGGTCCGGTTTGACGCGGCCGGAAATGTCGCATCGGTTGCTCAAACGGGCAAAGAACTTATTTCGAAAATCAGCCCTGAAGGCGAAAAAACGCCGACGCTTGGCCGCAACAAGAGCTTCTTTGAAGAAATCTTCGGCAATATCGGTGCTGTCGGCGCAGGCAGTGGTCAAGGTTCAACGCCGAACAGCCCGAACTGATTCTGACGTAACATCACGATATCGAGAAGGCGGGGACAATCGCCCCCGCTTTCCTGCCGATTATTCGGTGACACCTGCCGCAGCAAGTACCGCCAAGGTCACCAGGTCGCCGGCGCTTGACGCCATGGTGGCCACCTGCACCTGACGCTCGATACCCAGCAGCATGGGTCCAATGACCTGGTCTCCACCCAATTCGCGCAACAGCTTTGCCGACAGGTTTGCCGATTGCAGACCGGGCATAACAAGCACGTTGGCGGGTCCGGACAAACGGCAGAACGGATAGTTTTTCATCAACGCTGGGTTGAGCGCAACATCCGGCGGCATGTCGCCTTCATATTCAAAGTCGGGGCGGCGGGCATCCAATATAGCAACGGCATCGCGGATATTATTGAGCCAGTTTCCAGCGGGGTTGCCGAAGGTTGAGAATGACAGGAACGCCACGCGCGGGACATGGCCCATGCGGCGGGCAACGCCAGCGGTTTTCTCGGCAATATGGGCGAGCTCTTCTGCTGTCGGGCGTTCGTTGACCGTGGTGTCGGCGATAAACACCGTATGTGTTTTTCCGACCATGACGTGAATGCCAAACGGTGTCGCATCCTTCTTGGCATCGAGCACCCGGCGCAACTCGCGCAAGGTTTGACCAAAGGTGCGCGTCACGCCCGTGATCATCGCATCAGCTTGATCCATCTGCAGCAGCAGTGCGCCAAAGATGTTGCGGTCGCGGTTGACCATTCGTTGAATATCACGGCGCAGATAACCACGACGCTGCAAGCGGCTATATAACCGGTCGACCATTTTCTCGACCAATGGACTTTGGGCGCTGTTATGGATTTCATACTCGTCCGGATTGGCGCCGAGCCCGATCAGCTTTTCGGTAACGCGCGCATCGCGTCCGACCAGCACCGGAACGCCATAGCCATCTTGTTTGAACTGAACGGCGGCGCGCAACACGACATCTTCTTCAGCTTCCGCAAAAATGACGCGCTTTGGCTTTGCCCTGGCGGCTGCATAAACTTGCGTCAGAACGGATGTCGTCGGGTTTTGCCGCGCGCGCAGGCTCGCGCGATAGGCGTTCATATCGGCAATCGGCTTTTGCGCGACGCCCGAATCCATCGCTGCTTTTGCCACGGCCGAGGCGACGATTTCCATGAGGCGCGGATCGAATGGCGACGGGATGATATAATCACGGCCGAATTTGTGCATCATGCCGCCATAGGCTGCCGCCACTTCTTCGGGCACGGTTTCACGCGCCAATTGTGCCAAGGCATGCGATGCCGCAATCTTCATGGGTTCGTTGATCGTCGTGGCGCGCACGTCGAGCGCCCCGCGGAACAGGAAGGGGAAGCACAGGACATTGTTGACCTGATTTGGAAAATCAGACCGTCCCGTCGCAATGATCGCATCGGGCCGCGCGGCGCGCGCTACAGGTGGCGAGATTTCGGGATCGGGGTTCGCCATGGCAAAAATGATCGGCTCAGGGGCCATCGTCTTTACCATGTCGGCGCTCAACGCGTTGGCGGCGGAAAGGCCAAGGAACACATCTGCGCCGACGATCGCTTCTGCCAAGGTGCGCGTAGTGGTTTTTGCGGCATGCGCTGATTTCCACTGATCCATGCCTTCCGTACGGCCTTGATAAATCACGCCGGAACGGTCGCACATAATGACATTGTCGTGCGGGACGCCCATGCCTTTGATCAGCTCGGTGCAGGCAATCGCCGCTGCGCCTGCGCCATTGCAGACGACCTTTATATCTTTCAACGAACGGCCTGTAAGCTCACATGCATTGATCAATCCTGCCGCCGCGATGATGGCGGTGCCGTGCTGGTCATCATGAAAGACCGGAATATTCATCCGTTCTTTCAACGTCTGTTCAATGATGAAGCAATCGGGCGCGGCGATATCCTCAAGATTGATGCCGCCAAAGGTCGGCTCAAGAAGTTCGACCGCGTCAATGAAACGCTGTGCATCTTCGGTCTTCACCTCGATATCGATCGAATCAACATCGGCGAAGCGTTTGAACAGCACCGCCTTGCCTTCCATCACGGGCTTGGATGCCAATGCGCCCAAATTGCCCATGCCAAGAATCGCTGTACCATTTGAGATAACCGCGACGAGATTACCCTTTGCGGTATAATCATAGGCCGTTGCCGGATCGTCATAAATGGCCTGCACCGGCACTGCGACACCCGGCGAATATGCGAGCGACAAATCACGTTGCGTGGCCATTGGTTTGGTCGCCACGATTTCGATTTTCCCCGGGCGGCCTTGGGAATGGAAATCCAAAGCTTCCTGAGCTGTAATCTGGACATCGCTATCGTTCATTTTTGGCTTTGACCCTATTTTATAATATAAACTGCCCTAACGCGGTGGTGCCGCTAGGGCAAGCATTGCCCCGCAGGAACGGCTCCGCTATCGCATTGACCATGACGGGGACAATGAAAGCAACATCGGGACCGACACCAATGATGGTGCAGTATCTCGCGCTGAAGGCGAAGGCCGAGGATTGCCTGTTGTTCTACCGCATGGGTGATTTTTTTGAGCTATTTTTCGATGATGCGCGCGCTGCTGCTGCAACATTGGATATCGCGCTGACATCGCGCGGCGAACATGATGGTAGGCCGATTCCGATGTGCGGCGTGCCGGTGCATGCAGCCGAAGGCTATCTGGCGCGGCTCATTAAGGCCGGGCACCGCGTCGCGATTGCGGAGCAAACCGAAAGCCCCGAAGATGCCAAGGCGCGCGGCGGTTCCAAGACATTGGTGGCGCGCGACATTGTCCGGTTCGTGACGGCAGGCACGCTGACGGAGGACAGCTTGCTCGACAGCTGGACTTCAAACATGCTCGTCGCGGTCGCGCCGGTGGGTGACGAATATGGTCTGGCGGCAGCGGATATTTCGACCGGCTATTTCGAACTCGTCACCGTCGCGGCGAGCGCACTTGAAGCCGAGCTTGCACGCCTGTCCGCCAGCGAACTTGTTGTTCCGGATGGTTTGGCGCAACAACTTGCGGGCGCAATCATTCGTCCGCGCGCTGACTTTGAAAGCATCGTCGGCGGCGATCTGTTGAAGCAGCATTTTGCGCTTTCGACCTTGGATGCCATCGGTGCGGTCACGCGTGCTGAGCAGGCGGCCGCTGGCGGGCTCATCGCCTATCTGGCGCATGTCGGGCAGGGCAACATGCCCTTCCTTAAGCTGCCGGTCCGGCGTGAAGTGCATGCCCATTTGCTGATTGACCAAGCAACGCGCGACAGCCTGGAAATCAGCGCAGCGAACAAAGGCGCACGTGCCGGGTCATTACTGGCTGAGGTTGACCGCACGATAACGGGTGCCGGCGCACGCCAGCTGGCGTCAGACCTGTCTGCGCCATTGATGGACCAAAATATCATCGAAGCGCGTTTGTCGCTGGTGCAGTGGTTCCATGACGCGCCGTTGACCCGCGATGCCGTCCGGTCCGCTTTGCGGCAATTGCCGGATATCGCTCGCGCATTGGGACGTGTCGTTGCCGGACGCGGCAGTCCACGTGACTTGGGGCAAATTCGCGATGGGTTGGATGCCGCGCGCCATCTGCGGGAGCGATTGGGCGCCATGGCCGACCGCCCCCAATTGCTCGACCAATTGCTGCCGATGTTGGATGGCCACGGCCATATGGTGGACATACTCAGCCGTGCGCTTGTTGCCTCCCCGCCCACTGACACCGCGCAGGGCGGTTACATTGCAGAAGGCTATGATGCGGCGTTGGACGTGCTGCGTTCGGCTGGCCGTGACGGGCGGCAGGCGATTGCCCAATTGGAGGCGCGCTATCGCGATTCGACCGGCGTGGCTGCGCTTAAGATCCGGCATAATGCCGTTCTGGGATATTTTGTCGAAGTACCCGCCAAGCATGGCGATGCGCTCATGGCAGCCGGGTCAGGCTTTGCGCACCGGCAAACGATGGCCGGTGCTGTCCGCTTCAACTCGCCTGAGCTTCATGAAGAGGCCATGCGCATCACACAGGCCAGTGGACATGCCTTGGCTGCTGAAGCCGCGCATTTGGAGGAGCTGACCGCGATTGTGCTCACGCGGCGGGATGCCATCGCCGCCAGCGCCGACGCCTTGGCGCGGATCGATGTTTCGGCGGCGCTTGCGGAACGGGCTGCAGAGGGCAATTGGTGCCGTCCATCTTTTGTTAGCCACCCATGCCTTGAAATCGAAGGCGGCCGACATCCGGTGGTCGAAAGTGCGCTCGCGAAATCGGGCGACCGGTTCATTGCCAATGATTGTAAGCTTTCGCCTGATAAACGGCTGTGGTTGGTGAGCGGCCCCAACATGGGCGGTAAATCCACCTTCCTGCGGCAGAATGCGTTGATCGTTTTGCTGGCACAGGCGGGCAGCTATGTCCCCGCGACATCGGCCAAGCTTGGCCTTGTTGACCGCCTTTTCAGCCGCGTTGGCGCATCGGATAATCTTGCACGCGGGCGGTCGACCTTCATGGTCGAAATGGTCGAAACGGCGGCCATTCTTGCGCAGGCAACCGAACGCAGCTTTGTGATTTTGGACGAGGTTGGACGCGGCACATCGACCTATGACGGCCTTGCTATTGCATGGGCGGTTGTCGAAGGCATTCACGAAACCAATCGCTGCCGTTGCCTCTTCGCAACGCACTATCACGAACTGACCCGGCTCTCGGACAGCCTTGACGCGTTGTCGCTGCACCATGTTCGCGCCAAGGAGTATAAGGGCGACCTCGTCTTGCTCCACGAGCTTGGCGATGGTCCCGCCGACCGCAGTTACGGGATCGCGGTGGCAAAGCTTGCCGGTCTTCCGCCGCAAGTCGTGTCGCGGGCAAAGACCGTGCTGGAGAAACTCGAAAAAGGGCGCGCGGAAACAGGCGGTCTGGCCGCGGGTCTGGGTGACTTGCCATTGTTCAGCGCCGCGCTCGACGCCGCCGAGGCCAAGGTCGATGCCTTGCGTGAAAAGCTGACTGGCCTTGATATCGACGCGCTTAGCCCGCGGGCGGCGCTTGATCTGCTTTATGAGTTAAAGCGGGCGGCTGGCGAAAATTAACTAGCCCAAAGACAGGAACAAACCGGCCAGCGCCGCGCTCATCAGGTTGGATAGCGATCCGGCGGCGAGTGCTTTCAAGCCCAGCTTGGCAATCATGGGCCGCTGGTTTGGCGCAAGGCTTCCCGTCACGGCCATTTGAATGGCAATTGAGCTGAAATTCGCAAATCCACACAAGGCGAATGTGACGATGCCGACCGTTGGTACGGAAAGTTCTTTCAGTGCGCCCAAATCAATGAAGGCGACGAATTCGTTCAGAACGATTTTGGTACCGAACAAGCCGCCGGCCTGAATCGCTTCATTCCACGGCACGCCCAAAAGGAACATTATGGGCGCAAAGGCATAGCCGACAATTTGCTGGAAACTCAGGTCAGGCTGACCAAACCAGCCGCCGACGCCGCCCAATATGCCGTTGGCCAGCGCGACCAAGGCAACGAAAGCCAGGACCATCGCACCGACCGCCACAGCCAGCTTAACGCCGGTTTGTGCGCCTTGCGCCGCGGCCATGATGATGTTGGCGGGTTTTTCTTCGCCATCATCATGGACCATGACCGGTTCATCATCAGGATGCGGGTTCGCGAGCGCAGGATCACCTTCGGCCAGCACCGCCGCAGGGACGTCGGGCATCATCAACTTCGCCATCAAAATTCCGCCCGGCGCGGACATGAATGCTGCTGCGAGCAGATAATCAATGCGGATACCCATGGATGCGTAAGCGGCCAATATGGTGCCGGCGACGCCCGCCATGCCAACGGTCATGACGCAGAAAAGCTGTTCCGGTTTCAAATTGGCAAGATAGGGGCGGATGACCAATGGCGATTCCGACTGGCCCACGAAAATATTGGCGGCCGCACAAAGGCTTTCGACTTTTGAAATGCCGGTAATCTTTTGCAAACCACCACCGATCCAGCGGATGACATATTGCATAATGCCCAGATAATAGAGGATCGAGATCAGCGACGCGAAGAAGATGATCACGGGAAGCGCAGCAATCGCAAAGCTGTTGCCACCGATTTCAGGAGAGGCGAGCGGACCAAAAATGAACTGCGTGCCCTTCGCCGAATAGCCAAGCAGGTTCGAAACGCCGGTAGACGCGGCATTGAGCGCGACCTTACCCCATGAGGTATAAAGAACGAGGGCAGCGATGCTTGCTTGCAAGGCAAATGCTGCGCCAACCACGCGGAACTTGATGGCGCGCCGGTTTGACGAGAGCAAAATGGCGATCGCGAGAATCAAGGCCATCCCTGCAACGCTCAATAAAATATGCATAAAGTCCCCACCCCTGATGTAGTGCTGCGACACCTAGCGCCATCGTTGGCCTTGCGCCAATAAAATTAGACGCTAGTCAGATTCGCATGACTGACCAGACCACATTACGCGCGACCGAGGGGGGTATCCCGAAATCGCTTTTCATGTTCTCAATCATTTACGGCGGCATGGTGTGCATTGCTGGCGTGCTTGGAAACAAACAAGTTTCTTTAGGGCCGCTGGCCGTAGAAGCGGGCATCTTTCCGTTTCTTTTGCTGGTCATCCTTTCCAGCGCGGTGGCAGCCTTGCACGGCAAGATTATTGCGGACCGTTTGGTCAAATATGGCTTTATTCCGTTGATCGCGTCGATATTGCTCGCATTGCTTGTGCTTTCATTGCCCCCGTCACCGAAGATGGACGGCAAATATCTTGATGCGTTCAACACCATGATGGGTCAGACACCCCGTATTTGGGTCGCAGGCATCGTCGCATATGGCGTGTCGCAAATGCTCAACGTCTATCTGTTCGATCGCTTGAAAAACACCGTAGGTAAATATGTCGCATTGCGCGGTGCCATCGCCGCGGTGCTATCGCAGATCATCGATACCTTATTGTTCGTAAGCATTGCCTTTTATGGTGTGTTTCCGATCACGGACTTGCTGCTCGGCCAAATGCTGGCCAAGGTCGTGTTGAGCATGATCATGGTGCCATTGCTCATCACTTTCTTTGTCAGCTACGGCCATAGGCTGGATGGCACGGACCCCAAGGCAGTTGGTTCGCATGACGATTAATCCCGCCAACCTAGCCAAAGCAGAAACGCTTACCGAAGCTCTGCCTTATTTGCAGCGTTATGCGGGCAAGACATTTGTCGTAAAATATGGCGGCCATGCGATGGGCGATGCCGGTCTGGCGCGCGATTTTGCGGACGATGTTGTGCTTTTGAAAGCTGTCGGCATTAACCCGGTCGTCGTTCATGGCGGCGGACCGCAAATCGGTGCCATGCTCAAAAAACTTGGAGTTGAAAGCCAATTTGTCGATGGTTTGCGCGTCACCGATGCGGAAACGGCGAAGATCGCCGAAATGGTGTTGTCGGGCGCGATCAACAAAGAACTGGTCGGCTGGATCAACGCTGCCGGCGGTAAAGCGCTTGGCATATCCGGCAAAGACGGCGGCTTTGTTACCGCAACGAAGGTGCAGCGGACGCAGAAAGATCCAGACAGCCATATCGAACGCAATATCGATTTGGGTTTTGTCGGCGAACCAACAACGGTCGACCGCAGCGTCATTGATACGATCAGCGCGGCGGGCATGATTCCGGTCATTGCACCCATTGGCGTTGGCGCAGACGGGCATACGTACAACATTAACGCCGACACCATGGCAGGCGCAGTGGCGAGTGCGCTTGGCGCATCGCGGTTGTTCCTTTTGACCGATGTTGCGGGTGTGCTCGACAAATCGGGCCAGCTGCTGACCGATCTGGATCCAGCGGCGATTGCCAAGCTGCAAAGTGATGGCACGATTAGCGGCGGCATGATTCCCAAGATCCAGACCTGCGTTGATGC
>NZ_JBIICH010000058.1:0-12904 GCF_044239005.1 Sphingorhabdus sp. | reverse complement strand
GCCGCCTTGGTCAGATATTGCGGGGTACGGATACCCGCGACAACATCTTCGCCCTGCGCATTGATGAGATATTCGCCATAATAAGCATTCTCGCCGGTCGCGGGATCGCGGGTGAAGGCCACGCCCGTTGCGGACGTTTCGCCCATATTGCCAAACACCATTGCCTGCACATTGACCGCCGTGCCCCAGTCACCGGGAATATTGTTCAGGCGGCGATAGACCTTTGCCCGGTCGGACTCCCATGAACCAAATACAGCGCCCACGGCGCCCCATAATTGGTCATGCACATCTTGCGGAAATGGCTTGCCCCATTCGGCCTGAACCAGCCGTTTATATTCGGCCACCAACGCCTTCAGATCATTAGCCGAAAGCTCGGTATCGAGATAATAGCCTTGGTCTTCCTTGGCGATTTCAAGCGCTTCTTCAAATGCGCCATGGTCCAGTTCCAACACCACATCGGCATACATTTGAATGAAGCGGCGATAGCTGTCCCACGCAAAGCGGGCGTCGCCCGAGGATGTTGCCAAACCTTCTACAGTTTGGTCATTAAGTCCCAGATTTAAAACAGTATCCATCATCCCCGGCATCGATACACGCGCGCCAGAGCGGACGGACACGAGCAACGGATTGGCCGCATCGCCAAAGGCTTTACCGGTGACCTGTTCAATATGCGCAAGGCCGCCCGCAACCTCTGCACGCACGCTGTCGGGGAAGCTCTGGCCATTGGCGTAATAGGCCGTGCACATCTCCGTCGTGATCGTGAAGCCGGGGGGGACAGGCAATCCAATCGACGCCATGCCGTCAAGGTTCGCACCCTTGCCGCCAAGGATATTCTTGTTGCCGCGAACGGTTTCATCGCCGTCCGAAACACCACCACCGAAACGAAATACATATTGGGTCATGCTAAGTCCTTATTGTCTGTCAGCATTCCCGGGGAGAAACCGTCAGCCTTCTATTTTCGCAAAATCCGCAACCCGGTGAACCGCATCACGGAACCGCGCCAGCAAGCCCAAACGAAACGCCCGTTTAGCGGGGTCTTCGTCGTTCACCATCACGCCGTCAAAAAATGCATCGATGGGCGCGCGCAGGCTGGCAAGCGCCGCCATTGCGCCTTCGAAATCTTCGGCATCGACCGCCGCTGCGGCATTGGGCGCGGCGGTGTCGAGCGCGGTGAGGAGGGCATGCTCTTCAGCAACCAAATCCGCCGTAGCGGGTGCAGCGGCATCAACACCGTCCGCCGCCTTCAATATGTTCGCCGCGCGCTTATACGCCGCCAACAAATTCGCGCCTTCGGCTGTCGTGATATATGCCTGCAATGCGTTCACCCGCGCGAGCAGCCGGACAAGATCATCCTCACCGCCAAGGCTAAACACCGCATCAATCAAATCGTGCCGCACGCCCGCTTCGCGTTGTTGGACTTTGAGGCGGTCGACCAAAAATTCTTCCAAAGTATCGAAGCTCGTTGCCGCTCCAGTTGCCAAGAGCATATCCTTGAGCGAACAGCGCAGGTCGTTTTGAAGCAGCAATGACAAAAAGCCGATGGCCGCGCGGCGTAATGCGAACGGATCCTTCGAACCCGTGGGCGGCATGCCGGCGGCAAAGAATTGTGCAAGCGTATCCAGCTTATCCGCCAAGCTGACCGCAACCGTGACCGGTGCGGTGGGCACTTCGTCGCCCTGCCCGACGGGCTTGTAATGGTCGCGGACCGCGTCGGCGACAGCATCCGCTTCGCCTTGTGCGCGGGCGTAGTAACCGCCCATGAGACCCTGCAATTCGGGGAATTCACCAACCATGCCGGTGACGAGGTCAGCCTTGCACAGCCGCGCTGCACGTTCGGCTTGGTCCGCTAACTCTTGTGTTCCCCGGCGAAGGCCGGGGTCCAGAACCTTATCAGAGGATTCATTGTTTGCGGGCTGGGCCCCGGCCTGCGCCGGGGAGCACGCACCTACAATGCCTTCTTCGACCAACCAGCGCGCCAGCTTGGCAACGCGTTCGACCTTGTCGGCGACGCTGCCCAATTTTTCGTGGAACGTGATCTGCGCAAGCTTCGTCGCTTGGTCGTCCAACGCGACCTTAAGGTCCTGTTCCCAGAAAAATTTCGCATCAGACAGGCGCGCGGCGAGCACCTTTTCATTGCCCGCAACAATCGCTGCCCCGCCGTCATGCGCATCGATATTCGCGGTGCAGACAAAGGCGTTGGCAAGCTTACCCGCGCTGTCATGGCAGACAAAATATTTCTGGTTTACGCGCGCGGTCAGCTGAATGACTTCTTGCGGCACTTCCAAAAACGCGGGGTCGAACCGGCCAAGCATCGGCACCGGCCATTCGGTCAGCCCGGCATTTTCGACGACCAGGCCTTCATCCTCAACCAAAGTCAGCCCTGCGGCCGCAGCAGCCGCCTTTGCACCGTCGCGAATGAGCGCGCAGCGTTCGGAGAAGTGCACGAGAACATGGGCCTCGCGAAGCTTTTCAGCATAATCGCCTGCGTTGCCAATAGTGACAGGGCCGCTGTGGTGGAACCGGTGTCCCATGGTCGTCGCGCCGCTGACGATGCCTTCGATCTCGCATGGCACGACATCATTGCCCAATATCGCGACGATGCCTTGCAATGGGCGGACCCAGCGCAGACTTTCCGTCGAAGCCGACCCCGCACCCCAGCGTTGTGACTTTGGCCATGGGAACGCACGGATAATCGCCGGAATCGCCTCGGCCAGAACATCAGCGGTCTGACGCCCGGCCTTTTCCACAACCGCGAAATACACGCCATCGCGTTCGATCAGCTGATCTTGCGTCAGGCCGGCTTTGCGGAGGAAACCCTCCATCGCCTGCGGCGGCGCGCCAACTTTTGGCCCTTTGGTTTCTTCGGAAACAGCGTCTGTCGCCAGCGGTAACCCCGTCGCAATCAACGCCAAGCGGCGCGGTGTGGCAAAGGTTTCAACCGAAGCCGCAGCCAGCCCGGCCTTGGCCAGCGCATCGTTGAACAAACGCGCCAAATCTTCCTTGGCCTTCACCTGCATCCGCGCAGGGATTTCTTCAGAACGAAGTTCCAGCAGAAAATCGGTCATGCCGTCCATCCGTTCTTTTCCATCCATGCCTGGCAGCTGCCTTTGGCGAGGTCGCGGACGCGGCCCATGTAGCTGGCGCGTTCTTGCACGGAAATCACGCCGCGCGCCTGAAGTATGTTGAAGATGTGGCTGGCCTTGATCGCCTGTTCATAGGCGGGAATGGGTAGGCTGCGCTCGAGGCAGTTTTCGCACTCCGCGGTCGCCTTTTTAAAGGCATCGAACAGCATGTCGGTGTCGGCAACCTCAAAATGATAGGTGCTCATCTGCCGCTCGTTTTCGCGGAAAACGTCGCCATAAGTAATCGCAGGGCGATCCGCGGTGGCATTGTTATACGCGAGGTCGAAAATGCTGTCCTTGTTCTGGATATACATTGCCAGACGTTCCAGACCATAGGTCAACTCGCCCGAGACCGGCTTGCAATCAAACCCGCCCATTTGTTGGAAATACGTGAACTGCGTGACTTCCATGCCGTCGCACCAGACTTCCCAACCAAGGCCCCATGCACCCAGCGTCGGGCTTTCCCAGTCGTCTTCGACAAAGCGGATGTCGTGCAACAACGGATCGATGCCAATGGCCTTGAGCGAGCCCAAATACAGTTCCTGAAGGTCCGGCGGGCTTGGTTTCAATATCACCTGATACTGGTAATAGGCGCCGAGCCGGTTGGGGTTTTCGCCATAGCGGCCATCGGTTGGGCGGCGCGACGGCTGCACGAATGCGGCATTCCACGGATCAGGGCCAAGCGCGCGCAAAGTGGTCGCGGTGTGGAAGGTACCAGCACCCATTTCCATATCATAAGGCTGCAATATCGCGCAGCCTTGCTTGCCCCAATAATCATGGAGGGTGAGGATCAGGTCCTGAAAACTAAGTGGTGCGATGTCGGACATGGCCAGCCCTTGGCGGAGATAGGCAGCTAAATCAAGGTTCTGAAAAGCGCGCGCGCCGTTTTGTCAGTGACGCATAGCATTATGTAAGGTGTTGTTGACATATTGCGCGAATCGAATTAGTAAGGTTTACATGACACAATGTCAGGTAGCATCGACTTTTTCGGGAGTCATTTTTCATGCCTTACGATCCCATGGCGCCGACACCAAGCGAACGGAGCGCGGCCTATTATATTGTCGGCATTGGCGCAGCGGCCAATCTAGTGTTGCTATCGACGCAATGGGTCACGCTTTCGTCTTTGGTTTCAGGCGGCTGCATTCTCGCCGTTGCGACATCGTTGCTGGTCGCGGTGCTATCGTCTCGTAACGATGATTATTTTCGTCATGTATCATGTATTGCCAGCAGATTTGCGATGGGCATCATTGCAATATGGTTTTGTCTTGCCGCCATCATACACATCGGAAACGGCGCGCAACTTATCGGAGAATGGGCTGGAGGAGGTCTATCGGGCGACAATGTGACGGCGGGACCAAACGACTGGTTCGCATCAGAAACACTGGCGATAACCGTCGCAATGGCATTTCACATCCGTTTCTTTTTCGAACGGTATCGCCGGTGAAAAATCAGCTGAAAGTTCTCCGCGCGATGCGGAGCTGGAGCCAAGCCGATTTGGGCGAGCATCTCGATGTATCGCGCCAAGCGGTGAATGCCATCGAGACGGGGAAATATGACCCGTCTCTGCCGCTGGCGTTCAAGATTTCACGGCTGTTTGCATTGCCGATCGAGGAGATATTCGATGACGAATTTGAAGGAGACTAACATGATCGATCGTGATGAAATCGCCGGTTCAAACGGCCGCCGCTGCATGTGGGTTATCGTTTCAGGCCTTGGCATCGTGATGACTGCAGGAGCCGTTGCCGGTTATCTCGCCGCGCATGAGGCGCAAGGCGGTGGCGCAATCGGGGCCGCTGGAATACTGACATTGTGCGCCTTTGCCACCATCATCATCGGCCTGGCGTTCGCCATGTGGAGGAACGTCAGCAAGATGAAGGCCAGTAATGAGGGGCTCACGCGCCGCGAAACGCTGAATCGCAACATGATCTACGGTTTTGTGCTGATCGGTGGTGTAATCGGTCTACTCCCTGCGTTTTACGACAAACGCATTGTGACTTCGGATGCCGGAGCTTTGCCAATCTTTACAGACAGCCCAATGCCGCCAGTCATCGCCCTGATGCTGATCTTTTTCTGGACAGTGATTATGCCGATTGTCGCCTGGTTCTGGCACAAGCGCGCAATCGATGAACAGGAAGCAAGCGCCTATCGTGACGGCGGCTATTACGCCGCATATGCGTTGCTGATCGGTGCGCCGACTTGGTGGATGCTGTGGCGCGGCGGTTTTGTCCCGGAGCCCGATGGCGTGGCCATATTCATGCTCTTTGCGTTAATATGGACGGCGGTCTGGCTCTGGAAAAAATATCGCTGATATCGAAACCATTTGCATACGATTTGTTGCTACGCGGACCTAAAGGAGAATATCTATGCGTGTACGTTTAAAGTCCGTGCTTACCGCGACCGCAGCATGTGCGCTGGCCTGGGCAATACCTGCCGCAGCGCAGACCACACCAACCGAGCCCCCCGCCGTTACCGTCAAGGATGTCGATCCCGCTTTGTGGGTGGTGAAGGACGAAGACACGACGGTCTATCTGTTCGGTTCAGTCCATCTTTTGAAACCAGGCCTTGGCTGGTTTGACGACGGCGTAAAGACGGCTTTTGACAGTTCGGACCAATTGGTATTGGAACTGGTCGAACCACCCGCCGCCGAAGTCCAAGCCCTGTTTGGCAAGTTTGCGATGGATCAACAGGGCAAGACCCTGCGTTCCAAAATGAACGATGCGGACCGCGCGGTGTATGAGGCGGCGATGGGCAAGCTTGGTATTCCGGCACCTGCTTTCGACCCTCTTGAACCATGGGCAGCGGGGATCACTTTGTCCGTTGTAGCAATGCAAAAATCCGGCTTTGACCCCAATAGCGGCGTTGAAAAACAGCTAACGGCAGCGGCGAAGGTTAGCAACAAACCCATCGCTGGACTTGAAACCATGGAGTTTCAGCTTGGCTTGTTTGATACCCTGCCGGAGGCGGAACAAATCACTTTCTTAGTCGAAACCGCAAAGCTGATTGATGAGGTGGCCAGCACCACCGACAAGATGGTCGACATGTGGGCAGCGGCCGAAACCGAAAGCCTTGGCCAGCTCATGAACGAGGGCCTGACCAGCCGCACCTTGTACGACGCCTTGCTGACGAAGCGAAATGCCAACTGGGCGAAATGGATTGCGGCGCGCATGGCAAAGCCCGGCGTGACATTCATGGCGGTGGGCGCAGGGCATTTGGCTGGCCCGACGAGCGTTCAAAATCTGCTGCCTGCTTATGGCCTGAGCGCAACACGGGTGGCCTATTAAGTTTTGATGTGTCACGAGGGAGAGGGCCCGGCAATATTCGATCGGGCCCTCAACTTTTAGCGGGATCGCAATGGACAACACGCAACGCACCGATGGCGCTTATGCCGGGTCACTGGAAAGTCCGAACTATCCGGGTCTTTGGCCCACCGCCGGGTTTATCCTGCTGTATTTTGTGCTGCAGGGGGTGTGTACGGGCCTAATCATGGCCGCGACGGGAACGAGCAATGCAAAGCCCGTCGTCATTATCTTCGGCCTTGTTGCCGCCGCGATTGTGCAATTGTTCCTGATGTGGCTGTATCTGCGCCAGCAAGGGCGGATGGCGATATTGGGGCTCAACAGTTTTGGCAAAATCCCGCTGCGTCAAGCAGCGGCGCTTGCGGTCGTTGTGATCATGGCGGCCATGGCGTTCAATTATGTTTATGCGACTTATGTCATCCCGGGTGTCGGAATGCAGGAGGAAATGGCCAAAATCCTTGCCTCCATACCGCGCACGCCCGTGAATATTGCCGCGATATTTTTCGCCATTGCGATTGCGGCGCCGATTGTCGAAGAATTGCTGTTCAGGGGCATGCTGCAAAATGCGGTTGCGAAATATGTGCCCTTTTGGGCGGCAATCCTCCTGTCATCATTCCTGTTCGCGGTCGTACATATGCAGCTTTATGCCATCCCCGGATTGATGTCGCTCAGCATCGCTTTTGGCTATCTCTACCACCGCACAGGATCGCTGCGCACGAACATCATCCTGCACATGGCGAACAATGCGTTTGCTTTGGTCGTATCCCAAATTTTGAATTAAACGACGACAGGCTCCAGCAAGCGCAGCGTTCCGGCATCGGCGTCAATTTCCGCCATGCCGCCAACGGGCAGCGTGAATTGGTCGGTAATATGCCCGAACCACGCCCCCTGATACGCAGGAATGCCCAAGCCGCCCAGATGCTGGGTGAGGACATCATTCAACGTAAACGAACCGTAGCTGGTGCCCTTATTGACGCAGTCAGTGCATTGCCCAAAGACAACGCCTTTCAGGTTTTTCAACACGCCCGCCTGCCCCAATTGGGTGAGCATCCGGTCGATGCGATATTCCGCCTCGTCCACATCTTCAAGGAACAAGATCGCGCCATTAAAGTCCGGCAAATAAGGGGTTCCGGCAAGCGCGGTCAGCACGGTGAGGTTGCCGCCGAGCAGCTTCCCCTGCGCTTTGCCCCTACCCGTGCCCAAAACGCGGGTGCGCCAACGACGCTGGGTCAGCCGGTCCTCGTCGCCCTCTGGATTAACAAATGAGGGCGTGCCCGCATCAAAGGCGATTTCGCGGTAGATGTCCCATGATGACTTGCCCCACGCGCTGCCCGCATTTGGCCCGTGTAAGGTCACAAAGCCGCCCTTGGCCGCAATCGCCATGTGGAGGGCGGTGATGTCACTAAAGCCCGTCAGCAGCTTGGGATTGGCGCGAATGATGTTCCAATCGAGATAAGGCAAAAGCCGTGCGCTGCCCCATCCGCCGCGCACCGCAAATATCGCCTTCACGTCCTTGTCCGCAAACATCGCGTTGATGTCCGCCGCGCGGTCCTTGTCCTGCCCGGCAAGATAACCGTAGCGGTTCAACACATGCGGCGCCCGTTTGGGTTTCAGCCCCATTGCGATGATGGCTTCTTCAACCAACTGGATCTGGAACGGCTCGTCACTCGCCGACGCCGGTTCAATCAGGCCGACGGTATCGCCGACACGCAAACGCGATGGCTTACGCGCGCCTTTTGCTTCAGGCGAAGCCGCCAAAAGCGGTGGAGCCGACAGCATTGCCGCCAGCCCCGCCATAATCTGACGCCGAGTTGCATTCATATCCATACCCGGCGTTCCTTTGCTTAGAACTTCGCTTCAATCGACAATGTGAACGACCGGCCACGTGGGTCAGCAACGCGTGGTTCCCAGCTGGAGCCGGCACCGGTGTTGCTGTCATAGGTGATCGCAAATGGCGGATCGGTGTCGAACACGTTCCGCACGCCAGCGGTCAGACGATATTGCTTGAGCAGATCGACGCTCACCGACGTGTTATACGTGACGTACGATTTCACCATCGGGTTGAAATCCGGACGAACGACAGTGCCATTGGCAATCCCTGGCAATGCTTGGTTCTTGTAACCGTCGCGATAGATTTGCGAGAAGTTGAAGGTGAAGTCATCCTTTGTGAACGAAACAAAGGCGCTGTGCTTCCACTTGAGGCCCAAATCGCCTGCAAAGGTGAACTGACCAATCAAGCTTGATCCGAACGGTGCCGACGGCAGAAACTTCTCACGCTTTTTCAGCAGATAGGTTCCATCCAAACCACCGGTAATCACACCGCCGAACGCATCCATGCCGCCACGCAACGCAACTTCAAGACCCTCTGTCCGGCGCGAACCGATATTGTCGGCGCGCAGGTCGATGAGCGTGATGATGTTGCTCGTGCGGGTCACGCGATCAGGGAAGTAGCTGATGTTATCGAGCAACTGACGCAGCGTCAGGGCACCAATGGTATCGTCAACTGCGATCGACCAGTAATCGAACGAGGCACTGAAACGGCTCGATGGTTGCAGAACAACGCCAATGCTGTGCTGCTTCGATGTTTCTGGTCCAAGGTTGAGGTTACCGCCTGAAAGCGTCTCTGGCGTAATCGCTGAACAGCCCGGAAGCGTGCTGACCGCACCCGTTGCGCAGGTGGTTGGATCCACCAGCGTATTGCCTGGGTTTGGTGATTGCGTAACGCCGTTGAAAATCTGGTTGAACGCAGGAACGCGGAAACCTGTATTGAACGAACCACGGAACATCAGCCAGTCAAGAGGCTGATACTTCGCGGAAATCTTGGGATTAACCGTCGAACCAAAGCCGCTATAATCATCCAGACGAACGGCACCGGTTACTTCAAGCGCTTCAAAGACCGGCACGAGAACTTCGGCATAAGCCGCCTTAACCGTGCGGTTTTTCGCAGTCAGCGCATTATTATTGTCAAAGGCCACGTTGAAAATGTCGGG
Organism: Sphingorhabdus sp.; assembly: GCF_044239005.1. Lineage (GTDB taxonomy): Bacteria > Pseudomonadota > Alphaproteobacteria > Sphingomonadales > Sphingomonadaceae > Sphingorhabdus_B. The sequence goes on along the minus strand of NZ_JBIICH010000058.1, from coordinate 3,496 downwards.
CGTTCCGGTGACGGCAGCTGGCGAACCGTTGAAGCTATATGTTTCGCGGCGATAATCCACGCCAAGCGCAACCTGAACGGTACCACCGGGCAAATCAAACAGCGATCCGGACACCGAACCATCGAGTTGCTTCACTTCATATTTACCGCCGTACAGCGTTACGCCTTCGGCAGAAATGGCTTTCAGTCCAGCAAGTGCGGCATCGGATTGCGTCAATGAAAACGGGTTCAGGATACCGCTGTTCAGCAGGCCAACGATGCCAGGACGCGCTGCGCCGGGCGCTGTTGGTGCGCGTGGATCAATGCCGCCAGATACGGCGCCGACAACACCCGACGCAGTCGCTGCTGCGGCCGAGGCGAAGGTTCCACGATAATGGTATCCCGTACCCAATACCGAGGTCGATTGGCTGCGGGCGTATGAACCGCCAGCGCGATAATCCCAGCCATCCCACAATGGACCTTCAGCGCCCAAACCGGCGCGCAAGGTTTTTGTGTTGGTTTCATATTCACGCACGTCGCATGATGTACAACGCCAGCGATACGAAATTGGCTTGCCATAATTGGCCGCGATTTGTGGGAAAACGGCGAGCAGCTTGTTGTACACATCATTATACGTCCCCGCTGTCGTCGCGTTCAGCGGATAATATAATGGCAAGGTTGTGGCGTTGCCCGAATATTGGTTGTTCGAAAAACGCTTCGATGAATCGGCGTCTGAGCCAGTGATTTCAGCATAAAATTGATGGTCACCAAGTTTCGCCGTTGCGCGTCCATAATAAGTCAGCGTTTCCAATGGCTGCTGAAGAACGGCTGCGCGGCCGGTGTCCCAAGCACAGGCAAAACGTGCCGAGGTATTGGCCCACAATTGGTCATCATATGCCATGCCACCATCCATGGATGCGCAACCTGCGCCGCCGGGAAGATCGAGGATATTGATACCACCCGTGGCCGGAACAGTTGCCCCTGCCTCAAGCAAAGTAACGCCGCTTAACAGCGAGCCGGTCGGGGCAAAGAGCGCATTTGAACCGGTGGCAAACGCTGTAGCAATCGGCGTTCCACGCGTATCGACCGAAAGGCCGCGATTGGGCTGGTTACCGTTTACAAAGCTGCGATCCGAGCCGTTCAGGGCTTTATTGACGCTTCTGCTGACGGTGGCCAAGATGTTAAAGCCGTCTTCGTCCAGGTCGCCATAACCACCTGTCGCCGACAGACGGTAAATCGCGCCGCCACCTGCTTCGGCCATGTCCGTGAAGGCGTTAAGCGCTAGGCCCTGGAAATTTGTTTTGGTGATGAAGTTCATAACACCACCGATTGCATCGGTTCCGTAAATGGCCGACGCGCCGTCTTTCAGGACTTCGACGCGCTCAAGCGCGGCCATCGGAATTTGGTTCACATCGACCGCTGAGCCCGTCAGGCCGTGCGCTGCGACGCGGCGTCCGTTGAGCAGCACCAATGTCGATGCCGAACCCTGGCCACGCAAGTTGGCTGCCGACAGGCCGTTGGTGCCGCGTTGCGCACCTGATGTTACGTCCGCATTGGACGCAAGGTTGTCCGCACCATTGCCGTTGGTCGACAGGTAAGAGATGAGCTGTTCGGGGCTGTTAATGCCTTCGCGTGTCAGATCGTCGGTGGAGATAATCTGCAAAGGCAGCGCGCTCTTGGCGGGATCCTGCTTGATGCGCGAACCTGTCACGATAATCGCTGCACCTTCATCAGCGGTTTCAGCCGCGGCTGGCGGCGATGCATCTTGCGCAAAGGCAGGCGTGGTAAGGCACGTTGCCAACAAAAGAATCCCGGTTTTTGAATATTTCATATTTCACCCCTGTTATTCTAGCTCACCCCTGAGCCTCGTTTACCATCACACGCTATGCCGACACCTGTTGCAATGCAACTGCATTTGCACGCAGATCAACCAGAATTTCGGCACGAAATTCAAACTATCGCCACTTTGTCTACTTGCTGGGTTGAAAAAACAGGCCATCCGGCGCACAAGCAAATCATGCTGTCCCAGAAAACTCGCTACGCCATTCGCGCCATGCAGCATCTTGCGGACCATTTCGGTAAAGGGCCGGTGCAGCTCGCCGATATTGCCGAGGCGCAAAAGATTCCGCCCAAATTCCTGACCGTGATTTTGTCCGAACTGACACGTTCGGGGCTCGTCGCATCACAACGCGGCAAGGACGGCGGCTATTGGCTGGGCGTTGCACCCATCGACATTAGCTATGGCGATCTTATCCGCATCATGCGCGGATCTTTGGCCTTGGTCCCCTGTGCCAGCCGTTATGCGCATGAGACTTGCAAGAATTGCGTCGAGGAAGAAAATTGCCGCACCCGCGCCCTCATGCTTCAGGTGCGCGACAAGACCGCTGACCTGTTGGACGGAATCAATCTGTGCGACAATGTTGACGCTGAAGCATTTGCACAAGCGGCGGAATAATCCACTTACCGCGCTAAACACGTTCTTGGGCGCTCCAAACAAATTCGTGAGATACAAAGCGGTGGCTAAAGAAGTGACTCCCGATTATGCATTCACCGTTCCATCGCAAAAGGCGAGACTTGGATGATTGACTATATTGCCAGTATCGACTGGTCTGCCGTCGCGCCTTATGTCGCGGTCGGTTTTGCCGCGCAGTTGGTCGATGGCGCGCTTGGAATGGCGTTTGGCGTCATTTGCAGCACCTTGTTGGTCAGCGTCATGGGCGTCGCGCCTGCCCGCGCATCTGCTGGCGTGCACTTTGTTGAAATGTTCACAACGGGCGCATCGGGCATCAGCCATGTGTTGCATAAAAATGTCGATTGGAAGCTATTTGCCCGCATTGCTATTCCCGGGGTGATCGGCGGCTGTACCGGCGCCTATCTTTTGGCAAGTGTTCATACAGAGGCAGCGCGCCCGTTTGTCATGGGGTATTTGACACTTATCGGCTTTTACCTGCTGTATAAGGCATGGAACTTCACCCATCAGCACAAGCCCCGCGATCCCAAGGTGACGATGCCGCTTGGTCTTGTGGGCGGCTTTCTGGATGCGTCGGGCGGCGGTGGCTGGGGCCCAGTGGTTACCTCTAACTTGCTAATCCAAGGCGCTGATCCCCGCAAAACCATTGGTACCGTCAATACCGCGGAGTTTTTCCTGACAATTGCAGTGTCAATGACCTTCATCCTGACGATTGGATTAGAGGCGTTTACGGTTGTCACCGGCGGCCTGTTGATTGGCGGGTTGCTGGCTTCTCCGTTCGGCGCGATGGTTGCCAAGCGCATTCAGCCGCGCATGTTGTTGTTCGCCGTCAGCATCGTCCTGATCGCGACCAGCATGTTCAGCCTCTACAAAGCATTGGCCTGATTCCGCACACAGCTTGCATTTGCGGCATAACCTGCATATAGGCGCGCCCTTGTCGTGCATGGTCATCCCTGGAGGCGTGGCGGCAAGGTAACTTTTTTTGGAGAATTAACATGAGCGATCAGCTGACATTGTCGGCAGAGACTCGCAATGCGGCCGGCAAGGG
>NZ_JBIICH010000057.1:0-12952 GCF_044239005.1 Sphingorhabdus sp. | reverse complement strand
TGGGATGCGATTGAAGAGCCTGTGTCGATGCAGTTGGCTGGCTGTGCACCATATGAAATGGGTGAGGCGGCGAAGCTGAACGAAGACCGCGGCGCGGCGATTATCGATATCAACATGGGCTGCCCCGTTAAAAAGGTGGTGAACGGCGATGCAGGCTCTGCATTGATGCGCGACCTCCCGCTGGCGGCCAGCCTGATCGAGGCGACGGTGAAGGCCGTGTCCGTGCCGGTGACCGTCAAGATGCGCATGGGCTGGGACCATGGCAGTCTGAACGCGCCTGAACTTGCCCGTATCGCCGAAGACCTTGGCGCAAAGATGATCACCGTCCACGGCCGCACGCGTAACCAGATGTATAAAGGCTCGGCTGACTGGGCATTTGTGCGCAAGGTGAAAGACGCGGTATCGCTTCCGGTCATCGTCAATGGCGATATCTGCACCATCGAAGATGCACGCAATGCGCTGGAACAAAGTGGTGCCGATGGCGTGATGGTTGGCCGCGGCGCTTATGGGAAGCCCTGGCTCTTGGGTCAGATGATGCATTGGTTCCGGACCGGGCAGACCATTGCCGATCCGGACATCGATGCCCAGTTCCACCTGATCATGGACCATTATCGCGCCATGCTTGACCATTATGGCGGCGAAGTTGGCCTTCGCATCGCGCGCAAACATATTGGTTGGTATACAAAGGGACTGAATGGTTCAGCCGAGTTCCGCAATTTCGTGAACCGCATCGATGACCCAGATGTTGTCATTGACGAGCTGACACGCTTTTACGAACCGTTCCTGACGCGGTCGGCCGCCTGATAGATGTCGCAGATCACGCATCGCCCCGAATATAGCCAAATGCTGGCGAGTATTGCGGTGCCGGTGCTTCTGATCTCGCCTGATCACCTGATCACTTATGCCAATGACGCGAGCGAAGCCTTTTTTGGCCGAAGCCGCAGAAGGCTTGAGGGGCATCGGATTGATGAGGCGCTGATATTCGAAAGCGAGCGGATGAACGCGGCTCTGCTGGCGCGTGAGGGCGACATTTCCGCGCAGGATATGGAGCTTAAAACGCCTTATGGCGTGATCATGGTTGATATAAACATATCCGCCGTGGCCAAAGAACCCGATTGGCGCATCGCCGTCATATCCCCGCGCAATGGTGGCCGCGAGCATATCGGGGACCAGCGCGACTCCGGGCAGCAACAGGCGATGGGCGCGCCTGCGATATTGGGGCATGAAATCAAAAACCCCTTGGCGGGCATAAAGGGCGCGGCACAGTTGCTGGCGCGTCAGGTCGATGAAAAAAGCCGGGCGTTGACCGAGCTTATTGTTAACGAGGTTGACCGCATTGCCCGCTTACTTGACCAAATGCAAAAGCTGGGGCGGTCGGAGCGGCCCGAATTGGCACCGGCAAATATCCATTTGCTGATTGAGCGCGCCATTCGTTCCCTGCGTGCAGCCAACCGCGCCATGCCCGAAATTTCCATCAATTATGATCCATCGCTGCCCGATGTGTATATCGATGCAGACGGGATGGTTCAGGTGCTCATCAACCTCCTGCAAAACGCGATCGACGCGCTGCACGGGCGTCTTGATGGCGTGATTGGCATTTCGACGCGCTATGTCATGAGCGGTGCGTTGCGTGACACGGACATTGACCGGCGCGCCATTAAATTGCCGGTTGAAATCGCGATATCCGACAATGGTGCGGGCGTGCCAGATCATATTGTCGATGAGCTTTTTTCGCCGTTCGTGACAACAAAGCGTGACGGGCAGGGGCTTGGCCTCGCCATTGTCCGCAAGCTTGTGCAGCAAATGAACAGTAGGGTCTTGTTCGAACGCGATCATGCCCTTGGGCAAACCACATTCCGGCTTTTGCTTCCGGTAGCTTCAGGGAAGGCAAGCGAATGAAGCCAGCTAAGGTTCTTATTGTCGAAGATGACGCGTCCATCGGTCTCGTCGTATGCGCCGCGCTTGAGGCGGAGAATATCGAAACGCAAATTTGCGATACCGTTGCCGCGCGCGATGCCGCGCTTGCCAATGGCCATTTCGACCTGATGCTGACCGACGTGGTGTTGAAAGACAGCGACGGCCTGTCCACGCTGAAAGAGATATTGGCAGGAACGCCCGATATGCCTGTCATCATCATGTCTGCGCAAAACACGCTGGAGACAGCCGTGCGCGCCAGCGAGATTGATGCGTTTGAATATTTCCCAAAGCCGTTTGATCTCAACGACCTTGTCTTGGCGGTCAAGCAAGGCATCGAGAAACGCCGCTCAACCGCCTCTGACCCGTTTGAGGGGTTAAGCGAAGCCAATCTGCCGATGATTGGACGCAGTGCCGCGATGCAGGATGTGTACCGCATGGTGGCGCGCCTGTTGCGGAATGACCTGTCGGTCCTGATTTCGGGGGAAAGCGGAACGGGCAAGGAATTGGTGGCCGAAGCGATCCACAATCTGGGGCACCGCAAAACCGGGCCCTTCGTCGCGGTCAACATGGCGGCGATCCCGAGCGAGTTGATTGAGGCGGAATTGTTCGGCCATGAAAAAGGCGCGTTTACCGGCGCCGTTGGTCAATCCATTGGCCGGTTTGAACAGGCGCAAGGCGGCACATTATTCCTCGACGAAATTGGCGACATGCCAATGCACGCACAGACCCGCCTTTTGCGCGCGCTGCAAAGCGGTGTCATCAGCCGCATTGGCGGGAAAGCGAGCATTCGCCTCGATGTCCGCATCGTCGCGGCGACCAACCAGAACTTGGCCGCGCTCATTGAAAAGGGCGGGTTTCGGGAGGATCTGTTTTACCGCCTGAACGTCGTGCCCATCGAAATGCCACCGCTGCGCGACCGCACGGAAGACATCGGTTTGCTTGCGCAGCATTTCCTGATGATGGCGGCAAAGGATGGCCTTCCATTGCGCAAAATTGACGATGGGGCCGTTGCGCAATTGATGGCGATGCCCTGGCGCGGGAATATCCGCGAGTTGAAGAACCTTATTTATCGTCTGGCATTGTTGTGCCGCGAAGATACGATCACAGAAAGCACGGTCCACCAGTTTGTCGAACCGGCGCATGATGCTGACCCGCAGATTCAAGGCGCGAGCTTCGAAGCGGCGGTTGCGCAATTCCTGCGCGACCAAAAACAGCGCGGGCATTTGCGCGAAAAGCTATATCCACGCGCCTTGGCCCAGTTCGAGGTTCCATTGCTGCAGCATGTGATGAAGCAAGTGAAAGGCAACCAGCTTAAAGCCGCAGCCTTGCTTGGCATCAACCGCAACACGCTGCGCAAAAAACTGACCGATTATGGCATTGGTCCCGCCGGGGGACGCTAGAGCGGTGTTTAGCCAAGATACATAGCGCCTGAAGCGCAATTTTGTGCTTTTCAGGTAACGCAATGGGTGCCACAGTGTCTTTATGGCAACAATCGGATTAGCGGAGGAAACAGATTCACCGTCCGCCGTCGGTCGTCTTTTTGAATGGCTTGCCGATCTGCTGGGCAACAGCCAATCGATCAAATTTCTGGAAATTGCCAGTGCGGTGATGGTTGTCGTTGCCGGCGTTGTGACTGCGATATTGCTGATCGACCAAGGGCCGCAATCGGAGCCCTTGGGACCGGCTGCCTCTGCAACTATGTTGGTTAGTAACCTGTTGCCAGCGACATTGCTGCTTGTTCTCTTCGGGCGGCGTGTGGCGCTCAAGCGGGCGGAGAATAGCAACATTGGCAGCAAGCAATTGCTGCACGTCCGCCTAGTGGCAATATTTTCGGCGATTACGGCGGTTCCAACGGTGCTTTTGGTTATCTTTGCCTCATTGCTCTTCCAAAGCGGCGTGCAATTCTGGTTCTCGGGTTCGGCACGCGGCATGCTCGAAAATGCAGGCGAGCTGGCCAAGGGATATTATGATGAAAAGGTGCGCGATGTTGGGGCCGAAACGGTCACAATGGCGGGGGACATTCGGTACATTTTATCGCAGGTAAAAATCGATAGCGCTGAATTTTTAGAGATTGCCTATCCGCAACAGGTCTTGAACCGCAAGTTGAGCGAGTCCGCAATTGTCACGATTGGGCCAAGCGGACAGCAAAATACAGAAGCAGTGCTCGCCGAAAAAGAACGTGGTGACTGGATCAGCGATGAAGCGCTGCGCAAACTGGAATCCGGCGAAAATTTTGTCGTTACGGTCAGTCCCAATAATATCGATGCTGTTGTGGTCCTGTATGACAATCCGCGAACCTATCTATACGTAAGACGCGCGGAAACAGTGCCTTCATTTGCTTTGGGTTCACGCGCCCAGTCCGTTTTGCAAGACTATGACAAAATGGTCGCGCGATCTCGGGCGTTGCAAATCCAATTCAACCTCGCGCTCTATTTTGTGTCGCTGATGATTATTGGCATCACGCTTTGGATTGCGCTGCGCGTCGCGGACCGGTTGGTAAGGCCGGTCAACAATCTGGTGGATGCCGCACAAAGAATTGCAGACGGCGACCTATCGGCGCGGGTCACCGAAGATCAATTCCGCGATGATGAAGTTGGTTTCCTGTCGCAATCGTTCAACCGCATGACCGAGCGACTACAGCAGCAAACGGGCGCATTGCTGGCCACCAACCATCAGTTGGGTGAGCGGCGTTTGTTTATTGAGGCGGTGCTGGAATCGGTGTCGGCAGGTGTCGTCTCGGTCGATGGCAATGGCGTGGTCCAGCTGGCGAACTCCACTGCGGAAAAACTGTTGAAGCATGAATCTGATACTATTGTTGGCCAAAAATTTGAAGTGGTCGCGCCGGCGCTCGCCGCTTTGGCCAGCGAGAGCCCGCGGGGTGTTGTACAGCTTGGCGATGGGCCAGAGCCGCTGACGGTTGCGGTCACGGTATCTCCACGCGAGCAGGGCAGTGTGGTCACCTTTGAAGACATCAGCCAGCAGCTTGCCGATCAACGCCGCGCGGCATGGTCTGATGTCGCCCGCCGGATCGCGCACGAAATCAAAAACCCGCTGACGCCCATCCAATTGGCGGCAGAGCGACTTCAGCGGCGCTTTGGCAAGCACATTGCCCAAGATGAAGCGATATTCGCGCAGTTGACCAGCACCATCGTGCGCCAAGTTGGGGACTTGCGAAATATCGTCGATGAATTTTCATCGTTCGCGCGGATGCCAAAACCTTTGTTCCGTTCGGAAAATGTGCACGACATTGTGGGGCATGCTGTGTTCATGTTTGAAGTTGCACATCCCGACATCAGCTTCCGTTATAATCAGGATGGCCCTTTCCCCACATTGATCTCCGACCGGCGGCAATTGGGGCAGGCAATCACGAATATTCTGAAAAATGCTGTTGAATCGATACAAGAGAAAAAGAAAACGGTCGAAGTCGGTGGCGCGATAGTCATCGATCTGGTCGTCGAAGGCGATTGGTTGATCATCCGCATATCGGACAATGGCATTGGTCTGCCGCCGGATCGCCAGCGGATTATGGAGCCCTATATCACCAACCGGGCAACGGGTTCGGGGCTTGGCCTCGCCATCGTTAAGAAAATTATTGAAGAACATTTTGGAGAGATTTCTCTGTCAGACAACCAGCCAGAAGGCGCGGTTGTGACGTTGAAGTTCAATCCGGAAATCGTAGCATTGCGGGTAGGCAAGTTGAACGCGGTCCCGCCAGCAGTCAATTCAGATGAGGTTATGGGCTAATATGGCACTCGACATACTGATTGTAGACGACGAGCAAGACATTCGGGACCTCGTGTCCGGTGTTCTTGATGATGAAGGATATGGTACAAGGACCGCCGCGTCGGCCGATGAGGCCTTGGCCGCACTGGACGAGCGGTTGCCGTCGCTTATTCTTCTGGACGTATGGCTGCGCGGGTCGTCCATGGACGGCATTGAGCTGCTGCGCGCGATCAAGCTACGCGATCCGCAGATTCCGGTCATCGTCTTTTCCGGGCATGGCAATATCGACACCGCGGTTGCCGCCATTGGCCATGGTGCGGCGGACTTTATCGAAAAGCCATTTGAAGCCAGCAAGCTTCTGCATTTGGTATCGAAAGCGACCGAGACTGAACGCCTTCGCGCGGAAAACGCGGCGCTAAAGGCGCGGGTAGGGCATTCGGAAGAACTCACCGGATCATCGGCCGCGATCAACGCGGTGCGCGCAACTTTGAAGAAAGTCGCGGGCACAGGCAGCCGGATGCTTATCACTGGCCCCGCTGGCGTTGGGAAAGAGGTTGCCGCCCGTTTGCTCCATAGCTGGAGCCCGCGTTCAGACTCAGCCTTTGTCTCGGTGAGCGCGGCTCGCCTATCCCCCGAACGTTTTGATGAAGAGCTGTTCGGTATCGAAAAAGATGGCCGGCTTGTGCAGGCTGGCATGCTCGAAAAAGCGCATGGCGGCACGTTGTTTCTCGACGAAGTTGCGGACATGCCGTGGACCACGCAGGGCAAGATTTTGCGTGTTTTAACCGACCAAAGCTTTGTGCGGGTAGGGGGCGACCGGCAGATTAGGGTTGATGTGCGCTTTGTCTCTGCCACTGCGCGTGACTTGACGATTGAGATTGCGGAGGGGCGCTTTCGCGAAGATCTTTTCTATCGCCTCAATGTTGTGCCCGTTGAAATTCCGCCATTGTCGGGCCGTCGGGAGGATATTCCCGATCTCGCCAATCATTATGCGGCGCGCTTTGCTTCGGAACATCGCATTCCACCGCCCTATTTTTCCGATGACGCCATGGCCGCGCTTCAGGCGTGTGAGTGGCCGGGAAATGTCCGCCAGTTGCGCAATATCATTGAGCGAACGATCATATTGGCGCCCGCAAACAGGGTCCATACGATTGACGCCGACATGCTGCCCTCAGAAATCATCAACAGCTATGAGGGCACGGAGCAGAATGTCACGTCGCTGATGGGCGCACCCTTACGCGAGGCGCGTGAGGCGTTTGAGCGCGAATATCTGCGCGTTCAGATTAAGCGCTTTTCCGGCAATATTTCAAAGACGGCAGCCTTTGTCGGGATGGAGCGATCTGCACTGCATCGCAAGCTCAAGCTGCTTGGTATTTCCGTGCGGAAAAACGGTCTGGAGGTTGGAGAAGATAGCGACGCATAAGTCCAATTGCGCCGTCTGCAGTCCTCGTGTATACGCGCTTTTGCCGCGGCTCACTCCCTTTTAGGGTCTCCCGTTAAGCCGGGCACAACAAAAATATAATCGGATAATAATAATGACTGAAAAGAATAACGGACTGCAAGATCTGTTTCTGAACTCGCTGAGAAAATCAAAAACACCGGTGACCATGTTTCTGGTCAAAGGTGTAAAGCTTCAAGGCGTCGTCACCTGGTTTGACAACTTCTCCGTGCTGTTGCGCCGGGATGGCATGTCCCAGCTGGTCTATAAGCACAGCATTTCCACGATTATGCCATCTGTCTCACCCGATCGGTCGGTGTTTGATGACATGATGAGCCGCACCAGCCACCGTGTAGGCATGCTGCAGGATGTGTTCTTGCATGCGATGTGCGACAAGAATGAACCCGTCACCACCTTCCTCGTCAATGGTGTGATGCTTCAGGGCGGTATTGCGGCCTATGACCTGTTTTCGGTTCTGCTGGAACGCGATGGCACGACGCAATTGGTCTATAAGCACGCCATTTCGACTATTCAGCCTGCGCATCCTGTAAATCTCGCCGAATATAATCAGGGCGTGGATGAGGATGATATTTGAGCGTTTTTGAACGTAGCGAAACCGACGAATTTGCGCGCGGTGCGCGTGCGTTGGTCATTTACCCTGAATTGCCCGGACGGGCTTCGGTGGGCCCAGAGGCGCGACTTGCCGAGGCTGAGGGCCTTGCATTGGCCATTGGCCTGAATGTTGTCCAGAAAAAGCATTTTCGCGTCCGTTCGCCGCGTGCGGTTACGCTGCTTGGCGGCGGGCAGGTTGAGGAAATTGCGCAGATAGGGCGGGATTTGGAAGTCGACCTGCTGATCGTCGATGCGTCTTTGACGGCCATTCAGCAGCGCAATCTGGAAGAGCGCACCGGGTTGAAAACCATTGACCGTACCGGGCTCATCCTCGAAATTTTTGGCGAGCGTGCGGCAACCGCCGAAGGACGGTTGCAGGTTGAGCTGGCCCATTTGGATTATCAAGCCGGTCGCTTGGTGCGCAGCTGGACCCACTTGGAACGGCAGCGCGGCGGCTTTGGTTTCTTGGGCGGCCCGGGCGAAACGCAGATTGAGGCCGACCGCCGGATGATCCGCGACCGGATGGCCCGTTTGCGCCGCGAGCTTGAGGAAGTTAAACGGACGCGTTCGTTGCACCGTGCGCGCCGCAAAAGGGCGCCATGGCCAGTGATCGCTTTGGTTGGCTATACCAACGCCGGCAAGTCGACCTTGTTCAACAGTCTGACCCGCGCGACTGTGTTGGCCGAGGATATGCTTTTTGCGACGCTCGACCCAACCATGCGCGAAATTTCCTTGCCGGGGGTGGAAAAAGCAATTTTGTCTGACACGGTGGGATTTGTCTCCGACCTGCCAACGCAATTGGTTGCCGCGTTCCGCGCCACGCTCGAAGAAGTGATTTCGGCGGATATTATTGTGCATGTCCGCGATATTTCGCACAGCGAAACCGATGCGCAGCGTGATGATGTCCTCCAAATCCTGCGCGATTTGGGCGTTTTGGACGATGAAGATGCCGCAAACCAACCGCGGATGTTGGAGGTCTGGAACAAGATTGACCTGCTCGATGCCGAAAAACGAGAGGATCTGTCGGCGCTGGTCCAGCGTAATGATGATTTGCTGATGATCTCAGCGCAGACGGGTGAGGGCGTTGATGCCTTTAAGGCCCATCTGTCCGCGCTAATTGCCAAGGGCAATCTTGTGCGGTCTGTTCGATTGAAGGTCAGCGATGGCGCTGCGCTCGCATGGCTTCACGCGCGGGGAACAATCAACAGCCAGATTGTGGATGAGGACGTCGTAACCGTCGAAGCCTCGCTCAGCCGCCAATTATGGGGCCAATTTGATAAGCAATTCGCCCAAATAGAAGACTGATTATTTCGCTTCCTTGGCCTTCGCCTGTTGCCAAAGATCTTCCTTTTCATCGAGCGATAGCGATGTGAACCGGTCGCCAGCGGAATCTTCCATATCGCGAAAGCGGCGTTCGAACTTTGCATTCGCGGATTTGAGCGCGGTTTCGGCGTCAACGTCATGAAACCGGGCGAAGTTGACAACGGCGAATAACAAATCACCAATTTCTTCGGTAACATGTTCCGCGGAGGGTGCTGTTGCAACCTCCTCTAATTCTTCAATAATTTTGTCACGCGCGCCGGACTGGTCGGGCCAATCAAAACCGGTTCTGGCGGCGCGCTTTTGAATTTTTTGCGCGCGTAACAATGCGGGGAGGGCGCGGGCTACGCCTGCTAAGGCGCTGTTGTCCGATCCCGATTCGCGTTCGCTGGCTTTGATCGTTTCCCAATTGTCGGGAATGCTTTTGATTGGAGCATCTTGTGCGCCGAACACATGTGGATGACGGCGGACCATTTTATCGCAAATGCTGCTGACGACGTCGTTAAAGTCGAACTGGCCGAGTTCAGATGCCATCTGGCTGTGGAATACGACTTGGAGGAGCAGGTCGCCCAATTCGTCTTTTAACGCATCGAGATCATTGTTCTCAATGGCGTCCGCAACTTCATAGGCCTCTTCAATCGTATATGGCGCAATGGTGGAGAAATTCTGTTCCAGATCCCAAGGGCACCCGGTTTGCGGATCGCGCAAACGCGCCATGATATCTGTGAGAGGGGTAATATCAGCCTGCATCGGTCCAGCCATAAATAAGTTCGATAATATATATTATGTTAAGTGAGATTGAATAACGCCCGTTTAAGCACGTCGCATCGAGCCATTATCATTGCTTCAACGTCATCACATTTCCCTCAACCTTCCAGCTTTGCATGCTGTCGAGAAAGTTCATGCCAAGGACATTGGTGTCGCCGAAACTTTCCGACACCACAACATTATGCTGCCCGATTTCGCGCGTTCCAATATTCAACGATTGAATGATACCGCGCTGCGCCGTAACGCGCCCATTCGCTGTACTAAGGAATACCGGATATCCATCCGTATCCACTTGTATGCCCGTTTCGCGCGCCGTGCTCGCGTTTACCGCTGTGGTCGTCGCGCCGCTATCGATCATGAACCGAACAGGCTTTCCATTCACGTCAAGCTGAAGCCAATAATGGCCGTCATCCTGCCGCCTGATGGTGATTTCTTCGCCGCTCACGCTCTGGCCAGCGGTACCGGAAATGTCGGCTTTTACGCGCTCCCAGACGGCCTTAAATTCAAACCGGAAACTGAATATGGCGAATAAAGCCGCGAATATCGCTATCCACGCAAATGCCGCCTTGGCGACATATCCCAAGGGCAAACGCCGCGCCGCAAGCGAGCTCATCAATAACAATATGCAAACGACGCCCCAGATGAGCGATGGGCCGTCTTCCATGATGTTCATCGTACGGCCTTGGTAAACAGACTGTAGAAATTGTCTGAAGTCTCTTTAGCCAGAATGTCCGCATCAACACCGCGCAATTGCGCCACATAACGCGCGGTATCGGCGACAAATGCAGGCTCGCCGGTCTTCCCGCGATGCGGTATTGGCGCCAAAAACGGTGCATCGGTTTCCACAAGCAGCCGGTCCGACGGCAGCCATTTGGCGACCGACTGAAGATCTTGGGCATTTTTGAACGTCACAATGCCCGACAGCGAAATATACAGGCCAAGGTCCAATGCCATCCGCCCGAATTCTGCGCTCGCGGTGAAGCAATGAATGACGCCGGTGAATGCACCCTTGGACATTTCGTCGCGCAATATTTCGGCCGTTTCCGCCTCTGCATCGCGTGTGTGAATGATGATGGGAAGCCCGGTGTCCCGCGCCGCCGTTATGTGTTCGCGAAAGGACAGGCCTTGCTGCGCGCGGTCGCTGTGATCATAGTAAAAATCGAGCCCCGTTTCGCCAATTGCGACGACACGCGGGTGCGCCGCACGCTCGATAAGCTTCGCAGCATCCATGCCTATATGCTGGTCCGCTTCATGCGGGTGAATGCCCACAGATGCCCACACGTCGCGTTCCTGTTCCGCAAGCCCGATAACCTCGTCCCACTCGCGCTCACGCGTCGAAATGTTGAGCATGGCAGACACGCCGCTGCTCCGCGCTCGGGCAAGAATCTCGCCTTGCTGCTCGACCAAGCCCTTATAATTCAGATGGCAGTGGGAATCGACGAACATCAGGCCGCAGTCCCCTCCTCCGCTGGCATTTCCAGTCGCGGGAATAGTCCAACAGGCTGGGCAATTTGGTAATTGCTCTCGGCCAAAGGTGAATACCAATGCGATCCTGCCGCATCGAAGTTGCGCACATCAAGCGGAACGCCCATTTGGTCGAGAAGCTTGGTCGCCGACCCGGGAATGATCGGCAAAGCCGCGATGGCCAATTGCGCGATACAGATGAACAGCGTGGCAAGCACGGTTTCCATACGTTCTGGATCGGTTTTCTTAAGCGCCCAGGGGGCCTGCACATCGACATAGGCGTTGCAGGCAAATACCGCCTGCATCCAGCTTTCGAGCCCCTGAGACATCGCCAAATCTTCGTAATGCGCAGGAATATGCTGCGATACGGTCGCGCCGACCAAATCCAACAACGCTGTGTCATCGTCATTATGGCCGCGAATGGCGGGCAGATAGCCTTCGCAATTTTTGAAGATGAGCGACAATGTCCGCTGCGCCAAATTGCCAAAGCTGTTGGCCAGATCGGCATTCACGCGGGTGACAATCGCTTCGGGGCTATAGCTCCCATCCTGACCGAAGCTAACTTCGCGCAGCAGGAAATAGCGCAGCGCATCGACGCCAAACAGCTCCGCAAGCTGCATCGGGTCAACGACATTGCCCAAGGACTTGGACATTTTCTCGCCGCGTGAAAGCAGGAAACCATGCCCGAACACCTGTTTTGGCAATGGCAAGCCAGCCGACATTAAAAATGCGGGCCAATATACGGTGTGAAAGCGGACAATGTCCTTGCCAATGATATGGACATTGGCCGGCCAGAATTTGCGCCATTCCTCGGTATCGTCGGGAAAGCCAATCGCCGAGATATAAGTGGTTAGCGCGTCCAACCAGACATACATGACATGATTTTCGCTGCCGGGAACTTTGACGCCCCAATCGAAACTGGTCCGCGAAACGGATAGGTCTTTCAGGCCGCCCTCAACGAACCTAACCGTTTCGTTTTTCCGGCTGTCGGGTCGAATAAAGTCAGGATGCGCGGCATAATAATCGAGCAACGGTTGTTCATATTTCGAAAGCCGGAAAAACCAGCTTTCTTCAACCGTCCATTCAACAGGTGTGCCCTGCGGAGAAAGCTTCTGCCCCCCCTCGCCCTCGGTCAGTTCGGTTTCGTCATAATAGGCTTCGTCGCGGACCGAATACCATCCTTCATACCGGTCAAGATACAAGTCGCCAGCGGCTTCGAGCCGTTTCCAAATGGCTTGACTGGCCTTGTGGTGATGGTCCGACGTTGTGCGGCAAAAATGATCAAAGGAAATATCAAGAGTGCTGCACATTTCCTTGAAATAAGACGACATTTCATCAGCAAGATCGCGCGTGGCCTTGCCGGCTGCCCGTGCCGTCTGGTCCATTTTCAGGCCATGCTCATCGGTGCCAGTGACGAAGCGCACATCACGGCCCATCAAACGCTGAAACCGCGCAATCGCGTCGGTTGCGATCGCTTCATAGGCATGACCGATATGCGGCTTGCCATTTGGGTAGGCTATTGCGGTGGTAATATAAAAAGGTTCAGACATGTGGACTCTTGTATTTTTAGGCGAATTAGCTCGCCTTATGCGCTTGAACCGATGCCAGCAAGCTTCCCATTTGAAAGACGACGCTCTGCTTGTCCAAACTTAACGCGATGGCGCGTGCGGCCAGCCCGCTTGCGGCCTCCCACGCATCAATCCCGGCGCG
>NZ_JBIICH010000056.1:0-13116 GCF_044239005.1 Sphingorhabdus sp. | reverse complement strand
TGCAGTCCTCTGCGTCACCACTCCGCCATCGGGCCCCTAAACAACAACCTGCCTAATCAGCAATGCCGCCATGTGGTGAAGGCGGGCACTTAGCGGCTTGCAGAATTCATTGCAACCGGCAATCTGGCATGCTGTGCCATGTGCGCCACAAGCCATGGAAAAAGTTGCTATTTGCATCCTGAAATAGGCCGTTTGTCTGAATCCCGCTTGGCGGGACGGGTTCGGATAGCTAGAACCGAAATGAAAGGCTGTATTGTGTTTGCAATACAGTTGTGCCACATGGCCAGCAGATTAATGGAAATATTCCGATGGAATCAGGTAAATTTGAAGATATGCGGCGTTCAATGGTGGACAGCCAGCTGCGACCAAGCGGTGTAACTGAAAGCTGGGTGCTTGCCGCAATGGGCAGCATCGCGCGCGAGGATTATGTCCCCGTTTCGCACCAGATGACGGCCTATATGGACCGGTCGATTGAGCTGGAAAATGGCGAGAACTTAAATCCGCCGATTTCAACTGCGTTGTTGTTGCAGGCTGCTGACGTGCAGGCGGATGACAATGTTCTGCTCATTGGCCAGCCCAATGGATATGTCGCTGCGATATTGAAAACCCGCACCGGACATTTGACCACGACAGCCGCGGACAATCTCGGCGCAGCCACCGCCAACGCACCTTATGCCTGCATCATTGTCGATGGCGCCGCTGCAGAACTGCCAGATGCGCTCTTTTCGCTCGCCGCAGATGGTGCGCGGTTGGCCACTGGCATTGTCGAAGGCGCCGTTACGCGCCTCGCAAAAGGATATGTGCAGAACGGGAACGTTGCTTTGAAATCAATCGCCGATAGCGAGATCGCGCCTTTACCCGCATTTGCCCGCAAGCCGGAGTTTGTGTTTTGAACGCGCGCCTTTTCTTCACTGTCGCGTTGCTCACATCGGCAGCATGTTCGGCACCGGCGATGGCGGATACCCTCCGCGATGCGCTGGTCTCGGCTTATGAAACCAACCCAAACCTGACCGCAGCGCGCGCCGGGCAGCGCGCGACGAATGAGGCGGTGCCGCTGGCTAAGGCCAATGGCCGCCCTGACATCACAGTTCAGCCAACCTATGTTGAAAACGTGCTTCAGGACAGCGGCGCGTCGGTTGTTCAAGCGCGGGGCGTCAGCATCAGCGGAACCATTTCCGCGCCGCTTTATGCCGGTGGTGGCATTAGAAACGCCGTACGCGCCGCTGAAAATCGCGTCGAGGCAGGGCTTGCCAATCTGCGTGGTACCGAAAGCGCCATTTTCTCGGCGGTTGTTGGCGCATATATGGACGTCATCCGCGACGAATCGATTGTCGACCTGAACCGCGCGCAAGTGGGTGTGCTCACCGTCAATCTGGACGCCACACGCGACCGGTTCGAAATCGGTGACCTTACCCGAACCGATGTTGCCCAGTCCGAAGCACGTCTGGCGCTGGCAACGAGCAATTTGGAAACGGCGCGCGCCAATCTCATTCGTTCAAAAGAAATCTACATCCAACTTGTCGGCCGCGAGCCCGGAGAATTGCAGGCGCCACCGCCGCTGCCCAATTTGCCCGCCACGCCCGACAGTGCCGTAAGCGTCGCCTTGGAAAACAACCCCGACCTTATTGCGGCACGCGAGTCGCGTGAAGCGGCGCGGTTTGACCGCCGTGCGGCCAATGCATCGCGCCTTCCTACGATCAGCGTATTTACGTCGCCATCGTACAGCAATGCCCTGCGTTCCATATCGTCGAATATACCCGGGTTTCAGGCGGACAATAGTTCGCTGAATGCACAAGCGGGCGTTCGCGCGACTTTGCCATTATATCAAGGTGGCCAACCTGCAGCGCAAATCCGTCAGGCGCAGGCGCGCCTTGGTCAGGCACAGGAACTGGAAATCGCGGCTGAGCGCGAAGCGATTGCACAGACACGGGCGTCCTTCGCCAGCTGGAAAGCTGCGCTTGACGTCATCGCCGCGTCGGAACGTGCGGTGTCGGCAAATGAGCTGTCGTTAGAAGGCACGCGTGCCGAGAACAGCGTCGGCAACCGCACAATCCTCGACATTTTGAATGCCGAGCAGGAATTGTTAAACAGCAAGGTTCAACTCGTTGCAGCACGCCGCAATGCCTATGTCGCTGGCTTCAGTTTGCTTGCCGCCATGGGCAAGGCAGAGGCACGTGATTTGGGTCTCGAAAGCGGAACTTTATATGATCCCGTCGCTGACTATCAGAAGGTTGATGGCGCTTGGAACGACTGGTCATCGCAGCCTGACCCCGTCGCCAAATCGACCCGCACCGTTGACACGCAGGCGCAAAAAGCAGAAATAGAACCGATTTCTACAGACGGAAAATCGCGCTAATCCAACGCAGCGGGACAAATTTTATGGCAGATAATCGCAGCGAACCGTCAATGGACGAAATATTGTCGTCGATTAAACGTATTATCGCCGATGACGACCGCAGCCGCCCTGCGACCAAACGCGCCAAGTCTGCTGCACGCGAAGAGGAAGAAGTCCTCGAGCTTACGACAGCCGCTGAAAATGCGATTGCTGAAGATCGCTTGCTCGACGATAGCAAAGCGCAAAACCTGCGTCATAGCTTTTCAGCGTTGCAAACCCTCTCCGAACCCGGCGTAGCGCCGCAAATCGTTCGGTCAGGGGAAACCTCGCTTGAGGGTCTGACACGCGAATTGCTGCGCCCCATGCTGAAGGATTGGCTCGACACCCATTTGCCGCCAATCGTCGAAGCGATGGTTGAGCGGGAAATCACCCGCATCACGAAAAAGGGTTGATGCGCGCGGCGTTGACACTCGCGGCGGCGTTGGCGGTTTCGCCAACGGCTTCATTTGCGCAAAATCTCTATATTGAAACGGGCAGGCTGTTGGATGTTCAGGCCGGCCAAGTCCTGACAGGGCAATGCATTAGCGTCGCTGCGGACAAGATCACCGCGGTCGCCTCTTGTGGCGCGACGCCAGCGGGCAGCGAACGGCTTGATTGGTCGGCATATACTGTCCTGCCCGGTTTAATCGATTTGCACACCCATCTGGCCGACGCGAGTCAAAGCGCAGATTTAGCCCTTCCGCTGAAAACGTCGCCTGCGGCAACCGCGTTGATTGGCGCCCATAATGCGCGACTCACGCTTGAGGCCGGTTTTACCACCGTGCGTGATGTCGGCACCTATCGCGGGCTAACCGATGTTGCGTTGCGCGATGCCATCAATGCCGGCAGCGTTCCTGGTTCACGCATGTTTGTCGCTGGCGCCTATATTACGATCCCGAAGGGCGGCGGCGAGCTCAACGGTGTCGTTCCGAACGAGCAGCTTCCGGCCGACATGCGCCTGGGTGTTGCAAGCACAGCCGACGAAGCCGCCGCGAAAACCGCGTTCTTAATAGACCAAGGCGCTGATTTCATCAAAACCATCGCCACGGGCGCGGTGCTCGCCATTGGGACCGAGCCCGGCGAGCCGGAATTGACCGAAGATCAACTGCGCGCCGTGGTCACGACCGCCAAGGCGCGGGGCAAATTTGTGACGGCGCATGCACACGGCGCGGTCGGGATCAAAAGCGCCATCCGCGCGGGCGTGCGGTCCATCGAACATGCCAGTCTGATCGATGACGAGGCGCTCAAAATGGCCAAGGCCAGCGGCACATGGCTGGTCATGGACATCTATAATGGTGATTATATTGACGATGTCGGCACCCGCGAAAAATGGCCCGAAGAATATTTGCGGAAGAACCGCGAGACGACCGATATCCAGCGCGCCGGCTTTACCAAAGCGGTGAAGATGGGCGTGAAGATTGCTTATGGAACCGACAGCGGCGTGTATCCGCATGGCGATAATGCCAAGCAATTTGCGTATATGGTCCGCTATGGCATGACCCCGCTGCAGGCCCTCCAAAGCGCGACCATCCGCGCGGCGGAGCTGTTGGGCAAAGAAGAAACGCTGGGAAGTGTGCAGCCGGGGCGTTTTGCCGATCTGGTGGCCGTTAAGGGCGATCCGCTTCAGGACATCCGCGTGCTGGAAAATCTGACCCACGTCATGAAAGACGGCAAACTGGTCCGCTAATTTTCGCAGCCTGGCGATTTTGGACAAACAAAAGGGCGGGGAAGTACCCGCCCATCCGTTGCTTATTTGAAAAGCTGTTTTCTCAGACGCCAATTATACCATTGTGACCGAGAAAAGCAGGCTGCTGAGCGCGATGGCGCCAACAAAGCTAGCCAATTTCTGCATATTTCATTCCTTCTACTTGCCGCACAGCCAAATGGCCGGGTCGTCCCGTGGAAGGCATCCTTTTATGTTTTCGTTGTTGCGCTCCCCCTACCGGCAAAAAATTTAAACTCAAGTTATTTAGTAGACAATATGATTGCATAAAACGCAACTGGCGGGGCGGCGGCTTTGCAAAAACCCAACCCCAATTTTGAGATTTCCGCCTGTAATTTTCTTGCCTGCCTGCCTTGCGCTGACTAGCGTGTGGCTATGAGAAAAACCATCCTGCTTGCCGCAATCATCGGCACTTCCGCCCTTTCCTCCGCTGCGTTTGCGCGCCCGATGACGGAAACCGACCTTGTGACAATGAAGCGCCTTTCGGGTGCAACGGCATCGCCCGACGGGACAATGATCGCTTACCAGCTGCGCGAGACCGATTTGGCCGCGAACAAGGGCAAGACCGACCTCTATATGCTCAAAATCGGTGCCAAACCGCAGCCAATGATGTTCGCATCAAAACCTGACAAGAATGAGCATGACCCCGCCTTTGCCCCCGATGGCAAAAGCATTTTTTACATCAGCAATGAAAGCGGATCTGACCAGATTTGGCGCTACGACATTGCGACAGCGACAACCACGCAAGCGAGCAATTTCAAGGCCGATGTCAGCGGGTTCAAAATCTCCCCTGATGGACAGAAATTTGCTGTCTGGGGCGATATCGCCCGTGATTGCATGGAATTTGGCTGTGAAGAAGACGGCGACACGTCAAAGCCCGGCCCTGGCACCGGTCGCGAATATGACCAGCTGATGGTGCGCCATTGGGACCAATGGGAAACGCCGGGCAATTACAGCCGCGTGTTCACCTTCATGCTCGGCGCAGATGGCAAGCTTGGCACGTCGGGCGCAGCGATGGACGGTACCCTTGTTGGTGATGCCCCGTCCAAACCCTTTGGCGGCGGCGAAGAGATCAGCTGGAACGCCGACAGCAGCGGCCTTGTTTACACGCTCCGGTTGGCAGACAAAATTGAAGCCAAATCGACCAATCTCGATATTTACGGCGCGTCGCTCAAGTCGAAGGATCCGGTCAACCTGACCGCCGACAATGCCGGGACGGATACGACACCCGCCATGTCGCCCGATGGCAAATGGATGGCATGGACGTCGATGTCGCGCGCGACCTACGAGGCAGACAGGCTGGTCGTAAAGCTTATGGATATGAAGAGCGGCAAGGTTACCGCGCTGACCGAAAAGTGGGACCGTTCGGTGGCGTCGCTCGCATGGGCTTTGGATAGCCGAAGCTTGCTGGTGACTGCGCAAGATGTGCTGGAAACGCCGCTGTATCGGGTCGACCTGAAAGGCAAAGTCACGCGATTGACCGACCGCGGTAGCATCGCCGAAGCCGTTCCTTTGAAAAATGGCGGTGTCGTTTACGCCATCAATAGCATCACGGGGCCATCGGACCTTGTGCATATGGATGCCAAGGGCAAAACCACGCGGCTCACAAACGTAAATGCGGACGCTTTGGCAACGCTCGATCCCGTCAATTACCAGAAATTCAATTTTGCCGGCGCCAATGGCGAACAGGTATTTGGCCAAATCGTAAAGCCGCAAAATGCGACGGGCAAGCTGCCGGTATTGTTGCTCGTGCATGGCGGACCACAGGGAACGTTTAACAACAGCTGGTCCTACCGTTGGAACCCGGCGGTCATGGCATCGCAAGGCTATGCCGTTGTCACCATCGATTTTCACGGGTCGACGGGCTATGGTCAGAAATTCACCGACAGCATCAACAAAAACTGGGGCGGATGGCCGCTTGAAGATTTGCAAAAGGGCATGGACGCCGTTGGCAAAATCGACACGCAGCTTGATACTGCAAACGCCTGCGCACTTGGCGGATCTTACGGCGGTTACATGATGAACTGGATTTCGGGCAACTGGCCCGACCGTTTCAAATGCCTCGTCAATCATGCGGGCATTTTCGACCTGCGCGCGATGGCCTATGAAACCGAAGAATTATGGTTCGACCAATGGGATAATGGCGGGCCATGGACAACGCGGACCGATGCCGAAAAATGGAACCCTGTGAACCATGTCGCCAAATGGAAAACACCGACTTTGGTCATCCATGGCGAGAAGGATTATCGCATTCCCTATTCGCAAAGCCTGGCCGCCTTCACCGCATTGCAGCAGCAGGGTGTGGAATCGAAGCTGTTGATATTCCCCGATGAAAACCATTGGGTGCTGAAACCAAAAAATTCGATCCAGTGGCACCAAACTGTGTTCGCATGGCTGGCGAAGCATTTGAAGGGCGCGAAGTAACTGAAGCAGCGCTTTTTATGGGCTGTTGAAGCACATGTCGTGTGGTGAGGGTTTCCCTTTCCGGTAAGGCTCGTTAAGGCACGAACCTATGACTATCGACAAGACTTTCGACCCCGCCGCAATTGAAGCAAAATGGTACGCCCATTGGGAATCCACTGGCGCGTTCCGTCCCGAACGCCCCGATGCAGAGCCCTATACAATCGTGAACCCTCCGCCAAATGTGACGGGTTCGCTGCACATTGGCCACGCGCTCGACAACACGTTGCAGGACATCCTCATCCGCCATGCGCGTTTGCAGGGCAAGGATGCACTGTGGGTGGTGGGAACCGACCATGCGGGCATCGCCACGCAAATGGTGGTCGAACGGCAATTAAACGCGCGCCAGCAAAAGCGCACCGATTTCACACGCGACGAATTCATTGCCAAGGTGTGGGAATGGAAAGAGGAAAGCGGCGGCGAAATTACCGGCCAGCTGCGCCGGCTTGGCTGCTCGATGGATTGGGAAAATGAACGCTTCACAATGGATGAGGGCTTTTCAAAAGCCGTCATCAAAGTGTTCGTTGAACTCTACAATCAAGGCCTGCTGTACCGCGACAAGCGCCTCGTCAATTGGGACCCCGGCCTGAAAACCGCGATTTCCGACCTTGAGGTGGAAACGCGCGAAATCAATGGCAAGTTCTGGCACTTCAAATATCCGCTCGAAGATGGCAGCGGATTTATCTCCGTCGCGACGACGCGGCCCGAAACGATGCTCGCCGATATGGCGGTGGCCGTAAATCCCTCGGATGAACGTTATGCGCATCTGGTAGGCAAAAATGTCCGCCTGCCGATCACCGGCCGCTTGATACCGATTGTCGCCGACGAACATGCCGATCCAGAATTGGGTTCGGGCGCAGTCAAGGTAACGCCGGGGCATGATTTCAATGACTTTGAAGTTGGCAAGCGCGCCGGATTCAAAGCCAGCGAGATGTTCAACATGCTCGATGGCGAAGGCCGCGTTGTGCAAACGTCGGATGGTCTCATTCCGCCAGAATATATCGGCCAATATCGCTTCGGCATCGAAGGCGAGCCAACCAATGCGCGCAAGATGGTGGTCGAGGCGATGGACGCTTTGGGCTTGCTCGAAAAGGTTGAAGACCGCGTCATTCAAACACCCTTTGGCGACCGTTCGAGCCAAGTGATTGAACCATGGCTGACCGACCAATGGTATGTCGACGCAGAAACATTGGCCAAGCCCGCAATCGAAGCGGTGCGTTCGGGCGCAATTGATATTGTCCCGAAATCTTGGGAAAAAACATATTTCAACTGGATGGAAAATATCCAGCCATGGTGCGTGTCCCGCCAATTATGGTGGGGGCACCAGATCCCTGCGTGGTTTGATGCGGATGGCAAATGCTTTGTCGCAGAGACCGAAGAAGCGGCGCAAGCGCTTGCGGGCACAGACGTTGAATTGACGCGCGATCCGGACGTGCTCGACACATGGTTCTCATCCGCACTTTGGCCATTTGGCACATTGGGTTGGCCTGACCAGACCACAAAGCTGGACCGCCATTATCCCAATGACGTGCTTGTGTCCGGTTTCGACATATTGTTCTTCTGGGACGCGCGCATGGCGATGCAGGGCATTCACTTCATGAAAGAAGTGCCGTGGAAGACGCTCTATCTGCACGGACTCGTCCGCGCCGCAGACGGCAGCAAAATGTCCAAGTCCAAGGGCAATACCGTCGATCCGCTCGGCCTGATTGACCAATATGGTGCCGATGCGTTGCGCTTCTTCATGGCCGCCATGGAAAGCCAGGGCCGCGACATCAAAATGGATGAAAGCCGCGTCGCCGGCTATCGCAATTTTGCGACTAAGCTTTGGAATGCGGCACGCTTTGCCCAGTCCAACGGCATCAGCGGATCGCACAGCATCCACGCCCCCAAAGCCGAACTCGCGGTGAACCGTTGGATTATCGGCGAGGTGGTTGGCACCGTTGAAAAGCTGAACAAGGCCTTCGCCGAATTCCGTTTCGACGGCATGGCCGATGTGATTTATCACATGGTCTTTGACCAGTTCTGCGATTGGTATCTCGAACTTATCAAGCCTGCTTTTGTTGACGGCGAAAAGGGCGAGATGGATGCTGAATCCATGGTCGTCGCGGGCTGGGTGCTCGACCAAATATTGGTCATGCTGCATCCGTTCATGCCGTTCATCACCGAAGAATTGTGGCACGCCTTGGGTGATCGCCCCTATGACATCATCCATGCCAAATGGCCCGAGCCGAACGCAACGGTTGACGCAGACGCCGTTCGTGAAATCGACTGGGTAATTGACACGATCAGCAAGACACGTTCGTTTAAGGCAGAGCTGAACATTCCGCCCGGCGCACGTTTGACCGCGAATATCGCCGACCCACAGCCATCGACGATCGCAATCATCGAACGGCAGGCCGCGGCGCTATCGCGTTTGGGCCGCATTGACAGCTTTGCTTTTGCGCCTGTCGAAACCAACAATATCGCGCAGATCGTGGTTGGTGGTGATACGGTCGTCTATGCCCTCGACGGCATTATCGATCTCGATGCCGAACGCAGCCGCATCACCAAAGCCATCGAAGCTGCGGCCAAGGAACGTGATGCGCTTGCAGGGCGTCTGTCCAACGCATCCTTTGTTGAAAAGGCAAAGCCCGAAGCCGTGGAAAAGGCACGCGCCGATCACGCAGAAAAGGCTGCCGAGGCCGAGCGGCTGACGGCGGCATTGGCACGACTGGGGTGAGCAGCGCACCCGCGCATCAACGCGACCTGACGGTTGGTCCGGTTGCCAAAACATTGTTCCTGTTTGCGCTGCCTTCGCTTGGCGTGAACATCCTCCAGTCGATAAACAATTCGGTCAATTCGGTTTGGATCGGAAAGTTTTTGGGCGAAGAGGCGCTGGCGGCGTCGGCGAACGCTGGGCTCATCATGTTCTTGATGTTCTCCACCCTGTTCGGTTTCACCATGGCGACAACGATATTGATCGGCCAAAATATGGGCCGCCGCGATATTGAGTCTGTGCGCCGGATCATGGGAACCGCAATCACCGTCTTTTTCGCCGCGGGCTTATTGTTCGCAGCGGCAGGCTGGATTTTTGCGCCGCACATGCTGCGGCTCATGTCGACGCCTGAGGCGGTCTATCCGCTCGCGCTTGCCTATCTGCGCGTGATTTTCCTGACGATGCCAACGTCATTTGTCATGGTGCTGATCTCATCATCGCTGCGCGGCGTCGGTGATTCCGTCACGCCATTTTGGAATACGGTCTTGAATGTCGTGCTCGACATCATCCTCAATCCGGTCTTCATTCTTGGCTTTGGTCCAATTCCCGCAATGGGTATCGCCGGGTCCGCTTTGGCGACAATCGTTGCCGGGATCATCAGCCTTGGCCTGCTGCTGCGCAAGGTCTATGCGCTTGACCTGACCATTCGCCTCCGCGGGGCTGAGCTCACATGGTTGCGCCCTGACGCCCGCTTTCTAAAACCAATAGCGCGTATGGGTCTGCCCATGGGCTTGTCGATGATTATCATGTCGGGTTCTGCCGTCGTGATGATTGGCCTCGTCAATATTGAGGGCGTCGACACCACTGCGGCCTTTGGTGTGATGAACCAGCTGTGGAGCTATGTGCAAATGCCCGCCGTGGCTGTGGGTGGGGCAGTCAGCGCTATGGTTGCGCAAAATATTGGGGCGAACAAATGGGAACGCGTTGGCCGCATCGTTTGGTCGGGTATCGGCATTAACTTGCTGATGTCGGGCGTGCTGATTTTGCTGATGACCTTGTTCGCAACACCGTTGCTTCAGTTGTTCCTGCCCATCGGCAGTCCAGCGATCGATATCGCCATCCACATCAACCATATCATTGGCTGGAGCTTCATATTGATGGGTGTTTCGGTCGTTGTGACCTTTGCGGTGCGGGCAAATGGCGCCGTGGTCGCGCCTTTGCTCATCCTGATATTCAGCGCCGTCATCGTCCGCTTCACTATTGGCTTTGGATTATATGACCGATTTGGCGCGGACGCCATTTGGGCTGCCTTCATCGCGACATCCATCGCCTCTTGTGTGTTATCGATCGCTTATTATCTGAACGGTAGCTGGAAAAAGGCGAAGGCGATGCCGACAATGAATGCGTCCCCCTTACAAACGGCACCGGAATAAGATGGCTGTTCTACACACGCAGAATATTGGCACGTTGGCATTGGCCCCGCGACCACTGCGTCTGCTGCGCACACTCTGCTTGTTTCTGCTGGCGCTAACTTTGGCCTTTGGCGGCACATATGCACAGACGCCCGCCAACGCATCGCCGCAAAATGTGCGCGCATCGATAGATATCGAAACCAATCGCCCCGCGCCCGGCGATGTTGTGACGGTCGCCATTGTCATGGACCCCAAGACCGGCTGGCATGATTATTGGGTAAACCCCGGCGATGCAGGCACACCGCTTGAGCTCGCATGGCAATTGCCAAATGGTGTGACAGCCGGACCGGTGCGTGCACCGGTACCCGAGACGCTGATCGTCAGCGGGTTTATGAATCATATCTACAAGGCAAAGCATGCCTTTCTGGTGGATATCAAAATACCCAAAGGCGCACAGCCGGGCCAAAGCCTGAACGTCAAAGTGGATGCCCGCTGGTCGGCCTGTTCGGACTTGGTTTGCGTTCCGGAGGCCGCGACGCTGACCGTGCCCATGACAATCGGGTCGGGTACCATATCCAATGCTAACCGCGCGCGCTTTGACGCATGGCGCAGCGCCCTGCCCGTGCCGCTTGACCGTTCGGCGCTCTACCAAATTGACGGCAAGCGCATTGATATCGCCATCCCTTATCCGCGCAGCGCGAAGGCAGAACGCGTCTGGTTCTTCGCGCAGACTGACAAACTATTCCGCTATGCAGCCCCGCAAAGCGCGCGGCGTGTCGGCGACTGGCTGGTGGTCAGCGGCGAAGTGAAAGTAGGCTTTGACGGCCAAATTGATGGCCTTTTACGCTTCAATGACGCGCAAGGGCTTGAAGTGCGCGCGGTGCCGGGCGCGGTGCCATCGGGCGGCGATGCGGTGTCTGTTTTGGGCGAAGGTGCGCCTGCCGATCAAAAACAACCGCCGCTTGGCTTTGGGTGGATATTGGCATTCTCTGTGCTTGGTGGCTTGCTGCTGAATCTCATGCCCTGCGTCTTTCCCATATTGGGGCTGAAGGCGCTGAGCCTTGCCAAAATGGGTGGCGATGAAGGCGAAGCCCGCCGCGATGCGGTGGCCTACACAGTCGGTATCATTGTCAGCTGCCTCATCCTCGGCGGCATCATGCTGGCCTTGCGCGCTGCCGGTGAAGAAGTGGGCTGGGCATTTCAGTTGCAGGACCCTGCGGTCGTGCTGATCCTTTTGTTGCTGATGGTCGCGGTCACCGCCAATCTGGCCGGCATGTTTGAGGTTGGGGGCATTGGTGCGGGCGAAAAGCTCACGCGGCAAGGCGGCCTTGCCGGATCGTTCTGGACCGGCGTGCTTGCCGCAATCGTCGCGACACCGTGCACTGGGCCGTTCATGGCCGCCGCAATGGGCGCTGCGCTTTTGCTGCCGACCGGTTTGGCATTGCTGATTTTTGCCGGGCTTGGATTTGGTCTCGCCCTCCCCTTCCTCGCGATTGCGTTCATCCCTGCCTTACGCAAGCGGATGCCGCGACCCGGGCCATGGATGGTGCGGTTCCGCCAGTGGATGGCACTGCCCATGGCGCTGACATCGCTGGCATTGCTGTGGCTGACATATCAACTGGCTGGGTTCACCGGTTTGATGATCGGCGGCGCGGCGGCGCTCATGATCCTCGTGCGGTTGTATGAGCTTGGCCGGAAACAGAAAGAGGGGTCGCCCTATAAATTGGTTGTGATAGCTTTGTTCGGAATAGCTATCGCCGCCGCACTGATAATCGGCAAAGTGACGATACAGCCTGCGGGTACGGTGTCTAAGGCCGGCAGCATAGGTTTTAACGAAGCCCGCCTGAACACTCTGCGCACCGAGGGCAAGCCGGTGTTCCTCTATTTCACCGCTGACTGGTGCGTCACTTGTAAGGTCAATGAACAGGCGGCAATCGACCGGACGGAGACCAATGACGCATTCCGCAAGGCGGGTATGACCGTGATGGTGGGCGACTATACGCGCAGAGACCCGGACATTACCCGCTATCTCGCAAAATATGGGCGCTCCGGCGTGCCATTATATCTGTACTTCCCGCCGAAGGGAGAGGCGCAGATACTGCCGCAGATATTGACGGTCGATGACCTGACGGCGCTGACAAAATAGATCAGATCAGGAGCCTTTGGGCGCTTGGTCGTGTCTCGAGAGCCACTGTCACGAACAAAAGCGGATAATCCGGCGCTAAGGCCTTTATCTGTTAGCGATTTGGCTGTAATGGCGCAGCAGATCATCAAAAGGAGTATCGACTATCGCCACCCCGCCGACCCGGCGCGCAATGACCCCACCTGTTAAAAGTGGTCCGCGCTACAATAATCTCATCACAGCTGAAAAAGTACGAGTCATTGATGATGACGGCGAAAATTTGGGTGTCCTGTACACCCGCGAGGCGATAGCGCAGGCCGCTGAAGTCGG
>NZ_JBIICH010000055.1:0-13205 GCF_044239005.1 Sphingorhabdus sp. | reverse complement strand
GGGCTCGAACCCGCGACCTCCGGCGTGACAGGCCGGCGCTCTAACCAACTGAGCTACACCCGCTAACTTGCGGTGGGGGCGCACTATAAGCGACGCAAGATTCTGTCAACGGCATTTGTCATAAAAGCTCGTTTTCGGGCAAATGAGTTCCAAACCCAGCTTTTTCGCCACCAACGTCTCGACGTAATAATTTTAATCGGCGAATAGCAAAACCGGCGTTTCCATAAGCTTTTTCAACGCCTGAACATAATTGGCCGCATCCCAACCGTCGACAACACGATGGTCGCAGCTGATCGACAGGTTCATCAGTTTACGTGCCTCGATTGTGTCGCCGACAAACATCGGACGCTCGACAATCTTGTTGGGCCCGATGATCGCGACTTCAGGTCGGTTGATGACAGGTGTGGTCACAATCCCGCCCAAGGGGCCAAGTGACGTCACTGTAAGCGTGGAGCCCGACAGCTCTTCACTTTTCGCTGAGCCGCTCCGTGCAGCGTCGGCAAGTCGGGCAATTTCCGTTGCAAGCTGCCAGATATTTCTGTCCTGCGCATCGCGGATGACAGGGACCATTAATCCGGCATCGGTTTGCGTTGCCATGCCCAAATGCACCGCGCCATGGCGTGTCACCACGCCATTTTCGTCGTCGTAACGCGCGTTGATCATCGGGAATTGCGGGATGGTCTTGCAGATCGCCACGACAAGCAATGGGAGCATCGTCAGCTTCGGCCTTGCGCCGCGATTGGCGTTCAGGTCGGCGCGCATCGCTTCAATCGCGGTGACGTCAATTTCCTCGACATAGGTGAAGTGCGGGATGTGGCGTTTGGATGCCGCCATATTGTCCGCGATACGCCGGCGCATTCCGATGACTTTGACATTTTCGTCGTCACGGCGCGCGCTGATATGGGATGCGCGATAGCCCTGCCCGCTTCCATAGGCCAAAAATGCGTCGAGATCCGCGTGCCGGACATGCCCGCCTGCCGCCTTGACGTCAGTCAATGCGACGCCGAGTTCCTTGGCACGTTGGCGTACTGCAGGCGACGCCGTAATCTTATGGTCGGCGCTTATGCTAGGCGACGGAACCGGCACAGCTGCAGGTCTTTCCTGCACGACCGCTGGTTCAGTAGCGACTGGCTCAGGCGCATGTGGCAGCTCGTCTTCGACCGTGGCAACCGCTTCTACCTGTACCGTGCTTTCCACCTGACTGACGTCAGTCGCGGTTTCAATCTCCACGAGCATGGATCCGATGGCGATGACATCCCCTGCCTCGCCAGCAACCTTGGTCACGATTCCCGCCACCGGGCTTTCCATTTCGACGGTCGCTTTGTCGGTCATCATATCCGCCAGCGGCTGGTCTTCAGAAATTCTGTCGCCAACCTTTACATGCCATGCAACGATTTCCGCCTCGGCTATGCCTTCACCAATATCCGGTAAGTTGAATGTGAATATGGGCATAAAGTCAGTCCTTCATGATCTTGTCAAATGCGCGGGCGAGCCGCACGGGGCCGGGGAAATATGCCCATTCGAGGCTGTGTGGATATGGCGTGTCAAATCCGGTCACACGCTCTATTGGTGCCTCGAGATGATAGAAGCACCGTTCCTGCACCTGCGCAGCCAATTCCGCGCCAAAGCCGCTGGTACGGGTCGCTTCGTGCACAACCATACAGCGGCCCGTCTTCTTGACCGATGCTTCTATGGTTTCGATGTCCAGTGGCAATAATGTCCGCAGGTCGATGATTTCGGCGTCAATGCCATGCTCGGCGACGACGGCTTTCACAACATGCACCATCGTGCCGTAGGTCAGCACCGTGACAGCCTGCCCTTCCCCCACGACCGCTGCCTTGCCTAAATCTATGCGATAATAGCCTTCTGGAACGGCGCTGCCGTCATGTTTGGACCATGGCTCGACCGGACGGTCATAATAGCCGCTGAACGGGCCATTATAGATCCGCTTGGGCTCAAAAAACACGACGGGGTCATTGTCTTCGATCGCGGCAATCAGCAGCCCCTTTGCATCATAAGGTGTCGCGGGAATAACTGTCTTGATCCCGCAGACATGCGTGAACAGGCTTTCGGGGCTTTGGCTATGCGTTTGGCCGCCGAATATGCCGCCGCCAAAGGGCGAACGCACGGTCATGGGGCAGATAAAGTCATTGGCGGAACGATAGCGCATGCGCGCAGCCTCGCTGACCAACTGGTCAAGGCCGGGGTAGATGTAATCCGCAAACTGAATCTCGGGCACGGGGCGAAGGCCATAGGCCGCCATGCCGACTCCAACACCAATGATCCCACATTCACTGATGGGCGTATCAAAAACGCGGGTTTTGCCATGCTTTTTCTGAAGCCCCGCAGTCGCGCGGAAGACGCCGCCGAAATAGCCGACGTCTTCCCCCATGATGACAACTTCCGGGTCTTTCGCCAGCATCACGTCCAAGGCACTGTTGATCGCCTCAATCATGTTCATCGTTTTGGTCGCGGGCTCAGACATCAGCGCGCCTCCCATTCAGGGCCAAATTTATCGCGTTGTTCTTCCAACATCTGTTCGCATTGTTCTTTCAAATGCCATGGCATTTCTTCGAACACATCTTCGAACATGCTTTCCATTGGGTGATGCAGGCCGTGGCCTAAAATCCCGTTCTGCTCCGCCTCTTTCTGGGACGCCTTTACGAAATCGGACAGCTCCAGAATGAGCGCCTCATGCTGCTCGTCACTCCACGCGCCAATCGCTATCAAATGATTCTTGAGACGCGTCACAGGGTCGCCAAGCGGCCATAAGGCATATTCTTCCGCCGCACGGTACGCGCCGGGGTCATCCGACGTCGAATGCCCTTCCCCGCGATAGGTGAAATATTCGATCAATGTTGGCCCACCATTTGTGCGCGCGCGGTTGGCCGCCCATTGCATAGCGGCGAAGACGGCCAGCGCGTCATTGCCATCCACGCGCAGTCCAGCGATGCCATAGCCAATGGCACGTGCGGCGAACGTTGTCCGCTCACTGCCTGCAAAACCGGAGAATGACGAAATCGCCCACTGGTTGTTCACGACCTGAAAGATAACCGGCGCATTATATACGGCGGCAAATGTCAACGCGCTGTGGAAGTCACCTTCCGCTGTCGACCCGTCGCCACACCACACTGCAGAGATCCGGGTATCGGCGCGCGATGCCGAAGCCATCGCCCAACCCACCGCCTGCGGATATTGCGTTGTCAGATTGCCCGAAATACTGAAAAATCCGTAATCTTTAGCGGAATACATGATGGGCAGCTGGCGCCCCTTCAGCCGATCGCCACTGTTGGAATAAATCTGGTTCATCATATCAACGAGCGGGTAATCTCGCGTAATTAGAATGCCTTGCTGGCGATAGCTTGGAAAACACATGTCATCCGAATGCAGCGCCATCGTGGTTGCAACTGACGTCGCTTCCTCACCAAAGGACTTCATATAGAAACTGGTTTTGCCCTGACGCTGTGCCCGGAACATGCGGTCATCAAAGGCGCGCAATAGCAACATCTTGCGCAGCATGGCGCGCAGCGTGTCGGCATCAAGCCCGGGGTTCCAACTGCCAACGGCCTGATTATCATCGCCCAAGACGCGGACAAGGCCATAAGCAAGCGCATGTATATCCGCCGGGCTGGCGTGCTCATCCGGACGCGTTATGGCGTCCACTTCGGGGACAATGATGTCGCTAAAATCGGCCTTATCGCCGGGGCGGAACTTGGGTTCCGGTACATGGAGATGAAGCGGCGCGAGATTGTCCTTGATACCGTGCACCATCACCATCTCCGCAGTTATGTACCCGAAACGACTCAGGCAGTTTATTATCCACGGTTGTTATAATATTTCAAATGGGTGTTTAGGTCAATATCGCTGTCCTAATGAACAATTAGACCGCAACTGGCGCAGAAATGTGTGATTGCGGATGATAATCCGACACTTCAAAATCGTCGATGCGGAAATCAAAAACGCTGTCGGGCGTCCGCAAAAGCTTTAGCTTGGGATTGCCAGACGGCGTTCGGCTCAACTGCTCCTCAACCAAAGGCGCATGGTTCAGATATAAATGCACGTCGCCACCCTGCCAGATGAGCTCGCCAGCCTTGTACCCACAGACCGCAGCGAGCATCCGCGTCAACAAAGCACCAGAAAATGCATTGAACGCAAATCCGAGGCCCAGGTCGCAAGAACGCTGAAACAAGATGCAGCTCAATACATTGTCCGCAACATGGAACTGGTAAGTCTTGTGGCAAGGTGGAAGCGCCATTTGATCAAGCTCGGCAACATTCCAGCCTTCGATGATGTGGCGGCGCGAACCCGGGTTGTTCTTCAAACTTTCGACCAGCAGACTGACCTGATCGATGCCCTTCTCGGCACGCCGGAATAGCCCGTTGTCAGTGGCCTCATAACGCGGCCAGTTGACCCACTGCGCGCCATAGACTGGACCCAAATCGCCCCATTGCGCGGCAAAGGCATCATCTTCGACAATGCGCTGCTCAAAGGCCTCTTGCGTGATGTCTTCGCCCATTTCGCGCCGATATCGCGCCAGAGGCCAGTCGGTCCAGATTTTGACATTTTGTTGAAGCAAGGGCTGGATATTTGTGTTGCCGGTCAAAAACCAAAGCATCTCGCGCGCCGCTGTTTTCCAATACACCCGCTTGGTGGTCAACAGCGGGATAGCATCGTCCGCCAGCGAAAAGCGCATGGTGGCGCCGAACAACGCTTTGGTGCCAACACCAGTCCGATCGCGCTGAACAGCACCCTCGGTCCAAATGCGGCGCATCAACGATAGATATTGCTCTTCATAATGTGGCGTGCTGTGCATGCCCCACTGCTAAGGCCAGCGCATGTTTTTGGCAACCGTCGGAATCCAAACACCTTCGGTCAGGTGCACGGACACATAGCCCGCGAAACACGAACAGCGGTTTAACCATTCCTTGAGGTTATGCCGATACCGCTGTGGCATGCATGCGCGCATTGTCATTGTAGACGACAGATCGACCAACTTACGCATTTACGCGCAATATGTTGCGATGATGGGTCCGGAGTTCTCCGCGAAGTGTTTTCACAGCGCGATTGACGCTTTGCAATGGCTGGAGACCGAGCCCGCAGACCTGCTTGTGGTGGACTACCGCATGCCCGAAATGAACGGTGCGGAATTTATCAGCAAATTCCGTTCACGCACCGCTGGCGCGCATATTCCTGCGATCATCATTACGGCGCGGCAAGACCGAGAATGTCGCATTACAGCGCTGGATGCCGGCGCGACCGATTTTTTGCAAACGCCCGTATCCCACATCGAATTTCGCGATCGCGCATTATTGCTCTTGGGCCAGCATTATCGGCAGCAAGAGCTCAAGCAATCACTTGAGGCCAATCGGACCGGCGCAGATAGCACGGACGGCGACGATAAAGGCGGCAAGTCGATGCTGGAGCAAATCATCGACACGACGCCGATTTTGATCAACGCGACGGACCGAAACGGTAAATTCCTCTTTTTAAATTCCTATCAGGCAGCGCTGTTCGGTCGCGACCCCGACCAACTGGTGGGCCGTCCCATTTCGGACATCATGGATCCCGAATTGCTTGAGCGCGAAACGCGCCGGAATAACGTCATTTTGGAGAAGGGAATCTCTCTACCTAATTTCGAAGAGAAATTTGTCAGTGAAGGCATTGATCTCACTTTTCACTGCAACAAATCACCGCTCCGGAACAAAGATAACCAAACCATAGGTGTCCTGACCACCGGGCTTGATATCACGGCGCGCAAATTCGCCGAAGAGCACCGAACGCATCTTGCCTTGCATGATATGCTCACGGGCCTTCCCAATCGTACATTGCTTGCGCAATGGATGCGCACCGCTATCGATGAGAGCAAGGCAAGCGGCAAGGTTGCGGCGCTGTTGCTGCTCGACCTCGACCGATTTAAAGTCATTAACGACACGCGCGGGCACCAGACAGGCGATGTTTTGCTGCGCCAAGTCGCCGAGCGGCTTACCTCCGCGCTCGACAGCAATGGCTTTGCCGCGCGCATCGGCGGGGACGAATTCGCCATTGTCCTCCAAAATCTCGAGGACAATAATAAAGCCGCAGCCGTGTGCACCGAACTGCTCGCAACAATCGGTGATCCCTATATGATTGGCGGGGTCGAGCAGCTCATCGGTGGCAGCATTGGTATCGCGCTTATCCCCGAAGATGGCAACTCCCCCGACGAACTGCTGCGTCTGGCGGACCTTGCTATGTATGAGGCCAAATCTTCGGGCCGAAATTGCTTCTGCTTCTTTTCCCCGCACATGAACCACATCGCGCAATTGAATGCAGGCATCGAGAGCGACCTGCGTGACGCGCTCAACAGCGATCAGTTGTTCCTGGAATATCAGCCGATAGTCGATACCGCGTCAGGCAATTATGTAGGCCTTGAGGCTCTATTGCGTTGGAACCATCCGGTCAGGGGACGCTTGTACCCGTCCGATTTTATCAAGGTGGCCAATGACTCGGGCTTAATTGGCCGTATCGGCACATGGGTCATTGAAGCCGTATGCAAACAGATTGCGTTGTTTGCCGAAGAAGGCATCGAGCTTCCACATATAGCCGTCAACGTATCGCCCAAGCAGTTTGAATATGCCGCCATGTGTTCCGAAATACTCGATCTGGCCGCGAAATATGCCATTCCACCCGGCAAGCTGGCGATTGAAATTACCGAAGAGCTGTTAATTGACAACAGCCCAAAGGTGCGCGAGCAATTGGCAACTTTACGCGCGGGCGGCATTCAAATTTCGATCGACGATTTTGGCACGGGCTATTCATCACTTCAATATTTGCGAGACCTGCCGGCCACCCGTTTAAAAATTGACCAAACCTTCATCTCGCGGGTCGAAACGTCGGCAACGGATCGCGCCATCATCTCCACTATCGGCCATTTGGCCCATGCGCTGAATATGCGGGTCGTCGCAGAGGGCGTCGAGACAGAGGCCCAGTTCACGCTGCTACGCGCTTCCGGTTGCGATGAGGTTCAAGGATATCTGATGGGTCGTCCGCTTTCTGTCCATAACCTCCATCGTCTTTTTAAGGACGGTGCCCAGCCATTCAGGCTAGCGGCAAAATGAGGTCCTTTGTGAGAAAGCTGCGCGGTGATGTAACGCCTGAACAGGATATCCTGCGCAACCGAACCGGCATGGGCAGTACGCACCGCGTCGAAATACCATCGGCCACGCGCTACACGCCCAAACGCGTATTGGTGGCGGATGACAACCGGACGAACCGAAATGTCCTAGCCGCAATTTTGGAAACTGCTGGCCATATAGTTGTCATGGTCACGGACGGCGACGAAGCGCTTGAGGAAATGAAAAAGGGTGGTATCGATATATTGCTGATCGACGTGAACATGCCGCGACTTAACGGCATCGACACCTGTTCCATATGGCGTGAGCGTGAAGGCGGACGAAACCACCTGCCGATTATCGGCATAACAGCCGACGCAACTTCAGAAACCGAGATCAAGTGCCGAAGCGCGGGAATGGATATGCGCATCACTAAGCCTGTGGACGCGCAAATGCTTCTCAACGCCATCGAGAAATATTGCTGCGCCGACACGAATGAAGCGGCAATTCCCCAGCCATTACCAACCGATCCGTTGGATGAAGTCGCGTCCATCTTTGGAAATATTCCAGCAGCTGGAGCGCCAATCGACCACGGTCAAATCCAGTATCTGTTGTCTATTGGCGATCACGCTTTTGTGAATGCGATGATCGAAGGCTTTGTCGAAGATGTCGAACAAACGCTGGGCCCCTTACGTAAAGCCGTTGCGGAAGGCGATGTTTCGGAATTCCGTTTCTGCGCACATGCGTTCAAAAGTTCCGGCAACAATATGGGCGCCCGTTCACTATCGCGCCTATGCGGAAGGCTTGAAAAAGTCAGTGAAACCGACTTCTTGGAACATCGTTTTGCCTATCTTCAGGAAATGGAACAGGAAGCCGCAACGGCGGTCGATGCCCTTAAGTCAGATGTGTATTTCACGCCAAATGGCGTCAATGCACAGGCGGGCTCAACCACCTGACTGCAGATTGCGTCAGCAAAAACACAATATTGCGAACCTTCTTGGGCCGTCGCTTCTGGTCACTATCATCAACGCAATCGATTATTGTGACCAATCAATCTCGTTGGGCTTGGCGACGCATCGCCAGTAACACCAACATACACCAAATGGGTGTCCACGGTTAAACGGGAGAAAAATTCCATGAAAATACGCAACATCGCCCTCGTCGCGTTGCTTGCCGCCACATCACCAGTGGCCCTCGCATCTGCGGCACATGCCGAAACGGCCGAACCAAAAGCGGAATGGTGGCCAAAGAAGGTCGACTTGACTGCGCTGCGCCAAAATGAAGCGCGCGCGAACCCTTATGGCGACGACTTTAACTATGCGTCCGAATTTGCCACACTCGATCTTGATGCGGTCAAGGAAGACATTCGCAAGGTCCTAAAAACATCGCAGCCTTGGTGG
Organism: Sphingorhabdus sp.; assembly: GCF_044239005.1. Lineage (GTDB taxonomy): Bacteria > Pseudomonadota > Alphaproteobacteria > Sphingomonadales > Sphingomonadaceae > Sphingorhabdus_B. The sequence goes on along the minus strand of NZ_JBIICH010000055.1, from coordinate 4,717 downwards.
CCATCTGACTATGGCCATTATGGTCCGTTCTTCATCCGCATGGCATGGCACAGCGCAGGCACCTATCGCACCGGAGATGGTCGCGGTGGATCTGACGGCGGCGAAATGCGCTTTGAACCGCTTAATTCTTGGCCAGATAACGTAAACCTCGACAAGGCACGCCGCTTGGTATGGCCAATCAAGCAAAAATACGGCCGTAAACTTTCATGGGGCGACCTGATGGTTCTCTCCGGAAATGTGGCTATGGAAGACATGGGCTTCAAAACCCTTGGCTTTGCTGGCGGTCGCATTGACACATGGCAGCCTGATCTTGTCTTCTGGGGCCCCGAAACCAAATTGCTGACGGACCAACGCCGCGACGCAAAGGGCAATTTGAAGGGTCCATTGGCGGCAACGCAGATGGGGCTTATCTATGTCAATCCAGAAGGTCCAAACGGCGTTCCTGACCCCCTCGCCGCGGCTCAGGACATCCGCCGTGCATTTGGTGCGATGGCAATGAACGATGCCGAAACAGCTGCGCTGATTGCAGGTGGCCACACCTTTGGAAAAGCACATGGTGCCAAAAAGCCAGAAGAGTGCGTTGCCGGTGATCCAGGCGTGTCGCCCATTGAACAGCAAGGCTTGGGCTGGACCAACAAATGCGGCAAAGGCCATTCGGAAGACACGATTTCCAGCGGACTTGAAGGTGCATGGACGTCCAACCCAATCGCATTCACCACGCAGTATCTCGACAATCTTTACGGCTTTGAATGGGTAAAGACGAAAAGCCCTGCTGGCGCCGTACAGTGGATCCCGACCGATCCATCGGCCGCGAACATGGTTCCAGACGCACATCGTCCTGACGTGCGTCATGCACCCATCATGTTCACAACCGACATTGCATTGCGTGAAGACCCCGGATTCCGGAAGATTACCAAGCGCTGGCAGAAAAATCCGCAAGAGTTTGCGGACGCCTTTGCACAGGCATGGTTCAAGCTCACCCACCGCGACATGGGGCCGCAAGCACGTTATCTTGGTAAGGACGCGCCAAAAGTGACCTTGAAGTGGCAGGACCCGTTACCGAAGGCCAATTATGCGACCATCGGTGCGGAGGATATCGTTCAGTTGAAGGCAAGCATTCTGGCTTCAGGCCTAACGACTGCAGAACTCGTGCGGACAGCATGGGCATCGGCCTCAACCTTCCGCTCGACCGACATGCGTGGCGGAGCCAATGGTGGCCGTCTGCGCCTCGCGCCGCAGAAGGATTGGGCCGTCAATGACCCTGCCGAAGTCAGCAAGGTTGTGGCTAAGCTTGAAACCGTCCGTACCGCGTTCAACAAGGGCGCAAAGGGCGGCCAGCAGGTCAGCATCGCGGACTTGATCGTGCTTGGCGGTAATGCGGCCATCGAACAAGCCGCAAAGGCCGCTGGGCAGGACGTCACCGTTCCGTTCAAGGCTGGACGCGTCGACGCCGGACAGGACCAAACCGATGTGGAATCGTTCAACCAGCTGCAACCAAAAGCCGACGGTTTCCGTAACTATTTTGCATCGGACGCCTATTTCGGCCCGACAGAAGCGCTGATCGACAAGGCGGACTTGCTTGGCCTGACCGTTGCAGAAACGACCGTATTGGTTGGCGGTATGCGCGTTCTGGGTGCAAATGCGGGCGGTTCGACTGCCGGTGTTTTCACCAGCAAGCCCGGCACGCTGACCAACGACTTCTTCACCAACCTGCTGTCCATGGACACAGTCTGGGCGAAGTCGGCGACGAATGCGGGCCTGTATGAAGGCAAGGACCGGGCAACCGGTGCGGCCAAGTGGACCGCAACGCCGGTCGACCTCGTTTTCGGGTCGAATTCCGAGCTGCGTGCCGTCGCCGAAGTATATGCTTCGGACGATGCGAAAGAAAAGTTCGTGGCCGATTTCATCGCGGCATGGACAAAGGTCATGGACGCAGATCGCTTCCAATAACCCAAATTGAAGGCGACGGCGGGTCATCCTGCCGTCGCCTTTTTCCTATCTACCAACTTAACTGGTGAGGCTAAGCGTGCGCTATTTCCCGCTATCGGTGGCTCTTGCCGCGTTTCCCATATTTTTGGCGGCAACCCCGCTATTTAGCCCGGCGACGGCGCAGCAAGCACGCCCACCCGCATTTGCGGTATGCGCTGGCTGTCATTCGACACAGGTTGGAAAGACAGCCTTTGGCCCTAGTCTAGCGGGCGTCGGCGGCCGCCGCGCTGGCACGCTTGCAGGATATGCCTACAGCCCCGCACTCAAGGCGTCTGGACTGACGTGGAACGCCAAAACATTAGACCGGTGGTTAACTGACCCGAAGAAGACGGTGCCAGGCACCAAAATGCCCTTTATCGGCATTCAAGACCGCAAAGCGCGCGAACAAGTCGTCGCCTATCTGCTGACTTTATGATGCTGTGACGGCGCAAAGATGACCGTACGAAGCAAACCGCCGTTCACTGCTTGCTATCGGAATAAACGGCTCGGCTCGCGGCAGGCGCGTCCAGTAAAACCCACAATGAAACGGACGCTGCCCCCAGCAAGGTGACAACGGCTATGGCCCGTGCCTTTCGAACCTCGATGCCAGGCCAAAGCGGTAGTGTCGATAAAACGGCCAATGCCAGTGGTAACGCTGCGACGAACGGAAGCGTCGGCCCCACCCCTTGCATCAACTGGTGACCCAGCGCCAACATGTAGCCTCCGACCATTGCCGCAATACCAATCCGCACGGCAGAATGCCGCACCCAAAGGGTAATGGTGACGAGCACCATTGGTAGAACCAGCACATAAGCTGCCGTCGGCGCCAAGGCTTGCGCGGCAAGGCACATGATAAACAGTGGTAGCGCCGAACCTACGACACCGACGCGACTTGGTCGCCAGCTGGCAAAAGCCGTGAGAAACGCCGCCAGCGAACCCAACACCGCCATAATCTCTAGCCGAGGGATCGCGGCCAGGCGGTCATAATAATTGGCGGGCTCGAGCCCAAGGGATAAGCGGTTAAGCGCGAAGAGTATCGCTGCGCTTGCCACGATCAGCGCCAACATACGTCCAACACCCGCGGCTAAACCGGCTGTTCCGTCTTGCCGCAAGACCAGGCCCATTCCGCCCGCCGCGATGATTATCATTCCCCAACCAAGCCAAGCGGGATAGATCGCCGTGAACAAACCGAATACGTCAAAAAACACGGTATCAGGCGCCCTTTGGGGAAGCCTGTCTGTTTTTAGGAGCGCTTGGGTTAGGTCGAGAACCTGTCCACCCATGTCCTGTAATGCGCCTTGATCAAGGTTGTCTGGCGTCGCCATTGGTGAATGGTAGAGGCCGGATCGCCCGATAAAGGCAAAGTTATAGGCGGCGTAATCATGCTTGATGACAGGTGTCAGATCGGAATCATTGGGGAGGAGCGCGTAAATGAACGCAGCAAGTGAAGATGCACCAGGGCGACGGACCGCATCGGCGTAAACCTGCATAGCTTCGCCATTCTGGTGTGACGTCTGAAACAGGGTCGTCCGTCCCCCGCCTCCGCGTGCTTCCATATTGATAACCGCGCCGGCGCTTTTGCGTAAAGGATGGTTCGCCCAGAATTGACGCGCGCCCTGTAAGCCAAGTTCTTCGCCATCGGTGACCAGCATGACCAGATCGCGTTCCTGTTGCCCCTGAGCGCGGATTGCGCGCACGACTTCCAAGCTTGCAGCGACACCCGATGCATCGTCTGCGGCGCCGGGCGAGCCCCAAACCGTATCATGGTGCGACATCAGGACGACTGAAGGAGCGTTGCGATTTTTCCCGGGCAGAATGCCGATTAAATTGACCAAGGTGGCTGGTGGGTCATTGCGTCCGCTCCAATGATTGCGCCGTTTTGTTCCCTTGGCGTCGATGAGGCCCGTGCTGGTCGAAACTTCCATCCCGAGAGCTTCCATGCGGCGTAGGATATGATCGCGCACGACTGCGTTCTCCGCCGAACCAGTAACGTGCGGATGTTTTGCCATTGTCCTCACATCGGCCATAGCCCGAGTGGCAGAGAAGCTTCGCAGCGGTGCATCACTGGGCGTTGCCTCCGGCGGGGTCGTCGCAAAAATCGCCAACAGTACCGCGGCAAGCAGCGCCATCAACATCGGACCAAACCTCTTCATGCGCACCCCTCCCGGTTAAAAAGCCTACGGCACACCCCAGTCTCCTTGGGTCGGACAGGCTTTATGACTTCGTGTAAGTCGTGAGACCAAATGCACGTTTTGTCAAAACATAAGGGCAGGCAAAAAATGGCGGAGAGATAGGGATTCGAACCCTAGGTACCGTCACCGGCACGCCGCATTTCGAGTGCGGTGCTTTCGACCACTCAGCCATCTCTCCGCAAATCATTAGGACTGGTCGTTGCCGGCAAACCGGCGCGTCCTGATGACAGAGCGGGGCCATTAACCGATGTTTTTCGCTTTGCCAAGACTGAAGGTTGATTTGCGCGGCATTAGGCATGATATTAGTCGTATGACGTCACAAATTCCTCTTCCCGAACAAGCTGAAGCTGCATTTTCCATCGGTGATGTGGTCCGCCACCGCATTTTTGACTTTCGCGGCGTAGTTTTCGACGTCGATCCCGTGTTCGCCAACAGCGACGAATGGTATGAATCGATACCCGAGCCCATTCGGCCGATCAAAAATCAGCCATTTTATCACCTGTTCGCTGAAAATGCCGAAAGCAGCTATATCGCTTATGTCAGCCAGCAAAATTTGC
>NZ_JBIICH010000172.1:0-3333 GCF_044239005.1 Sphingorhabdus sp. | reverse complement strand
GGTTTCGATCGCCGAAGTGACCCGCGACTTGTTCCGCCCCGATGACCAGCCTGAGCAGAGCTATTCGGAGCGTCAGATTTTTGAAGCGGCATCCAGCCGTTTGGCGCGCGAGCTCGCGGCAATGGAAAAGACCGACGAAAAAGCGGCTCTGCAGAAGATTTTGGCCATTCTGAATGAAGCGGCTCCGCAATATTACGAAAAAGCGGAATAACCAGCTTCCTTACCGGAAAATTTGAAGGGCGCTGGCAACGGCGCCCTTTTTTTTCGCTTTGTTATACCACATTATGCCCAGCCTGACGTCCCCTTGCGACACGTCTAAACAGAGGCATGTTCAATCTCATCATCTGGTATGACGGCGCATGTCCGCTGTGTGTGCGTGAAATCGCGCTGATGCGGCGTCTCGATTGGCAGCGGAAAATCGACTTCCAAGATATTGCGCCTGACACGGCCATATGCCCGCTCGACCGGCAGCTGATGCTTGACCGTCTTCACGCGAGCGAAAATGGGGTGATGCTATCGGGTGCTGCGGCATTTGCGGCGATGTGGCGGCATATTCCCCTGCTTAAACCCCTTGGTTGGCTTGCGCGAAATCCCGTTATTTTGGACATATTCGAGCGGCTTTATGTCCGCTTTCTGAAAATCCGCCCTTATTTGCAAAAGTTGCTGGCATGACAGTGGTATCGGATGTTTTTCCCGCCTCGCGGACCGCCGCACGCGCGCGCCTTGCCCAGTTCATACCCGGCGCAGGGCAGAACTATGCCTTTGGTCGCAACACGGATCCGGGGCCAGAGCAGCCAAGTGCTGTCTCCAAGCTCTCGCCTTATCTGCGCTATCGGATGATTACCGAACAGGAAGCCGTCCTAGCGGTTCTGGAGCAGCACAGCCTGGCAGCAGCCGAAAAGTTCATTCAGGAAATATTGTGGCGCACTTATTGGAAGGGTTGGCTGGAAATGCGCCCGTCCGTGTGGACGCAGTTTCAAGAAGAACGCGACCGTCAGCGCGATAGTTTTCCCAACGCGCGCGCAATCCGCAATGCTGAGGCTGGGCAGACCGGCATTGAAGGCTTTGACGATTGGGCACGCGAGCTGGTGGAAACGGGCTATCTCCACAATCACGCAAGAATGTGGTTTGCCTCAATATGGATTTTTACACTGCGCCTGCCATGGGCGTTGGGGGCAGACTTCTTCCTGCGCCACTTGGTTGACGCCGATGCAGCGAGCAATACATTGTCATGGCGCTGGGTGGCTGGCTTGCAAACCGCTGGCAAAACCTATCTCGCGACGACAGACAATATCGCGCGCTATACCAATGGACGATTTGCACCAAAAGGGCTGGCAACGACGGCCGTAATTCCACCTTATTTGACCGTCGCAAATCCGCGTCCCGTTCCCCTCGCCGCGCAATGGGACGGGCAAAAGCCGGCATTGTTGTTGGTAACGCCGGATGACATGAACCCAGAGTCGCTCTTTGCTCCTTCGCCGGCAATCAAGGCCGCATTTGTCGCCGCCGATGCCACAACTTTATGGGGCGACAATGCGCGGGGTTTCGTCGCAAGCGCGTCACGTGACGCCGCAGAACGGGTCAGCACTGCGTTTCAATGTCCCACGGATATTCTCGATACACTCGATATCGAAACCTTGATCACACAGGCAAAGCAAGCAGGCACCGAACAGATTATCACCGCTTACGCGCCGGTGGGTCCGGTTGCTGACCTGTTCGCCAAATTCGCTCCGCGTCTGGAACAGGAAGGCATCCCGCTGGTCCAAATCCGTCGAAGCTGGGACGAGAAATTCTGGCCACATGCGACCAAGGGCTTTTTCCCCTTCAAAGAAAAAATCCCGAAAATCTTAGGTGAAATAGGTTCGAAGGACAGCATGCAATTTGCTCTTGAGTTACATTCCCGAAGTGCATCATAACCACGATACACAAGGAGATTGACCCATGCGTAAAATCACATTGTTCCTGCCATTTGCCGCGATAGCCCGCGCCGCGTGTGGATATTCCGTTTCGGACTCTGCCGGGGATGTTAAACCTACGGGTACCAGCGCATGAACGGTTGGTGGGACCGGCACGTCGTGCCCCGCCTTATTGGTTGCGCCTGCACGCAGGCTGCGGTGATGCGTGATCGCGCAAAGGTCATTCCGCGCGCATCAGGGGACATTCTGGAACTGGGCTGTGGCGGCGGAACCAATCTGCAGTTTTACGATTGGTCGCAGGTGCGATCTCTATCGGGTGTTGATCCCTCGCCGGAATTGCTTGGCCGCGCGCAAGATGCGCTCTTGCGATCAGGCCGAAGCGCCAACTTCGCAAGCGGCATTGCAGAGGCGCTGCCATTTGAAAGCAGCAGCTTTGATACTGTCGTCACCACTTTCACATTATGTTCGGTTCAAGATCCCACCGCCGCGCTTTCGGAGGTCCGGCGCGTCCTGCGGCCCGGCGGGCGGCTGATATTTTTGGAGCATGGCAAAGCGCCAGAGCCCGCTGCGGCAATCTGGCAAAATCGGATTGAGCCTTTTTGGAAACATATTGCCGGCGGATGCCATTTGACCCGACCCGTAACTGGGGCCATATCTGATGCTGGCTTTGTGTGTGATGCGCCGCAGGGACATTATATGAAAAGGACACCGAAATGGCTTGGCTGGGTGGAATGGGGCGAGGCAACGTTGGCACATTAATTGTTGCCATCTCGCTGTTCGTCGGATTTTTTGCTGAGCGGCCCGCGCTGGCCGACGAACGCAAAATCCTCGTCGCCAGCTTTGAAAATATTCAAGTCATCGGCGACATCAAAGTACAAGTGCAAACAGGCAAAGCGCCATCTGCCAAAGCCAAAGGCGACAAAAGGGTGCTCGACGCCCTGAAGCTGGAACGTGTCGGCCTGACATTGCGTGTGCGTCTTCAGGGTGCTGTGAACAACGAACAGGGCGTCCCGATGACGCAGCCGATTGAGGTGATGCTATCGACTCAGGCGATTAAAGATATGACGGTCAGCGGCAATGGAAGCCTGCAAATTTCCGAGGTAAAGCAACAAAACGCCGCCCGCATGCTCGTGGCGGGTAACGGTTCCATTGCGGTGGAACGGCTAATCACCGACCAATTTTCGGCTGACATCGACGGAAACGGGCGGATCGACATAAAGAGCGGAAAAGTCCGTGACGGGCGCGTCACATTGAATGGCACCGGGTATTTTGATGCGGCCAATGTCCCCATGCGCAATGTGCGGCTCGAACATATCGGCAATGGGGAATCCCGCGTGCATGTCGACGAAGCGGCCAATATCTTCAATCGGGGAACCGGATCGATCAATGTAGGTGGAAACGGCAGTTGTTTTGTGAA
>NZ_JBIICH010000171.1:0-3377 GCF_044239005.1 Sphingorhabdus sp. | reverse complement strand
CTACGTGGCAATCCTTAAGCTGGGCTGAGGTCGCGCGCCAGGTTGCGGGCTTTGCCAAGTCGCTGCGCCAGCTTGGGCTGGAAAAGGGCGACCGGGTCATGCTCGTGTCGGAAAATCGCCCCGAGTGGTGTATCGCCGATCTGGGCATCATGGCGGCTGGATGCGTGACGGTGCCGACCTACGTCACCAACACCGAACGCGACCATCAGCATATTCTCGACGACAGCGCCGCCCGCGCGGTGATTGTGTCGACCGCAAAACTGGCAAAGACATTGATGCCGGCGGCATTGCGGTCGTCGCAAGCGGAATTCATCATCGCTATGGAGCCGCAGCCAGCGGTGCAGCATGGCCAATTGTCGATGCACCAATGGTCCGACATGGTTCAGGGCAATGATGCCGATGTACGGGCTGCTGAGGCGGCTATGGCCACAGTAACGCGCGACGATTTGGCGTGCATCATCTACACCAGCGGCACCGGCGGTGCGCCGCGTGGTGTGATGCAGCATCATGGCGCGATATTGCACAATGTCGACGGAGCCGCTGAGGTGTTGCGCGACGATTTTGGGCTGGACGAAGAAGAAGTCTTCCTGTCATTTTTGCCGCTCTCGCACGCCTACGAACATAGCGGTGGGCAATTCCTTCCCATCAGTGTCGGCGCGCAAATCTATTATGCGGAAGGGCTGGAAAAGCTCGCCTCCAATATCGAGGAAACACGGCCAACCGTGATGGTGGTCGTTCCGCGATTGTTTGAAGTCCTGCGCCAAAGAATGATCAAGGCAGTCGAAAAGCAGGGCAAATTTCCAAATTACTTGCTCAATAAAGCCCTGACCATTGGCGAGCGCGACTATTCGGGGCGCAAGCGGCTTTCCGATGCGCCGATGCGGCTCATTTTGTCACGGACGATTAAGCCCAAAATCCAGGGGCGCTTTGGCGGCCGGATGAAGGCGATGGTATCGGGCGGTGCGCCGCTCAATCCCGACATTGGCGTGTTTTTCCAATCTTTGGGTATCACGTTGCTGCAAGGATATGGGCAGACCGAGTCTGGCCCGGTTATCAGCTGCAACCGGCCCAAAGTGGGTATCAAGATGGATACCGTTGGCCCGCCGCTGAAAAATACTGAGGTCAAGATTGCCGAAGACGGCGAGATCCTTGTCCGTGGTCCGTTGGTGATGAAGGGCTATTGGCGGAACAAGGCGGAGACCGACCGGGTTATCAAGGATGGTTGGCTGCACACCGGCGACATCGGCTACATCGATGATTGCGGACGCATTGCTATCACTGACCGCAAAAAGGATCTGATCGTCAACGACAAAGGCGACAACATCGCGCCGCAGAAGATTGAGGGCATGCTCACGCTTCAGCCTGAAATTTTGCAGGCGATGGTTTCAGGGGACAAGCGGCCGTACATTGTTGGCCTTATCGTTCCGGATCCCGAATGGGCGCTCGAATGGGCGCGTGCGCAGGACATGAAATATGATTTCAATGCCTTGCAAGCCAATCCGCAGTTTCGCGCTGCGGTTCGTGCTGCGGTTGACCGGGTCAATGCGGATGTGTCGGTAACCGAAAAGGTCCGCCAGTTCGAATTTGCTGATGAGCCTTTCACCATCGAAAATGGCGAAATGACGCCGAGCATGAAAATTCGGCGCCATGTCATCCGCGAACGTTACGCCGCGCGCGTTAATGGCCTTTACAAGGACTGACGCGTCGCGACGTTGTGTCGGTTTGCTGATTTTGCATCCAGCCATGCACTGACCCCGGAACGGATCCGGGGTTGGGTTTGCATGCGCGTTTTTACCGACCGGATTTTCATGTGACTGCGCCCCGGTGGGCCGCTACGCATTTTGCGCCCAGATAAGAAATTCAACATTGCCTTGCGGCCCTGTAATCGGGCTGGTGGTCAAACCGCGTATCGTCCAGTTTTTTTCGACCAACCACTGCTGCACCTCATGGCAAACGCGTTCATGGACTTCAGGGTCGCGCACGACACCACCTTTGCCAACTTCTTCGCGGCCAGCCTCAAATTGTGGTTTGATAAGTGCGATCAATTGCGCGCCGCTTTTGGCAAAGGTCAATGGCCGTTCAAGCACTTTGGCGAGACCGATGAAGCTGGCGTCACAAACGATAAGGTCCACGGGTTCGGTGATATGCACGTCGGTCAATATCCGCGCGCTTGTCTGTTCATGCACCACGACGCGGGGGTCTTGCCGCAGTTTCCACGCGAGCTGGTTGGTGCCGCTATCGACGGCGAAAACGCGCGCTGCCCCTTGCGTCAGCATAACGTCGGTAAAGCCGCCCGTTGACGAACCCACATCAATGGCCACCATGCCGGTTACATCGATGGCAAATTCATCAAGGGCATGGGCAAGTTTAATGCCGCCGCGTGACACCCAGGGATGATCGCTGCCCTTCACACTGATTTCGGTATCTTCGGCGATTTGCTGCCCTGGCTTTAGTGCCTTGGCATCACCGATATAGACATGGCCCGCCATGACCAATGCCTGCGCGCGTGTCTTGCTCTCGGCAAGGCCGCGATCAACGATCAATTGGTCTAGTCGTGTTTTTTTGGTCGCCATGTCGCAACGCGCTAGCGGAGCAGATGCGATTTGGCCATAAGACAAAGTCATGCAAACCCGTAACCTGACCCTCATTGCAATGTTGCTGCTCGCATCCTGCGTTGCGCCGCCGCCACCGCCAGCCCAAAGAGCCGCACCCGTGCCGCCGCCAGTGGTCGCCACGCCTGCGCCACCGCCGCGTCTATCGGCGGATTGGAATGACTGGCCGTTTGCCGTGGGTGATTGGGTGTATCGGCGCGATGATCGCGGATCGACTGCTTTATTTGGACCGACTGGCAAAAATGCAGTTGTCACCCTGCGCTGCGACCTACAAAATCGGCGCATATATGTGTCGCGTGAAGCGACTGCACCCGGGCAACGCATCGTCATACGGACATCTTCGGCCACGAAGGAATTTGCGGCAAAGCCGACCGGCGGCACGCCCGCCTATCTGGCCAGTGAAATCATGCCGATGGACGCGATATTGGACGCGATGGCGTTCAGCCGCGGGCGGATATTATTGGAAACGGACGGACATCCGCCCATCATTTTGCCGGCATGGGCCGAGATTGCACGCATTGTTGAGGATTGCCGCAAATAGCCACTTGACGATGTCACATATCGCGGCGCGGAACCCCAATATTTGCCCGAAAAATAATTTATTACAAGACTTGTTTAAGCGACCCGTTTGATTCAACTTCGGTCCTGCGGAGGGCAGATATATGTTTGAAGCAAGCAATTTCCATTCAACGAAAGGAGGTGATCCGATGTCTCATGGTTCAGTTAAGAGGTCGGGGAATTCCGTTCGGGAGATCGGCCGCCGAT
>NZ_JBIICH010000054.1:0-13533 GCF_044239005.1 Sphingorhabdus sp. | reverse complement strand
GCGTTCGAACAAATTGCCTTCATGTGTATGCAGGCCGGACTTGGTCTTGGCCGCCTCGAAACGATGGAGTACGCCCGATCCATGATCGACGTGGTCATCCAACTGGACCGCCACAGCGGTCAACGTGACATAAGCTGTGTCGAATTAATCAACGCCGCATAAAGCGAAGCTGAGGCGGGGCGCTGCTGCAATTTCCAAATGCATTGGAGAAACCGAAAATTTCTCTTGAGCAATTCTCGCCAACATACCGGCCGTTGAAACGATCACGCTTCGCCTTCAAAACAAGCCGTTCACTCCGGTTGGCGAAAGCAGCGTTTCAGACAAAACATTTTCAAGCAATCGCCGACACGAGCCAAGCCTTACCTTGCATCATAACGCCTTGCCCGGGGACATAATGCGTCTGGAATAGTTCGACCAAGTCCGTTTCAGCTGCCGCTCGAACATCTGCACCTTGTTCCTCTAGCGCGCGTCCAACCGCCATTGAAGACAGCACAAAAGATACCGCATCATGAGGTGCGGCATTCACGCCACCAATCGGTTGAAGCCCATTATAGGCGATTACGCTGGCTTCCGAAAAGCCGCCGCACGCAAGTATTTCGTTCAGATAGTCGAGGTCTTCAAACGCGAATGGCCCGGGCGCGCGGGGAACCGCCGGGGGGATATCGACATAACGGCGGACGACGCCCATCATTTCCATCATCCACAAATTGTCGCGTGGTGGGCCCCATACCGCCAGATCAATCCGCGCACCGGGACGCAGCAGACTGTGCAAATTTGCAAAGGCCTTATGCGGTTCGGGAAAAAACATACTGCCAAAACGCGAAAAGAGCCGGTCAAATGGGGCATCTTCTAACTGGACCGTGGCTCCATCAGCGCAGATGAAACCAATGTTGGTGACTCCAGCGTCTTTGGCACGCCGCATAGACGCAGTCGTCAAGTCGGGTGAAATGTCGATACCAACCACTTCGCCGGAAGGCGCAACGGCCTTTGCTATGGCAATTGTCGTCCCGCCGCCACCGCAGCCGATATCAAGCACGCGTTCGTCGGGTTTAAAATCGGCTTGCCGAAGAAGCGCCTCGCCAATGGGGGCGATCATGCCTTCAAAACATGCGAGATTGGCAAGCCATTTGGCACCCATCTCGCCCGCCCAATTTTCGCCCTTCAACGCTTCGGGGCCGTTGTTTATCTCGGTCATTTTTGCGCCACTCCCCATGCAACTTTTTAGAGCAATACCCATCGGATAGCAGTCCCGACGATCGCCAGTGCCGCGACGCTCAGCGCCCAGATGCCGACGAACCAGCCCAATTGTTTTGCGCGCGGCATCAATGATATCCGTCGTGGCCGACTTTGCCGCGAAACACCCAATAGGACCATGCGGTATAGGCAACGATGATCGGGACCATGATCGACGCGCCGATCAACATGAAGACTTGGCTGCGATGCGGCGCCGCTGCTTCCCAGATGGTGACCCGCGCCGGAATGACGTTGGGCCAGATCGAAATGCCAAGGCCAATCAGGCATAAGCCGAACAATGCGAGTGCCCAAAAGAACGGCTGCGCGTCTTTGGTCTGGCGCAGGCTGCGATAGAAAAGGAATGTCACGGCGATGGTGGCAATCGGCACTATGGCCGTTGCCAGCACACCCGGATAGCTCAACCAACGCAGATAATATTGCGCCTCAAGCGTCAGCGTGGCCAGGCTGATGAGGCCGATCATCAATAGCAAGCTAATGCCCAGTCGTCCGGCATAGGTGACAGCCTGACGCTGCAATGCGCCTTCAGTTTTCCAGTTCAGCCAGCACGCGCCCAAAAGCGCATAGCCGACCACCAGCCCAAAGCCGGTCAAAATGCTAAATGGCGACAACCATTCCCACCATCCGCCGGCATAGGAACGGCCTTCAACGGTAATGCCTTGGAGCAGCGCGCCAAGTGCTATCCCTTGTGCGAAGGTGGCAATGAACGAGCCCAGCGTGAATGCGCGATCCCACAGTTCGCGATGTGCGGGGTCACGCCAGCGAAATTCGAACGCAACGCCGCGGAACACAAGGCCGAGCAGCATCGCAATCATCGGTGCATAAAGCGCAGGCAAAATGATGGCGTACGCCAGCGGGAAGGCGGCGAGCAAACCGCCGACGCCCATCACCAGCCATGTTTCGTTCCCATCCCAGACAGGCGCGATACTGTTCATCGCGGTATCGCGGTCCTTGCCCACTTTGAAAAAGGGAAACAATATGCCGATGCCAAGATCAAATCCGTCCATGACGACATAAGCAATGATGGCAAAGCCAATGATGCTGGCCCAAATGACTGTCAGATCGATCATGCCGATGCTCCTTCCAATACCGCGGGTGCAGGGGTGATGCCTGCACTTCGGATAGGGGCACCATCGAGCGCGCTTTCATGCGCCTCCGGTGCTTTCTTCATCAAGCGCAGCAAATACCAAATGCCCATGCCGAACACTGTGAAATATACGACGACAAAGGCGAGAAGCGAGAAAGCGACCGCGGGTGCATCCAATGGCGACGCACTATCAACGGTGCGCAACACGCCATAAATTGTGAAGGGTTGCCGCCCAACTTCGGTCACCACCCAGCCGGCAAGCACCGCAATGAAGCCAGACGGGCCCATCACTAATGCGGCCTTATGAAGCCACGACCATTCATATAGCTGCTTTCTTGCCCGCGCGAGCAGGCTCCACATGCCGATAGCTACCATCGCCATACCGAGACCGACCATGATCCGGAAAGCCCAGAAGACAATGCCAACCGGCGGCTCGTCTGCATCTGGGATGGTATCAAGCCCAGCGAGCGGTGCATTTAGGTCATGCTTCAGGATCAACGACGACGCTTTGGGAATTTCGATGGCGTAATCGACCGTCCGCTCTTTGCTGTTCGGAATACCAAACAATATCAATGGCGCGCCGTTGGGATGGCTTTGATAATGCCCCTCCATCGCCATGACTTTAGCTGGTTGATGCTCCAACGTGTTGATGCCGTGAAAGTCACCCGCGACAACCTGAAGCGGCGCGACGATGGCTGCCATCCACATCGCCATAGAGAACATTTTGCGTGCCCCCGGATTGCTTTTGTCTTTCAACAAATGCCAGGCACCAACCGCCCCGACGGCAAAGGCCGTTGTCAAATAAGCTGCCAGTAAAGTGTGGACGAGGCGGTAGGGGAAGCTGGGGTTGAAGATGATTGTCCACCAGCTATCACCGGGCATGAACTGACCATTGGCCGCAATCTCATATCCCACCGGTGTTTGCATCCAGCTGTTCACTGACAGTATCCAGAATGCGGAAATGAAGGTGCCGATGGCGACGGCCAGCGTTGCGACAAAGTGGAGCTTGCGCCCAACCTTATTGATGCCGAACAGCATGACGCCAAGAAAGCCAGCCTCCAAAAAGAATGCCGTCAGCACTTCATAGGCCATTAACGGCCCAATGACGGGTCCGGCCTTGTCCGAAAATACAGACCAATTGGTTCCGAATTGGTAGGACATGACAATACCCGAGACGACGCCCATCGCAAAAACGACGGCGAATATCTTGAGCCAGTAACGATAGAGATTGGCGTACACGCCCTTACCGGTTTTGAGCCATAGCCCCTCAAGAACCGCGAGAAAGCTCGCCAGCCCAATCGAAAACGCCGGGAACAGAAAGTGGAAGCTTACGGTAAAAGCAAATTGTGCGCGGGCCAGAATTATTGCCCATTCCTGTTCGATCATCATATCAGTCCCCTTGCCATCCACAGATCGGTTGGCGCTTGCGTTTCTTCTTCGCGATTGGCGATTTCCAGCACGGCTTCAAAAGCTTCATTTTGTGAAAGCCACACCCGTCCGGTAAGTTCGTGCAGGAAATGCCCGCGTTCGAGCGCGTCCATCACCGGGCCTTTGACTTCGGACAGGTGTAGGCACACGCCAGCATCGGCCATGCGGTGATTGATGGCCTCGATGCTCTCAAGAGCAGAAGCATCAATCGCGTTGACCGCCGAGGCCATCAGGATGAGATGCTTGAGCTTGGGATGTGCGGCAATCTCCTCCAGCACGAATTCTTCCAACCAGCGCGCGTTGAGATAGGTCAGGCTTTCGTCGATGCGGATGGTCAGGATGCGGGGGTCGGTGAACACCTTGTGGCGTTTCACATTTCGGAAATGCTCCGTCTCGGGAACCCGTCCCACAATGGCGGCATGTGGCCGTGAGGCGCGCCAGAGGAACAATGCAAGACTCAGGCCGACTCCGGCCATGACGCCGGGTTCAACGCCAATTAGGAGCGTCACAGCTATTGTCGCCGCCATCGCGGCAAAATCGGCTTTGGAATAATGCCAGATCGCACGCGGCGTTTTAAAATCGACAAGGCTCAAGACCGCAACGATGATTGTACCGGCCAATGTGGCGATGGGAAGCGACGCAAGTAATGGCGTCAGGAACAAGGCCGCGAGCAAGATGCCAATCGCGGTAAACGCACCTGCGGCCGGGGTCTCTGCGCCCGCATCAAAGTTGACGACCGAGCGGGCAAATCCGCCCGTGACCGGATAGCCGCCCGAAAAAGCGGCGGCGACATTGGCTGCACCCAGGCCGATAAGTTCCTGATCCGGAACAATGCGTTGCCGCTTTTTCGCTGCGAGCGTTTGCGCGACCGAGACCGATTCCACAAATCCAATGATGCTGAGCAATAAAGCAGGAATGGCCAGTTGTTGCCATAGTTCCGCATCGAACAAGGGAACGGTAAAGGGCGGCAAGCTCTGCGGGATGTCGCCCACCACCTTCACGCCTTTGGCTTCGAGATCGAAGGTAATGACCGCCAAAATCGACAGCGCGACCGCAACGATGGGCCCAGCTTTGGCAACAAGATCAGCGGGCCGCGCCGCCAGCCCGAAGCCAATGAGCATGGGTTTCAAACCTTTGCGGACCCAGAATAGAAATCCGGTCGCAATCACGCCAATCGCAAGGGTGTAAGGATTTGTGTCCTTGGCATTTTCGATCAACGTCGTGATCAGCTCGGGCAGTGCCTCACCCGACGCCTTAATGCCCAGCAGCGACTTGAGTTGGCTGGTGGCAATAATGATACCGCTTGCGGTAATAAATCCCGACACCACGGGATGCGACAATAGGTTCGCCAAAAAGCCCAGACGCAACACACCCATGACAATCAGGATGAGCCCGGACAGCAACGCGAGGACAAGTGTGGCGGCAATAAATTCGGCGCTGCCCGGTGCGGCAACGGCGCTCGCCGCTGTCAAAGTCATCAGCGAAATCACCGCCACCGGTCCAACGGCGAGTGCGCGGCTCGTCCCGAACAGGGCATAAGCAATGATGGGAAGAATAGACGCGTATAGCCCTATTTCCGGTGGCAAGCCCGCCAACATGGCATAAGCCAGGCTTTGCGGGATGAGCATGATTGTAACGATTGCGGCGGCGACCAAGTCATTGGTCAACGTCACGCCGCCATAGCCGCGTCCCCATTCCAATATCGGCAAATAGCGCGCCAATTTCATAGCCGTTATGCCGCTCCGATCTTGTGGGGCTTGACCATCCACTCATGCCCTTTGAGCATACCGTGCCAGTAAATTGGGGGAAGGATGGTGTCCTTTAACAGCCATGACAGGCGCGATGGGCGCGTGCCGTCAATCAACCAATTCGGGAAGCTCGGCAGCAATTTTCCGCCATAACCAAATTCGGCGAGCACAATCTTGCCGCGCTCGACCGTCAACGGGCAACTGCCATAGCCGTCATAATCGGCGACAGGAGGCTTGCCCTCAAGAGCAGCCAATACATTCACCGCGACCACCGGCGCTTGCTTGCGCGCTGCCGCCATGGTCTTGGCGTTTGACGCTGAGCAGGCATCGCCCAAGGCGAAGACATTCGCATACCGCACATGCTGCAATGTTGCTTCATTGACCTCGATAAAACCACTCGCGGCAGCCAGCGGACTGTTGCGCACGAAATCTGGCGCGACTTGCGGCGGGACGACATGGATCATGTCGAACTTTTCTTCGACCCGCGTGACGATGTCGCCGCGTTTCTGTTCAAATGTCGCAATTTTGGCAGGGCCATCAATCGCAACCAGCTTCGATTCAAAATTTAGATGCGCGTCATAGCGTTCGATATATTCCATCAATGCGGGGACATAGGCCGCGACCCCGAACAGCACTGCGCCGCTGTTATGGAATTGCACATCAATGTCTTTTAACACCCCGGCCCGTTCCCACGCACTGCACGACAGATACATTGATTTTTGCGGCGCGCCTGCACATTTGATCGGCATGGGCGGCTGCGTGAACAGCGCGCGGCCTTGCTTGAAATCCTTCACAAGGCGGTTGGTATAAGGGGCAAGGTCGTAACGATAGTTGGACGTTACACCATTTTGACCGAGCGTTTCGGTCAAGCCGTCAATGGCATCCCAATCCAGCTTGATCCCGGGGCAAGCCACCAGCACGCGATAGGCAACCGAACTGCCATCGGCGAGCAGCACTTTGTTGTCCTCAGGCACAAATCCAGAGGCTGCTTTCTTGATCCAGTCAACCGCTTTGGGCATGACCGATTTTTCGGCGCGCTTGGTGAATTCAGCTGAGAATACGCCAGCCCCAACCATAGTCCAGCCGGGCTGATAATAATGGTCTTCTGAAGGTTCGATAACGGCAATCGATAGCTTCTGATTGCGTTTGAGGAGGCTGGAGGCTGTGGCGATTCCGGCACTGCCGCCGCCCACGATAACCACATCATAGATTTTGGCGGAGGATGGCGCTGCATCCTGATCTTTTGTCGCCATTTCCCAAAGCTTGGCTGAACGCGCGCCGGAGCGGCAATAGGCAAGAATGGGGGATGGCATTTGGGTCAGAGCCGCTTTCATCTTCGCCGCATCATCGCCTGTAACCGCGCCTGAGATGGCTGGAATATACGTAAATGACAGGCCAAGCGCTTGTGCTTCTTTCTGGATAGCGGCGGCGGATGGTTGCCCCGCCTCTTCGCCATCTGGCCGGTTGCAGATAACCGATTTGAAGCCCTGCGCGGCAGCGTGATGCAGATTTTCTGTCGTCAATTGCCCTGACACAGAAAAGCTTGGCGTGATGGATTTGAACGTCATTTAGGCCCCGCTTGTTTTGGTTTTTGGGATGTAAAAGCTGTGAAGCGTTGCGCGGCCATGCCGACAAACATCGCAACGACAAATGGCGCGACATCGCCCGGCGCAATCGCCAAGTCAGCAAGCGCAGGCCCGGGGCAAAGGCCGGCGATGCCCCAACCCATTCCAAACAATATGGCCCCAATGGCAAGCGGGCGATCTAGCGTGGTCGTGCCTGGTAAATCGAACGTTGGCGCGGCAAGCGGCGCAGATAGCCGCGATCTAATAACCCAAGCCACGGCCATCGGCAGCATGGCGCCACCCATGACGAAAGCGAGCGTTGGATCCCATTGGCCAAACAGATCCAGAAACGCCTGAACGCGCGCAGGGTCCGACATGCCCGAATAGGCAAGGCCGGCCCCGAACAGCGTTCCAGAGATTAATGCGATAAGCGCCCGGGTCATAGCCAACCTCCTGCGCGCAGAATCCCTACAGTCACAAACCCGCTTGCCATGAACATGCCTGTTGCCACCATCGACCGCGGCGAAAGACGCGACAGCCCGCATACGCCATGGCCACTGGTGCAGCCCGAGCCGAGCCGTGTGCCATAACCCACGAGTAAGCCACCGATGATCAGCGGCCAGATGGATGCTGGAAAGTTGACGTTCACCGCACCAACGGTCTGCGCGATCAGAAGCGCACCAAGCGGAAGGCCGACGACGAATGCGATTGCGACATTTCTTGGCGCTCCGCTATCCGCAATGCCCGTTGCCCGCGCCGCCATTCCGCTGACGCCGGCGATCCGGCCAAGGCCGAGCAGCATGATTGCGGCCGCAAGCCCAATCAGCAAGCCGCCCATAAAGCCCTCAACAGGCATGGCGTTGGGAAAAGCCGCTATCATACCGCGTTTACCGGGATTTTGAGGTACGTGATGCCATTGTCGTCCGCCACGGGCATATGGCCTGCACGCATATTCACTTGCACCGACGGTAAAATCAGGCGCGGCATATCCAGCGTCGCATCGCGCGCCTCACGCATCGCGACAAATTCATCCTCGGTTATGCCGTCATGGGCATGGATATTGCCTGTACGCTCTGCCTCTACAGTCGTTTCCCATGCATATTCCGTGCGACCAGCAGGCAGATAGTCATGGCACATAAAGAGCCGCGTCGTGGCAGGCAGCGACAAAATCCGGCGCAACGACTGGAACAATTGCCGCGCATTTCCGCCGGGAAAATCCGCGCGCGCCGTGCCGTAATCGGGCATGAACATTGTGTCGCCCGTGAACACGGCGTCACCAATGACATAGGCAATGTCCGCAGGCGTATGACCGGGGACATGGAGAACGGTTACGTCCAGCTTCCCAATTTGGAAGTGGTCGCCATCGGCAAACAGCCGGTCAAAGTCCGACCCATCACGCTGAAAATCAGTGCCAGCGTTAAACAGCTTTCCGAACACATTCTGGACGGTGACGATATGCTCACCGATGGCGATTTTGCCGCCAAGCTTTTGCTGCAAATAAGGTGCTGCCGAAAGGTGGTCGGCATGCGCATGGGTTTCGAGCAACCAATCAACGGCCAAGCCCTGCTGTGCAACATATGCGATAATTGCATCTGCCGACGCGAACGAGGTCCGGCCAGAAGCGGGGTCAAAATCAAGCACGCTATCAATGATCGCAGCCTGCTTCGTTTCAGGATCGTGGACCACATAGCTAACCGTGAAAGTCGGTTTGTCGAAAAAGGCGCGAATTATCGGAACACCCTTTTGGGCATCGCTCACCTGCGCGATGGCATTTTCTAACGCTGAGTCGGGCATGGAAAACTCCTATAAATTCATATTTACATAAATTGTGTAATCGATTATCGATGTTGCGTCAATAAGAGTCTCGTGGCAGCGCCGAGCGATGAACAGGATGAAGAAATGAACGACACGAAAGCAGTTCCCTCACAGCCAATTAGGATTGGCGAAACAGCGCCGGACTTTCGCGCGCGAACAACGCTCGGGGAGCGGAGCCTTTCGGAATATCGGGGCCAGTGGCTTATCTTGTTTTCGCACCCTGCGGACTTTACGCCCGTGTGCACGACAGAATTTGTTGCGCTTGCCAAGTCGGCTGCTGCGTTCGAAGCAACTGGTTGTGCATTGCTCGGGCTTTCCGTGGACAGTATCCATTCGCACATTGCTTGGGTGACTGCGATTAAACATAAATTTGGGGTGAATGTTCCTTTCCCGATCATTGAAGATCCCTCCATGGCCATTGGCCGCGCATATGGCATGATTGATGATGCTGCGGCCGATAGCGCCGCGGTGCGCTCAACCTATTTCATCGACCCCGACGGCATCATTCGTGCTATCACGACGTATCCGCATAATGTGGGCCGCTCGGTCAGTGAAATGCTGCGCCTTCTTTACGCATTGCAAGCTACTCAGGGCGGCGCTGGCCTTGCGCCAGAAGGATGGCAGCCAGGGGACAAATTGCTTGCAATGCCAGTTATAAACAGCGCGGAAATCAGCGGTGGCGATGATTGGTTTTGCCATTTGGCCGACACGAAATGACTTCGCTTTTTGAAAGTCGCGACCGCGCCGTAAAAGCGGCGGACAAGCTAAAAGTCTATGCGCAGCCGCAGCGGCTGATGATCTTATCTTGCCTTTTGCGCGGTGAACGCACGGTGAGCGAAATCGATGCCGCAACGGGCATCGGCCAACCTGCGCTTAGCCAGCAACTTGCGGAATTGCGCCGCAACGACCTCGTCAAAACGCGCCGTGCGTCCAAGCAAATCTGGTATGATTTAGCGGATGATAAAGTCTGCTTATGCGTTCGCAGCATGGAAGCCATCCTTGGGGACGAAGGCGATGTGGGGCAAATGTTGAATACCGCCCTGCGATTGAACAAGCCTGAGGCAAGTGCACCCCCAGCGCGTGGCGCGGCGGGATTCGCGCGAATCATTTAACTGCTGATGTTGCAGCCATCCAAGCATGGCCATGCTATCGGAACGAATGGCTAATTGAGGCACAGTCATACATCTTCAATATGGCTCAGGCACACGACATGGCCAGTCATCCGGGCCAATCGCGCCGGCTTGTGGCCATCGAAGAAGGTTGCTCAGGTGCCCCGCACGAACGTGCTGCGCGCAAGACGGTATACCAATCCGGTAAGCCCGTCATAATTGGCGCGGTGGTAAGCCGAATCGGGTGCCAATTGTGCGGTCAGGCGTTTGTGCGCCGTCCCAAGCGCATGATACGGCACGCTGGGCAGCAAGTGATGCAATGCGTGGTAACGCAGGCCCACAGGTGCCCAGATCTCTGCCAGCAGGCCGGGGGGCGGGACGTTGACGCTGTCGAGGAACTGCGCGGTCACACTCAGCGGCTCGCCATCATTTTCCCATAAATGCGCGACAAGCGTGCGGACTTGGTTGAGCACGGCAACGCTTGCGACGATGGCAAGGAAGATGAGGAAAGACTGGAGCGGGATGAAGCCTGTAAATACGCCCGTCAGCAGCGCAATCGACCAGATGCTGGCGGCGGTTTCCTGCACGATCCAGTTGCGATGTGCGTCGCCCTCCGCCGGTCTGCGCCGAAATGCAGGGTTGATCGCAAGGCCCGAGTAACGCTCGACCACGATCTTGCGCAACGCTGGGACAAACAGCGAAAGCGGGGCAAGCACCGCGTTGCGGAACAGCAAAGCAATTGGCGCCAGCAACGAAACGATAATGAACACCGGCAGCGTCCATGGCTTCATCAGCGCCAAGGGCAGATATTCGGGATCTTGATCGGTGCCATAACGCGTGCGCGCGTGGTGCAGGTTGTGGATGCCTTCATACATATAAGACGGCACGAGCAGGGGCACGCCAATCACGGCGTTAAAGCCAAAGCGGAAACCGGGAAGCGCGGAATGCTTCACATGCGTCACTTCATGAATGAAGCCGCCGGCGCGATATAGGCCAAGGATCGAGACCAAAGCCGCAGCGCACTGAATCCACAGAGTTCCAGACATGATAGCCACCGCCAGCCCGGCATAGCCAACCAGCGCCGACAAAAGGAAATCCGACCAGAAAATGCGCGGGTTCGGCGCGGCAAGATCCCGCGTGAGTTCGGCAACCGCGCGCAACATCGCTTTGTCATCCGGAACCTGTTTGAGACGCGCGGCACGGCCGACGAGATCATCGCCGGAAATGGCGCCGTCTACCTGTGTGTGCGGGGTCAGTAACATTTCACTCATGCGCGTATTAATCTACCTGTCAGAACCTATTTGACCCTACATAGGCATTAGTCGTGGCGATAAAATGGCAGAATATATGAATTATGGCCGTTTTCTTTCGGCGCGCGAAGCCTAACATGTGCATAGGCTTGCCAGCCGTGGCTTGGGCGCTAAACAAACGGGCATGTTAGGTGTCTGTTATTATCCCGAGCACTGGTCCGAGGATCATTGGCCACGCGACGCGCAAAGAATGTATGATCTTGGGCTGCGTTATGTCCGGATTGGCGAATTTGCGTGGGGTCGCATTGAAAAGGCGGAAGGCCTATTCGATTGGGCATGGATGGACCGCGCGATCGACGTGCTGGGCGCGGTCGGACTGAAAGTCGTGCTTGGCACGCCCACGGCAACGCCGCCCAAATGGCTGTGCGAAAAATATCCCGACATTTTGCCTGTCGATATTCACACCGGCCAAGTGCGTGGTTTCGGATCGCGCCGCCATTATGACTTTTCGAGTGAAACATATCTGGTGCAGGCGGAACGCATCACCGCCGCCATGGCAGCGCGTTATGGCAGCCATCCGCATGTGGCAGGTTGGCAAACCGACAATGAATTGTGCTGCCACGATACGACCATGAGCGCATCGCCAGCGGCGCTAGAAAAATTCCGGGCCTATTGTGCGCAACGTTATGGCACGATTGCGGCGCTGAATGCGGCGTGGGGCAATGTGTTTTGGTCAATGGAATATGACCATTTTGACCAGATCGACCTGCCCTTTTTCACGGTGTGCGAAACGAACCCTGCGCATCGCTTGGCCTATCGGCGCTTTGCATCGGATCAGGTCGTGCGCTTTCATGACGTCATGATATCGGCCATTCGCCGCCACGCCGCGCCGCACCAGTGGGTGACGCATAATATCATTCCGCCGGCGACAACGGGTGTCGATAATGCCGCGCTGACCCGCGATCTCGATTTTGTCAGCTATGACAATTATCCGCTCGGTTTTTCCGATCAGCTCATGGCCAAAGCATCGGCTGATGAATGGAAGCCATTCATGCGCACGGGGCATCCTGATTTGGCGGCACTCAATTTTGATTCGGTGCGCGGGCTATCCAAAGGTGCATGGTGGGTGATGGAGCAGCAGCCCGGGCCCGTTAACTGGGCGCCGCATAATCCGCGTCCCGCGCCGGGCATGGTGCGCCACTGGACGCTTCAGGCATTTGCCCATGGCGCGGCCTGCGTGGCCTATTTCCGCTGGCGGCAAGTGCCCTTTGCGCAAGAACAAATGCATGCCGGGCTCAGACGGCCTGATGATATGCCCGCCGCGGCATGGGCGGAAGTGGAACAGGCCGCATCGGACATGCAGCGGCTTGGCGACTTGTCCGTTGTCGCTGCGAAGTCCCCTGTCGCCATCGTCATTGATCCGGTGTCCGGCTGGATCGACGATATTGAACGGCAGGGTGCTGGCTATCGCTATGATGCGGTCGTCTTCCAATATTATCGCGCATTGCGTGGCCTGGGCGTGGATGTTGACTTTGTGTCCGCAGGCGACGCGCAGCTGGCTGGATATCGACTGGTCGTTGTGCCGACCATGGCGGTGGTGGACGATGCCGCGTTCGATGCGTTGCAGGCGAGCGATGGCATATTGCTTTTCGGGCCTCGCGCGGGTGCGAAGACCGATGAATTTTCGATGAGCGAAGGCTTGCCGCCCGGACGGCTGCGTGACTTTGTGCCTATCAAAGTCACTTCGGTCGAAACGCTGCGCGCGGATTGCGGTGGTAGCACTGCGTATAAAGGCGCGGAATATGAAAGCGGCCGTTGGCGCGAGACGATTGAAGTTGGCGACGCGGACATCATCGCAACTTATGAAGACGGCGCACCGGCAGCGGTCCGGGCTGGCCGAAGCATCTATCTCGCAACGCTGACGGACGATGCCTTTCTGACTAACTTGCTCGTCGATTTATGTGCGGAAGCAGACGTGCAGATTACACCACTGCCACCCACGCTGCGTTTGCGCCGCCGGGGTAAACTGACTTTCGCGTTCAATCTGGATAGCGCCAACGCGCGCGCGCCTGCGCCCGCAGGCGCAGAGTTTGTCATCGGCGGTTCGGACATTGAACCTTATGGCGTTGCTGTCTGGCGTTAGCGTTCTTTGGTCGCGCTGAATTTCAGGTCCGGATGCTTTTCCTGCTGATAGCCAACATCCCATGACGAACGCGCCATAAACACGGGATGGCCATCGCGGTCCTTCGCCATGTTTCCGCCATTGAACGAGATGAATTG
>NZ_JBIICH010000170.1:0-3396 GCF_044239005.1 Sphingorhabdus sp. | reverse complement strand
CATGATGGAATGGATCGAAAAAATCCCGCTGAGCGAGACACGCGATTATGTTTACCGCGTGCTGGAAAATGCGGTGATGTACGATCATCTCCACCCCGAACGCGCGCGCGTGCGGTCGGCAACGCCGCTCAGCACATATCTGGGCAAATCAAGCCCGGGGTGACATAGAGGCGCTATGGAGCGCACAAACCCGATTACCCCTGCCGGATTCGCAGCCATGCGCGCGCGGTATGAACAATTGTTCGCTGTCGAACGGCCAGCGGTTGTTGAAATCGTCCATTGGGCGGCGGGCAATGGCGACCGAAGCGAGAATGGCGATTATATTTACGGCCGGCAGAAACTGCGCGCAATCGACCGTGAACTCGGTCAGCTTTCCAAGAAAATGAAAGTTGCAAAGGTCCTCGACCCGTCGAAGCAGGAAGACCGAGACCGCGTGTTTTTCGGCGCGACGGTTACGTTGGCCGATATCGACGATGTGGAGCGCGTCATTACGTTGGTCGGCGATGACGAGGCCGATGCAAGCCATGGCCGCATCGGATGGAACGCACCGCTGGCCCGCGCCCTGCGCGGTGCGCGCGTGGGTGATGTCAAAACGGTAACCTTGCCAACCGGTCCCAAAGAATGGGAAGTCGTCGGGATTGCTTATCCAATAGGGGAATAGCCGAATCTCTTTTCGGCCAGCGCGGCAATCTCTGGTTGGGCATCAGGGAAATCCTGCGGAACGCTTGCCTCAAGCGACTCCACAACATGCTTTAGTGCAGCGATCCGTGCCGCTTTCTGGTTATTGCCGTCGATAACGGTCCACGGTGCCCAGCGCGTATGCGTGCGCTTAAACATGTCCGCCAGTGCATCCATATACTCGCTACGCCGTTCGCGATTTCGAAAGTCCTCTGCAGTCACTTTCCAGCGCTTGGCGGGATCTCCGAGCCGCTCCATCAGCACCTTATCCTGCGTTTCCTGTGTGACGTGGAAGAACAGCTTGATGATTTTTGTGCCAATCTCGCCCTGTCGCGACTCAAACTCATTAATCTCGTCATATCCGCGCCGCCATTCTACCTCGCTGCAAAATTTTTCGACGCGTTCGACCAGCACACGGCCATAATGGCTGCGGTCCCAGATGCTGATTTCCCGGCTACCGGGCAGCTTGTTCCAAAAGCGCCAGAGGAAGTGCTTGTCCTTTTCCTCAGCAGTGGGCGCTGAAACGGGATAGACATGATAATAACGCGGATCGAGCGTCGCGGTCATGCGTTTGATTGCCCCGCCCTTGCCAGCCGCGTCCCACCCTTCGATCACGATCAACGTGCGCGCATTATGCAATATGTGCAGCGACTGCAGCCGCGAAAGACGGTCCTGCAGTGCTTTCAGGTCCTCATCGTAGGTACCTTCATATTTTTCACCGGACTCATAGTTTGAAAGATCAATCGCCATCGGGCGATTGCAGCAGCTATTCGGCCGATAGACAAGACAAAGCAAAACGCTGTCCCCAAAAGGGACAGCGTAATGGCGTCGGCCTATGCTTTAGGATGAAGCTTTGGGCGGCTGTTCCACAACGCGAATGTTCAGCTCGCGCAGCTGCTTATGCTCGGCAGGCGACGGTGCGCCCATCAGCAAATCTTCCGCACGCTGGTTCATCGGGAACAAGGTAATTTCGCGCAGATTCTGCACACCGCACAGCAACATGACCATCCGGTCGACGCCAGCGGCCATACCGCCATGTGGTGGCGCACCATATTGGAATGCACGGTACATGCCGCCAAAACGATCCTCAACATCAGCCTGCGTCAGGCCGGTCAGTTCAAACGCCTTCACCATCAGATCGGGATGCTGGTTCCGGATCGAGCCCGAGGCGAGCTCATAGCCGTTACAGACCATATCATATTGATAGGCTTTGATGGTGAGCGGATCCTGCGTCTGAAGCGCTTCGAGGCCACCTTGTGGCATCGAAAACGGGTTGTGGGCAAAATCGACCTTCTTGTCTTCCTCGCTCCATTCGTAAAACGGGAAGTCGATGATCCAGCAAAAGCGGAATGCGTCTTTTTCAATGAGATCAAGCTGCTCACCCGTGCGTGTGCGCGCGGCACCCGCCAGCTTGGCGGCTTGCTCTTCTTTGCCAGCGGCAAAGAAGCAACCATCGTCGGGACCAAGGCCAATGGCGTCGTACAGCGCCTGCATGCCTTCGTCGCCGTGGTTCTTGGCAATGGGGCCGCCAAATTCGCCAGCCTTGCGGGTGACGTAACCCAAGCCAGCATGGCCTTCGCTGCGCGCCCATTCATTCATGTCGTCAAAGAATTTGCGGCTCTTTTCTGCCGTCTTTGGCGCGGGGATAGCGCGGACAACGCCGCCGCCTTCGACGATGCGTTCAAACAGGCCAAAGCCCGATTTGGTGAAATGGCTGGTCACGTCATGAATGATCAGCGGGTTGCGCAAATCGGGCTTGTCCGTGCCGTAATCCAGCATTGCCTTAGCATGCGGAATACGCGGGAATTGGCCAGCTGGCGTGACGGTTTTGCCATCAGCAAATTTTTCAAACACGCCAGCCATTATCGGCTCCATCGTGTCCCAAACTTCTTCCTGCGTGACGAAGCTCATTTCCAAGTCGAGCTGATAAAATTCGCCCGGCAAACGGTCAGCACGCGGGTCTTCATCGCGGAAGCATGGTGCGATTTGGAAATAGCGGTCAAAGCCGGCGACCATCAGCAACTGCTTATACTGCTGCGGCGCCTGTGGCAGCGCGAAGAATTTGCCCGGGTGAATGCGGCTCGGTACGAGGAAATCGCGCGCGCCTTCAGGGCTGGATGCCGTCAGGATGGGCGTTGAATATTCGGTAAAGCCAATATCTTCCATACGGCGGCGCGTTTCGCGAATGATCTGCGTGCGCTTGACGATATTCGCGTGCAGCGTTTCGCGACGCAAATCGAGGAAGCGGTATTTCAGGCGGGTTTCTTCTGGATATTCCTGCTCACCAGCAACGGGCAAAGGCAGTTCTTCCGACTTGCTGAGTACCACGACATTGCGTGCGAAAACTTCGATCTGACCCGTGGGCAAATTGGCGTTCACTGTGGCAGCACTGCGGGCCTTTACATCGCCATCTATGGTGACAACGCTTTCAAGGCGCAATGCTTCGAGGATTGGCAAGGCGGGGCTGTCGCTATCGGCGACAATCTGCGTCATGCCGTAATGGTCGCGCAAATCGACGAACAAAACGCCGCCATGGTCGCGCTTACGATGGACCCAGCCAGATAGGCGTACGGTTTCCCCCACGTGGGAATCGCGAAGTTCGGCGCATTTGTGCGTGCGATAAGCGTGCATTGTTCACTCAATTCAAAAAATCTGTGGAAAGGCCGCCTAACAACCGTGCAGGGGCACTTTGTCAAGTCGGGAATGGGTGCTACGGCG
>NZ_JBIICH010000169.1:0-3420 GCF_044239005.1 Sphingorhabdus sp. | reverse complement strand
TAAGCCGCCATTCGAGCATCCATTCAGGCTCATTCTTTTTTGCCGAAATGAAGCGGACGGTATCTTCGTTCAGACCCTTTGGCGCGAAATCGGTTTCGATGTCCGACGACCAGCCATGCTCGTAATCGGCGACCTTTTCGGCGGCATCCCATGCAGCCTTGTCTTTGATCTCAATATCGTCGGTCATCGCGTCAGTCCTGCCAAATTGATTTGCGCAAGCGCACCGCGCACAGCGTTGTTGACGACAGGCCAATGCGATTGGACGTGGCAGCTGCCTTCTTTCGCACAATGCTGGCCCAAGGCGTGTTTATGCGTATCGCAGCAGGCGGTCATCGCAATCGGGCCTTCGACGGCCTCAATAATATCCGCCAGGTTGATGGCCGCAGCAGGCCGGGCAAGCGTGATGCCACCCCCCGTGCCACGTGCCGAACGCAATAGGCCCGCCTTGGTCAACATGCTCACCAGCTTTTGAGTCGTGGGCAGCGCAAGGCCGGTTTCGGTCGCAAGGTCCGTCGCAGATACGCGCGCAGAGCCGCAATGGCGCGAAGCCGCGCTCATAACCACCACTGCATAATCTGCCATATTCGACAAACGCATAACAACGTCCCTAATCAGATAAATTTACTCCGATTGGGGGCAGATGGTCCCTTTATCCGCGGAAATCAACCCAGAAAGGATAAGATATCGCGGTAGTTTTCCTTGCCCAGCCGCATGCGCTTTTGATCATTCACGATATTTTTTGGGGTTAATCCGCCTTATTTCCGTAATTTGCCGGCGACGTAGCTTTCCAATTTCTGTGTTTCTTCAGCAGAAAAACGCAGGCCCAGCTTACTGCGCCGCCACAATATGTCGCTTGCGGAGCGCGCCCATTCTTGGCCGATCAAATAGTCGACTTCGCGGGCATACAGTCCGTGGCCAAAATGCGTGCCGAGATCTTTGATGGTGTTGGCTCCGGCCAGAATTGTTCGCGTCAGCGTACCATAGCTGCGCACCCAGCGATCGGTGAGGGACGCAGGCAGAAACGGGTATGCGCGCTGCAGTTCATCCGCCAAGTGATCTGCACCGTCGGTCGGAAAGTCGCCACCCGGAAGCGGCTGTTGGAGGGTCCAGCTTCGTCCATCAAGAACGGGCATATATCCGGCGAGCTTTTTGACGGCGCTTTCTGCCAAGTGGCGGTACGTTGTAATCTTTCCGCCGAAGACAGACAGAATCGGCGCTTGCCCATCGGCATCAACGTCGACTTCGAAATGGTAACCGCGCGATGCGGTTTCTGGCTTGCCAGACCCGTCATCGACCAGCGGACGAACGCCCGCATAGCTGTATATAACGTCCACCGCAGTGATGGTTTGTTTGAAATATGCGCCAGCGGATTCGCAGATATAATCGATTTCTTCGGGCGTCGCGAAAACGTCGTCGAGCGAACCTTTGTGATCCGCATCGGTCGTGCCGATCAGGGTGAAGTCATCCTCATACGGAATGGCGAAGAAAATCCGGCCATCGGGGTTTTGGCAGAAATAGGCCTGCGGCGTATCGAACATTTTGCGCACAACGATATGTGACCCGCGCACAAGCCGGATGGTTTCCGCTGCGCTGCGTTGACGCCCGGTGGTGCGCGCAAGCAGTTCAAGCACCGCTGGTCCTGCTGCGTTGGCAACGGCGCGCGCCTTGATGGGTGGCTGTCCTGCAATTTCGATATGCCAGATGCCATCGCGTCGTTCGATGTGCGTGACTTCGGAGTGCGTGCGGATTTCTGCGCCATGTTGTGCGGCGTCCATGGCGTTGAAGATCACCAGTCGCGCATCATCGACCCAGCAATCGGAATATTCAAACGCAGTTGTGAATTGGGGCTTCAGCGGCTTACCGGCGGGTTCAGACGCAAGCTTTACGGTCCGGGTCGCAGGGAGCAGTTTGCGGCCGCCAATATGGTCATATAAAAACAGGCCCAAGCGGACGAGCCATGCGGGCCGAATGCCCTTTTGATGCGGCAGAATAAAGCGCAGCGGCCAAATGATGTGCGGCGCAATTGCCCACAACCGTTCGCGCTCAATCAAGGATTCCCGGACCAGCGCGAATTCATAATGCTCAAGATAGCGCAGCCCGCCATGGATTAGTTTTGTCGATGCAGAGGATGTGCCACGCGCAAGATCACCGCGCTCGAGCAAGACCACCTTTGCGCCACGCCCGGCCGCGTCGCGCGCAATGCCCGCACCGTTTATGCCGCCGCCGATTACGGCGAGGTCAAAAATTGGCTGGCTCATAAAAATCCCCAAGCAAAGGTCGCCGCGGCGATGAAAGCGGTCAAGGTGGCGAGCATCACGGGCAGCATCGCTTTCCAGCCTTGCCCGAGTAACAAATCAAGCCGTGACCGCATAGCGGTTGCAGTAACCGCGAACAAGAGCATCGCCTTGGATGCCAGCAGGCCATATTCGGCCACCCACTTTGGTGCGTCGACAAGCGAGTTGACGGCAACCACCGCGAAGAATGCGATGATGAACCACGGCAGTTTCAACTTCGCCGCAAGGCTTTTCGATTGGCCATTGCCCGAGCCGATGGCGAGGCCAATGAGCGCCACCGCTGGGGCCAGCAAGGCCACGCGCGACAGCTTTACGATGGTAGCCGTTTCACCGGCGGATTGGGAAAAACTATAACCACCGCCGAGCGATTGCGCGACATCATGTATTGCAGCGCCCATCAGGAAACCCGCCTGACGATCCGTGAAGGCAAGCTGCGCCGCGATGAGGGGGTAAAAGGACATGGCGATGGCACTGGCGAGTGAAACCCCCACCAACGTCAGCGTGAACTGGTTCTGGTTCAGCCGCTCGCGGCCAATAACGGCGTAGATGGCCAAGGCCGCTGATGCGCCACAGATGGCTGTCGCGCCGCCTGCAAGCCAGCCTGCATAATTGCTTTGCCCAGATAGTCGCGCGCCGAACAGGCCCGCACCCATCACCAGCGCCATGATGCACACCAGCCCCAGAAACGCCAGCGCACCCAATCCGCCAATCTGCATCGCGGTGACCTGAGTCCCCAACAGAACGATGCCCCACCGCAAACAAGATGTGCCGCAGAAATCGAGGCCCGGGTGAACCTTTTGCTCAGCCGATATAAAATTGAGCGCCAGACCAAGCAGAAGCCCGGCCAATATGACGGGCATGGCATAATGTTCAGAGAACCAAGTCGCTGCGACCGACGCGATACCCACCACAGCAAGGCCCGGGAACAATGCGCCGATCATCAATCGTTTGCGCGGTGCCGGATTGTCCTCAGCAAGATATGTCTCGCCATACAGGTCGGCGATATAATTCGCGTTTATGTCTTGCGGTGTCATATGGCCTTCTATAGGCAGATGCATCAGAAGTTCCAGCATAAAGCAGGTTGGACTATACGCCAAGTGGACACAGTCATGCGCAGGGGTGAAGC
>NZ_JBIICH010000053.1:0-13727 GCF_044239005.1 Sphingorhabdus sp. | reverse complement strand
TGCGCGATTTGACGCGCGCATTGATTGAGATTTGGGGCCGGGTGGATATCCGCGCTGCTCAGGCTGCTTGAGCCAAAAGCTGCACAAAGGTTTCCCGGTCTACATTCCCGCCCGACAACGTAACCGCGGTTACCGGCTTTAATCCAATCTTTCCGGCGAGGACGGCCGCGAGCGCAACAGCGCCGCCCGGTTCAACGACGAGGTGGAGTTTCTCAAACACCAATCGCATCGCTGCAGCCACTTCTGCGGTGGTAACCGACACGCCTTGCGATACGCGGTTGCGAAGGACGTCGAAGTTTATTGGGTAGGTTTGCGGTGTCTGTAACGCATCACAATAGGTTGGGTGCAAAAGGTCTTTAACAGGTAAAATTTCGCCTGCCTCAAGCGAACGAATGATATCATCCCAACCCACGGGCTCGACGATGGCGATGTCCGCGTCGGGACAGGCGAGCGCAAGGCCCACGGCAAGTCCGCCGCCACCGCAACAGGAAACAATCAAATCTGGCCCTTTCATGCCAAGGCTTTGTAGCTGCGCGGCGATTTCAATGCCCGCTGTGCCCTGCCCTTCGATAACCCACGGATCACCAAAGGCATGCACGAGCGTCGCGTTGCTCTGTGCAATCAACCCGGCGGCCAAGGCCTCACGCGATTCCGTTGCGCGGTCATATAATACCACTTGCGCGCCAAGCGCCTTTGTCGCCTCCAGCTTCATGCGCGGGGCATTGGAAGGCATGACGATGGTTGCATCTATGCCAAGCTTTTTCGCGGCCCAAGCGACGCCCTGCGCATGGTTGCCGCTGGATACGCCAACGACACCGCGCGCACGCTCGTCTTCGTTCAAATCGGAGAGCCGGTGCCACGCGCCGCGAATCTTGAACGCGCCGATGGGCTGCAGCATTTCGGCCTTGCACCAAATCGTTACGCCATCCACCTCAAGCGGCAGCAAGGGCGTTTTTGGCAGAATAGCGGCTATCTTGGCCATCGCCCGCTGCACCCCTTCGTGCGTGGGCGTCGTGATGGCTACAGCCAATTCTTGTCCTGTCATAAAAGGCCCCTATATGCGTGCGCTGAACGAATCTCTGATAAGTGGAAATAGCATATGAGCAAGGTATTGGTAATTGGCGCAGGCGGCGTTGGATCGGTTGCGGTCCACAAAATGGCCATGAACCAGGATATCTTCAGCCATATCAGCCTTGCGAGCCGCACAAAGTCGAAATGCGATGCGATTGCCGTGTCGGTAAAGGAGCGCACGGGTGTCGTTATCGACACTTATGGCCTTGATGCAGATGATGTTGCTGCGACAACCGCCTTGCTGAACCAGATTAAGCCAAGCCTCGTCGTCAACCTCGCGCTCCCTTACCAAGACCTCAACATCATGGACGCCTGCCTTGCTGCGGGCGTGCATTATATGGACACAGCGAACTATGAACCGCTTGATGTCGCCAAGTTCGAATATCATTGGCAGTGGGCCTATCAGGATCGTTTCAAGGATGCGGGCCTCGCCGCCTTGTTGGGTTCAGGCTTTGACCCCGGCGTGACATCAGTATTCACAACCTATTTGAAAAAGCATCATTTCGACCGCATCGACACGCTCGATATTCTCGATTGCAATGGCGGCGACCATGGTCAGGCCTTTGCCACCAACTTCAATCCGGAAATCAACATCCGTGAAGTCACCGCCGTCGCACGCCATTGGGAAAACGGTGCTTGGGTCGAAACCCCTGCAATGTCGGTGAAGCAAAGCTTTGACTTTGAAGCGGTTGGTCCAAAGAACATGTATTTGATGTACCATGAGGAAATCGAAAGCCTCAAAACCCATCTGCCCGAAATCAAGCGTATCCGTTTCTGGATGACCTTTGGCGATGCGTACATCACCCACCTGAATGTGCTTCAGGCGGTTGGCATGACCCGGATTGATCCCGTCATGTATGAAGGTAAGGAAATCATTCCGCTTCAATTCCTGAAGGCTGTTCTGCCTGAACCTGCCTCGCTTGGTCCAACGACCAAGGGCAAGACCAACATTGGCTGTATCGCCACTGGCCTTGGCAAAGACGGCAAGGAAAAGACGCTCTACATCTACAATATCTGCGACCATGAAGATGCCTATGCTGAAACGGGCAATCAGGCGGTAAGCTATACCACTGGCGTGCCAGCGATGATCGGTGCCGCCATGCTGCTCACGGGCAAATGGTCGGGTGCAGGCGTTTGGAACATGGAACAGTTCGATCCCGATCCCTTCATGGACATGCTCAACGCGCATGGTCTGCCTTGGCAGGTGAAGGAACTGGATGGACCGCTGACGTTCTAATGGATACCAAGGCCGGCGATCCTGGCGCGTTTGCGCATTTCGACCTGTATCGCGTTCCTTCGCCGGCATTTGTCGTCGATGAAGCGGCGCTGCGGCGGAACCTTGCTATCCTCGCGGATGTAAAAGCACGGTCGGGAGCCAAAATCCTGTGCGCGATGAAGGCGTTTTCCATGTGGAAAGTGGCACCGATCATCGGCGAATATCTCGATGGCGTATGCAGCTCAGGTCTGTGGGAATCACGCCTTGCCCGCGATTATTATAAAGGCGAAATCGCAACCTATTGCGCTGGCTATAAAGAGGCCGACATGGCCGAAATCGTTGAGATTTCCGATCATGTCATTTTCAACAGCCCCAGCCAGCATAAACGTTTTGCAGCTTTCCTGAATGACAGCGTGGATGTCGGGCTTCGGCTCAACCCCGAACATGCCGAGGGCGAAGTTGCGAAATATGACCCCTGCTCACCCGGTTCACGCCTTGGCTTCCCAGTAAGCCAGCTGAGGCCAGAACATTTGAAGGGCGTGTCCGGTCTGCATTTCCACACCTTGTGCGAACAGGACTTTGAGCCGCTCAAACGCACATGGGAGGCGCTAAAGCCACAGATCGCGCCCTATTTTGGTCAATTGCGTTGGTTGAACTTTGGTGGCGGCCATCACATCACCCGCGCGGATTATCAACGCGACGACCTTGTTGCGTTCATTCAGGAGGTTCGCGCTGAAACCGGCCTCGACGTCTATCTTGAACCCGGCGAAGCGATTGCGCTTGATACCGGCATATTGATTGGCGAGCTGCTCGATGTTTTTGAAAATGGTTTGCCCGTCGGCATCACCGATATCAGCGCGACCTGCCACATGCCTGACGTCATTGAGGCACCTTATCGCCCCGCCATGCTTGGCGAGCTTCAGGACGGCCCTGCGCTGCGTCTGGGTGGCCCCAGCTGCTTGGCTGGCGATATCATCGGTGACTACCGCCTTCCGGTCGTTGCAGAGGCCGGAGCGCGCTTCGCGTTCCTTGATCAGGCGCATTATTCGATGGTGAAGACCAACACCTTCAACGGCGTTCCGCTCCCGTCCATCTGGCTTTGGAACAGCGAAACAGACGCGTTGGAATGTGTACGCGCATTCGACTGGACCGAGTTTAGGGACCGGCTCAGCTAAAAACGCAACGAATCACTTTACATACCCCCCTGCTTTTCATATGGGACGCCTCCGCTGCCCCAGGGGGACTTCCAATAACCGCAAGGCAGCCTTGTTGTTTCACGTTATTTTTTTGGGGGTCCCTTGAGTTGCACGAGTATCTTGACGCTCTAGCTGTAGTCCGCGCCCAGCGCCCTGACGAACCTATCACGCTCCTTCGCCCGCATGCCGCTTCGCGCGCCGCCCGTTTCTTCGTTGAGAAGTTTCAGGGTAAGTCGCTGTACGCGGTAAAGGCCAATCCTTCGCCTGCATTGCTTGAGACTTTGTGGGACGCGGGCATCACGCATTATGACGTCGCTTCGCTCGGCGAAGTGCGATTGGTAAGCAAATTCCTGCCGGATGCAAAGCTGTGCTTCATGCACCCTGTGAAAAGCGAACGCGCGATTGCGCAAGCTTATCACAACCATGGAGTTCGGACATTCAGCCTCGACAGCCATGAGGAATTGGAAAAGATCGTGCGTGCCACCGATGGCGCGACGGATCTCGAGCTGTGCGTGCGTATTCGCGTGTCATCAGAGCATGCGAAACTGAGCCTTGCTTCAAAATTTGGTGCAGACCCGTCCGAAGTAGCAGATCTGCTCGTCGCGACCCGTCAGGTCGCCGACAGCTTGGGCATTTGCTTCCATGTTGGAAGTCAGGCCATGACACCCGCCGCATATGCCGAGGCAATGGAGCATGTGCGTGCCGCCATCGTTGAAGCATCGGTCACGGTTGATATTGTCGACGTCGGCGGTGGTTTCCCATCGGTCTATCCCGGCATGGAACCACCCGCGTTGGAAGGCTATTTCGAAGTCATCCACAATTGCTTCGAAGATCTTCCCATCAGCTATTCCGCCGAACTATGGTGTGAGCCAGGCCGTGCATTGTGCGCTGAATATGCGTCGTTGCTGGTGAAGGTCGAAAAACGCCGTGGGCAAGAGCTGTTCATCAACGACGGCGCTTATGGATCATTGTTTGATGCAGCGCACATCGGCTGGCGCTTCCCTGTGGCGCTTCAGCGGTCGGATACCTCAATTGGTACCCAGATGGCTGAATTCAGCTTCTACGGGCCTACCTGCGACGATATGGACCATATGGCGGGACCATTCATCCTTCCCGATGACGTGCAAGCCGGTGACTATATCGAAGTCGGCATGCTGGGCGCATATGGCTGCGCGATGCGGACCGAATTCAACGGCTTTGGCGAGACCGACACGGTTCCTGTCGAAGATGAACCCATGGCAAGCCTTTATGCCGAGTTGCCCGCCCATGACGCGAGCAACGTTGTTAAGATCGGCAAGCGGTCCGCGCAATAAGTTGCAATTGACAATCAATGTTACGTGAAGCACCCTTCCAATTATAAAAATTGGGAGGGTTTTCATTATGGATACGTCGATTTTAGCACCGGCCGCGGCGTTGGTCGTGTGGTCGATCATCATGCTTTTCTGGATGGCGGGAACGCGCCTTCCCGCAATGTCGAAGATCGGCATGGACCTTAGCAAAGCCGCACCGGGCGGACGTGGTCAGGATATTGATCCGCATGTGTCACCATCGGTTGCCTGGAAATCGCACAATTACACGCATTTGATGGAACAACCGACCATCTTTTATGCAACGATCATGATCCTCGCGATTTCCGGCGGGGCAACATCGCTGTCGGTGTCGCTGGCATGGGGTTATACTGTGTTGCGCGTCATCCACAGCATTTGGCAGGCAACGGTCAACACCGTGGCAATACGTTTCGTATTTTTCCTGCTGTCGAGCCTGTGCCTGACGATATTGGCGGTCCAAGCGCTGCTGGCGACGATCTGAAGAAGTTATGAATTTGTTTTAAGGGGAGAGTTAATATGAATAGTGCAATATTAGGACCAGTCGTCGCACTTGCGGCATGGACAATGATTATCTGGATATGGATGTATGCCACGCGCATACCCGCCATGAACCGCGCAGGGATTGACGGAAGCAAGATTGTTGGTTCCTCCGCCGGCGCGTTGCGCGATGCGCTGGCTGCCAAAGGCGAAGAAAAAGCCTCGTGGGTTGCAGACAATTACAACCACTTACACGAAGCGCCTACGGTGTTTTATGCGGTCTGTTTGACACTTGCCATGGTTGGCCAGGGCGACAATCTGAATGCAACGATCGCTTGGGTATATGTCGGCCTGCGTGTCGCACATAGCTTGGTACAAATTTTGTCGAACCGCGTTCTCATTCGGTTTGGAATATTTGCATTGTCGTCAGTGGCACTCATGATGCTCGTCGCACATGCCGTAATGGCGGTGCTTCTTCACTAACGGCTGAAATGCCCAACCAGCTCGATATGGGTTGACCAGCGGAATTGCCCAACAGGCCAAATCCGCTGCAACCTGTATCCAGCGGCCACCAATGTTTTTGCATCCCGCGCAAAGCTCGCGGGATTACAGCTGACATAGGCAATCGACGGAACTGTGGAAGCCGCAAGGTTTGCGACCTGCTCCTTTGCGCCAGCGCGCGGCGGATCAAGCACGACAGTCTGGAACCGGTTCAGTTCCTCTGGCGATAAAGGCCGACGGAACAGGTCACGGTGCTCCGCAAATATAGTGCGGCCCGAACGCCCTGCAGCAGCCTTGAGCGCCAGACTGGCCTGAAGATCAGCCTCACCCGCATAAATCTTACGCCCAGCGCCCATCGACAGCGCAAATGTGCCTGAACCGGCAAACAAATCCGCGACGATACTATCTTCGCCGATAATATCATTTACGGCCTGCACCAAAGCCGCCTCGCCATCCACGGTCGCCTGCAGGAAACCATAAGGCTGGTACCCCACGGCAACACCGCCAAGCGTGACTGTAACAGGCTCTGGCTCATAAAATGGAACGGGTCCGTAGCCTTCATCCAGCGACAGACGCGCAAGGCCATGGGTTTTCGCAAATTCAGACAAAGTCTCATGCGTATCGAGATCGTTGGCGATCCAGTTTTCAATCAACACGTCAACGCCTTGATCGACCATCGCCAATTTGATCTGAACCTGACGCGCACGGTTAAGCCGAGGCTCAAGCAGGCTACGCAGCGGCTTCAGCAATGCGAATAGCTCCGGCACCACGACGTCACATTGCCTTAAGTCTATGATACGGTGACTTTTTTCGGTGCTGAAGCCCAGTTGGAACTGTTTCCCTGCCCATGCCGAACGCACCGCAATGCGCCGGCGCGTGGCGGGTGGAGACAAATGAACGGGCATGACCTCGCCGATGTCTACCTGCTGCGTTGCCAGCGCATGCGTGACACGCTCTGCAACAAACAAGCGCAGGCTGTCTTCGTCGAGATGCTGCAATTGGCATCCGCCGCATAATGGGAAATGCTGGCACGGCGGCGTTGCGTGATGCGGTCCGTGGATCAAACCGCCTGCGGGGTCGACGATGTCGCCCGGGGCGGCGTGCGCCACATAGCGTCCATTTGCGGTTACGCCGTCGCCGCGCGCTGCCACCCTGATAATCTCTTCTGCTATGCTCATAGCGCCCCATGCCCTTGAAGGCGCGCGCAATCAACCGGCGTCTTTGCTTACGCCTTCTTCCGCTGCAATTTGCTCGGTCGGGGCAGCACCTTCTCCGCCGCAGCCAGCTAGGCTGGGGAGGAGAAGAGTTGCCGCCGCATATTTAGATATCGGCAAAGACATGCGTTTCGGCGCTGCCACCAGGATGCGTGACTGCGCCTTTATAGGCAGGCCCAACATTTTGAGCATAACGCCATATTGCGCCTGACCCATAATCGGTGGCGCGTGGCGTCCAATGTTTCCGCCGTTCGTCAAGGACTTCGGCAGGAACATTGAGGTCTATAACGCCGGTTTCGGCATCGATCATGATCTCGTCGCCATCTTCAATCAAAGCGATAGGACCGCATTCAGCCGCTTCGGGGCCGACATGGCCAATGCAGAAACCGCGTGTTGCGCCAGAGAAGCGTCCGTCGGTGATGAGCGCAACTTTCTCGCCCATGCCCTGCCCATATAGAGCCGCCGTCGTCGAGAGCATTTCGCGCATGCCGGGACCGCCCTTTGGCCCTTCATAACGGATGACAATGACCGAACCTTCGCGGATTTCGCGTGCTTCAACGGCGGCAAAGCAATCCTCTTCGCAGTCAAAAACCTGTGCAGGGCCTGTAAAGGTCAGGCGGTCCATACCCGCGACCTTCACGATTGCGCCATCGGGTGCCAATGTCCCGCGAAGGCCAACGACGCCACCCGTCGGCGTTATTGGCGCCGTTGCTGGATAAATGACCTTTTGGTTGGGGTTCCATGTGATTTCTTCGATATTCTCACCAAGCGTCTTGCCGGTAACGGTCATGCAGTCGCCGTACAGAAGACCTTCGGCCAGCAACGACTTCATGAGCATGTACACACCGCCCGCGTCATACATATCACGCGCCACAAACTGCCCACCCGGCTGCAAATCCGCCATATAAGGTGTGGTTTTGAACGCCTCGGCAACGTCGAACAAATCAAATGCGATACCTGCCTCATGCGCCATGGCCGGCAAATGCAGCGCAGCATTGGTTGAACCACCGGTAGCAGCAACGATTCTTGCCGCATTTACAAATGCTTCGTGGGTACAGATGTCACGCGGTCTAATGTTTTTAGCGAGCAAGTCCATAACCTGGAATCCTGCGGCATGGGCAATTTGGTCGCGTGTGGAATAAGGCGCAGGTGCCATGTTGCTGTTCGGAAGCGAAAGGCCAATTGCCTCGCCCACGCATGCCATTGTGTTTGCGGTATATTGGCCGCCACAGGCACCATGCCCCGGGCATGCAACGCGCTCAAGTTCTTCAACCTCCGACAACGGACACGCGCCTGCCGCATATTTTCCAACGATTTCAAAGACGTCCTTAACCGTGACGTCCTTGTCATGATAGCGACCGGGAAGAATGGAGCCGCCATACACAAAGATAGATGGCACGTTCAGCCGAAGCATCGCCATCATGATGCCCGGCAGTGACTTGTCGCAACCCGCAAAGCCAACCAGCGCGTCGTAGCAGTGCCCACGCACCGATAACTCAACCGAATCCGCAATGACTTCGCGGCTTACGAGCGAGGCCTTCATACCCTGATGGCCCATGGCGATGCCGTCGGTCACTGTGATGGTGTTGAACCGGCGCGGCATGCCGCCGCCCTGCTCCACGCCCTTACGCGCGATGTCCGCTTGCGCGTCCAATGTGGTGTTGCATGGCGCACTGTCATTGCCTGCCGACACAACGCCTACAAATGGGCGTGCAATTTCCTCAGCGGTCAAACCCATCGCATAATAATAGCTGCGGTGTGGGGCGCGTTCCGGGCCAACGGAAACGTGGCGGCTGGGCAATTTGGACTTGTCGAATTGGTTTGGCATGATGGTCTCCATTATCGCCGCGGCCTTTACGCGTTTTTATGTGGTTAAGCCAAGCTGTTCCGAAACAAAATGGCACATTCCGGACAAAATATGTGCAAATCTTGCTTGCCCTTCAGCATCGCCGACCAAATCCTGACGCATTTCAATCCCGACATAGGGAATGTCATTGGCCTCGGCATGGCGGTTCATCGTCGCGTTTAGCAATTTGCCTGAATAAGGTAGCTGGTCACCGACGTTAAGGCCGGCATCCTGTAAGAACGGGATAGCCGTTTTCGATGCCGCCTCGTGCGCATTGTACAGCACACCAACATCCCATGGACGCGCTTCATCTGGCCGTGTTTCCAATGCGGGTGTGAAGCTGTGTAGCGACAATATGAGTGCTGGCCGGCACTCCAGCAAAAGCATTTCTAGCCGGTCATGATAGGGCCGGTGATACAGCGCGATGCGATCCGCGCGCTGCGCTTGGTCCAAATCATTACCCGGAATGCGACGTCCATCGCTTTCGCTTGGGATAGCGCCTGCTTCTTCCTCTTCACGGTTTAAGTCGACGACCAAACGCGAGTAACGTCCAAGGAACGCGGCAAAACGCGCGTCTTGCGTCAAGATATGCGCGACCGGGTCAACGCCAATGTCCCACGCAATATGTGCATTTAGGTGATCAGCATCCAATCCCAACGTGACGTCGTCAGGAACCGCATTTGAAGCATGGTCGCCAATAATCAGGATGCCCCCAATTTGGGGTTCGCCCAATATCCGGAAAGGATCCACCATCATCGCAGCTCGGTTCCCATCGACCACCAACGCGGGTCCAAATGCGCTTTGGCCGCGTCCAAATCCTTGGCCTCATTAAAAAGCGCGAAGCAGGTCGCGCCTGACCCCGACATGCGAACCATGGCCGGGTTGGCGCGCGCAAGCACGTTCAGAATGTCTGTAATGACGGGACAGATGGCCGCCGCGATGGGTTCAAGGTCGTTTCGTCCCGATAACGTCGCTTGCCAGATGTCGCCCCGCGCCACTGGCCCCTTGTCCTTGCCGTCCCATGCCTTAAAAATGGCGGCTGTCGATACCGACTGAAGCGGGTTGACCAGCA
Source organism: Sphingorhabdus sp. (assembly GCF_044239005.1). Lineage (GTDB taxonomy): Bacteria > Pseudomonadota > Alphaproteobacteria > Sphingomonadales > Sphingomonadaceae > Sphingorhabdus_B. The sequence continues at coordinate 3,806 of NZ_JBIICH010000053.1, read as the reverse complement.
ACAGATGCCGCGCAGGCACATTGCTGTCATCGCGTAATATAAGCGCGGTTCCGGTTCCGCTGCCAAAACTTGTGCGGCTAAAAACGCAAGCAGGAATGTCGGCACCCAGCGGCGCCAATATATCTGCAAGTTCCTGTTCGCTGGCCTGAATATCCCACAGCCGGTTCAACAACCGTGCCGCTGCTGCTGCATCGGCTGAACCACCTCCGATACCCGAGGCTATTGGCAGGTTTTTTGTCAGACGGATGGACGCCCCGCCGGTGATGGAAAAATGCGCGCGAAGCCGGTTCGCGGCCTGCATCACCAGATTATCGTCATCGGCGGAAAGGCTGCTGCCAAAGGGGCCGTCGATGGTGAGGTCGAGCCTATCAGAAAGCGAAGCCTGCAACTGATCGCCATGCCGCGCAAAGGCGAACAAGGTTTCAATGTCATGATAGCCGTCTTCGCGGCGCCGACGTACGTGCAACGCAAGATTGATCTTGGCATAGGCGGTCTCGGTATCCGCTGGCATCACTTCGCCGTCCTGATGTCGCCGGGCAGGCCCACGTCCAATTTTGATGATATACGCAACGCAACCGCGGTATCTGCCGAAATTTGCGCGCTATTCCACGCATGTCGCGCGTCGCGCCGACGGCCTGCCCGCCAATATGCGTCACCCAGATGCTCGAAAATCGTCGCGTCAGCATTTTCGATCGACGCGGCTTTTTCCAACATGGTTACGGCGTCAATATATTTGCCGCTTTGAAACAAAGCCCAGCCGAGCGAGTCCGCATAAGCCGATGATGTTGGCTCTGCATTATATGCACGCCGCACAAATGCCTCTGCGTTGACCACGTCCTCGCCCCGCTCCAGCATGGCATAACCCAGATAATTCAGCGCGCTCGCATTGGATGGATCTAAAGCGATCGCATTTCGAAGCTCCCGTTGGGCTTCATCCCACTGGCCATTATCATCCAGTGCGCTTGCGAGCATGAGATGAAATGAGGCGCGGCTTTGTGGTGCCTGACGTTTGAAGTCATCCAAGTCCATTGCGCGCCCATATTGGGCGATAGCCTCTGCCAGACGTCCATTTTGCTGCAACATTTGACCAAGAAACGTTGCGCGCGCAGCCGAATTCGCATTCTGATCATAACTGAGGCGCGCCAGTTCAACTGCGCCATCATTGTCACCCATATCGCGTAACAGCGCCGCCTTAGCGAAAACGGCGCGTGTCCAATATGGTGATGCCGGCGGAATTTTATCCAAAAGTGCAACCGCGCCACGGCCGCCAGATAATTCGCCCAACGCATGTGCCGTGGTGATGACGGCAGGAGGATATTCCGGCGCGGTCCATAGGGCCAACCGTGCAAGTGCCAGGCCGGGTTCCGGCACATCCTGTTCAATCAGCGACGTTGCGATCCGCACATATAGTGCCGCAAGCCCGATATTGGGGCTGATATTCTTGTCACCTGCGTCAGCGCCGTTAAACGGGCCAGCGAACTCGGAACCCATCGCGCCCCCAAGCATTGCATTTGCAAAAGCGGTGTCGCCTTTATGCGCTAAAACGGGAGCGGCGCTGATGAAGAGATCGCGCATGGCATCGCCGCCAACCGAGACCATGTTTCGCAATCCCAATTTCGCTTTGGCATTTTGACCCGTGGCGAGATCAAGATATACGATCTGGTCCACAGCGTAGAAATTGAAAAACGAGTCCGCATTTCCCTCTTTAAGGGTCAAGTCATGCGTGCCCGTCTTCGCGACGGATACCCACGCGCGCAATATGGGCGCCATAAAGCCAAAATTGCTGCGGGCTTCCAATTCGTCGGCCGCCAGCAAAGCCATGGACCAACGACGCTTTTGAAAAGCGTCGGTGAATAGGATCAACGGTCCTTCGGGCGGAACGTCGTTTTGCAGTTCCCGAACGCGAATGGATTTCAGCGCTGCCGCAAAGTCACCTTGCCGCACGGCATTTTGGTAGACCCGCTTCGCCAATGTCTCGCTGTCCGCAGATTCTTCAAACAGCTTGAGATAACCCGCCAACGCTTCGCCGTGGCGCGCGTCAAACTCTGCCGCACGCGCATTGGCATAGGCGATGGCGCCGTCATCAACGGAGGCATAAGCTGGCGCCGCACATAAAAATAGCGCGGCGGTCAGCTTACATATTGGGGTAATTCGGCCCACCGCCACCCTCCGGCGTCACCCAATTGATATTCTGATTTGGGTCTTTGATGTCGCAGGTTTTGCAATGTACGCAGTTTTGGGCGTTGATCTGATAACGTGGGTCTTTGCCCTCTTCCTCGATCCATTCATACACGCCTGCGGGGCAATAGCGCGTCGATGGGCCAGCGAATTCCATGAACTCGCTGTTCTTTTGCAGGTCCATATCCTTGACCTGCAAATGGATGGGCTGATCTTCGGCATGGTTGGTGTTCGACAGGAATACCGACGACAGCCGGTCAAAGCTGAACACGCCATCTGGCTTTGGATAATCGATCCGCTCGCCTTGGCTCTTCTTTTTCAGCGCCTTGTGATCTGGATGATGCTTCATCGTGAAAGGCATGCGGATACCAAAGTTTTCGAGCCACATATTCACGCCCGCCAGCATCGTTCCAACAAAATTGCCGTATTTTTCAACAAGCGGCAGGACATTGCGCACCATATGCAATTCTTTGGAGACCCAGCTATTATCGTAACCAGTCTGGTAAGCGGTCAACTCGTCATGTTCGCGGCCAGCGGCCAGTGCTTCCACAACGGCATCTGCTGCCAACATGCCGGATTTCATCGCGGTATGCGTGCCCTTAATCCGCGGCACGTTAACGAAGCCTGCGGAGCAACCAATCAATGCGCCGCCCGCGAATGCCAACTTTGGCACCGACTGCCAGCCACCATCGCTGATCGCACGCGCGCCATAGGACACGCGCTTGCCGCCGGCCAAAATCTTCTTGACCTCAGGATGCGTTTTCCAGCGCTGCAGTTCTTCGAAAGGTGACAGATAGGGGTTGGAATAGTTCAACCAAACCACAAAGCCCAAGGCAACCTGGTTGTTCGCTTGATGGTACAGAAATGCGCCGCCATTTGCGTCGGTCAATGGCCAGCCTTGGCTGTGAATGACGCGGCCTGCGGAGTGTTGTTCCGCCGGAATGTCCCACAATTCTTTTAGACCGATGCCGTAAACCTGCGGCTCGCAATCCTCGTCCAATCCGAACTGCGGCTTAATCAATTTGGTCAGATGCCCACGCACACCTTCGGCAAAGAAGGTATATTTCGCATGCAGCTCCATGCCGGGCATATAATCATCTTTGTGGCTGCCATCGCGCGCGACGCCCATGTCGCCTGTAGCCACGCCCTTGACCGAGCCGTCTGCATTATACAGAATTTCTGCAGCCGAAAATCCGGGGAAGATCTCAACGCCCAGATTTTCCGCCTGCCCCGCAAGCCAGCGGCACAGATTGCCAAGCGAACCTGTGTAGGTGCCTTTGTTGTGCATGAAACCGGGCGCCAGGAAATGCGGTATGTTAAACTTGCCGGTCTTGGTCATTATCCAGTGCTGGTTATCGTTCACAGGCGTATCGGCCAATGGGCAGCCCATCGTGCGCCAATCCGGCAGCAGCTCGTCAAGCGCCCTTGGATCTATGACAGCGCCGGATAAAATATGCGCGCCAACCTCTGACCCTTTTTCCAAAATGCAAACGCTGGTGTCGGGTGACTGCTGTTTAATGCGTATCGCTGCGGATAAACCTGCTGGCCCCGCACCAACAATAACAACATCATATGGCATCGACTCGCGTTCACTCATTGCCTTTATCCTTTACCCGGCATGTAAATCA
>NZ_JBIICH010000052.1:0-13733 GCF_044239005.1 Sphingorhabdus sp. | reverse complement strand
CTGCATCTTGCAAGCCGTGCGCGCGGGATCCCCCTATGACGGGCTTGACCCCGAATATTATGACGTCTGGAAAACCCACGCACTCCGTTTGCGCGCCACGGGATAAAGGAATGAACTATATGACCTCTTTCTCATTTTACCGGAAGCTCGCTTCATTCCTGCTTCTGATTGTCGGCAGTCACAGCGTCATGGCGCAAACCCCTCCGCCTGCGCCTGATACAGATGAGCCGGAACTGGTCGAGTTCGACACATCCAAGACGCGCTCCATTGCCGTGCCCGCACTTGTGGCCCCTGCCCCTGTCGATACGCCGGCGGGGAACAGCGCCGCACTTGGCCGTCAAATCGCTGAAGTCATCTCATCCAACTTGCGCGCATCGGGTGTGTTTGAAACACAGGGGCCCAACGGCCTGCGCGCCATCTCGCTTGGCGAAGTAACGGCGCCCCAGTTTGATTATTGGAAAGGGCGTCCAGTTGAACAGCTTGTGCAAGGTTTCGTCCGCGTGGGCGGCGACGGCAATCTGACGGTTGGTTGTTATTTATATGACGTCGGCTTTGGCAATGAAACCACGCGCCTTGGTTTCAACGTGCCGCCGCGCGAATGGCGCAGGGCCGCGCACAAATGTGCCGATGCGATTTATTCGCGCCTCACCGGAGAGCTACCATTCTTTGACAGCCGCATTGCCTACATTGCCGAAACCGGTCCCAAGGGTAAGCGCGTCAAACGCCTGGCGATCATGGATTCAGATGGCGCAAACCACCGCTTCATTACCAATGGCCAGTCCACTGCGCTGACGCCGCGTTTCTCGCCCAACTATAAATCGATCCTGTATCTGTCCTATGTCGACGGCAATCCACGCATCTATGTCTATGATATTGATGCCGGTCGGCAGCGGTTGATTACGCAATCGCGCAACCCGACCTTTGCCCCGCGCTGGTCGCCCGATGGGCAAACCATATTATATTCCATGGCGGTTGCGGGGAACACCGACATCTACAAGATTTCGGCAAGCGGCAACGGCACGCCCGTCAAGCTGACAACATCACCCGGCATCGATGTCGGGGGAAGCTTTTCCCCCGATGGTCGCCAGATTGTATTTGAAAGCGACCGGTCGGGCAGCCAGCAAATCTATGTCATGAACGCGGACGGGTCCAACCAACGGCGGATCAGCTTTGGTTCCGGGCGGTATGCTACCCCCGAATGGAGCCCACGGGCGGACCTTATTGCCTTTACCCGCATTGCAGGCGACTTCCGCGTTGGCACAATGCGCCCCGATGGTTCGGGCGAACGGCTGTTGACCGACAGCTGGCAGGACGAGGCCCCCACATGGGCGCCCAATGGCCGCGTCATCCAGTTTTTCCGCACCGCGAAGGGCAGCGGCAAAACCAGTATCTGGCAAGTTGACCTCACAGGATCGAACGAGCGCAAATTGCCGACGCCGGTTGACGGATCGGACCCCGCATGGGGACCGGTATTGCCGTGAGTGCTTTTAGTTCTTATTTCTGATATAACTTCCGCGACACAGATGCGGGCAAGCCGAAGGAGAAGACCATGAAGACGAACACAATTAAGATGGCCGCCATATTGTTGGCATCAACCGCACTGGTTGCAGGCTGCGGCAAGAAAAAGGTTGAAGCACTGCCGCCGGTGGCCGAGGGCACCGAATATGCCCAGCCCGAACCGGCCCCGCCTGCCCCTGCAAACCAGATCGTTCCGGGCAGCCAGGAAGATTTCCTTCAGCAAGTGGGCAAATTTGGCGACCGCATCTTGTTTGAAACCGATCGCTTCAATATTGATGCCGAAGATCAGGCGACGTTGCAGCGTCAGGCGCAATGGCTTGCGCGCTATCCCAACGCCCGCATCACCGTGGAAGGTCATGCCGACGAACGCGGCACACGCGACTACAACCTTGCGCTCGGCGAACGCCGCGCCAATTCTACCAAAAATTACCTGATCTCAATCGGTGTCGACGCAAGCCGCATCGAAACCGTCAGCTATGGCAAAGAACGCCCATCGGCTTTGGGTTCGGACGAACAAGCCTGGGCACAAAACCGCCGTGCGGTGACGGTTACCGTTCAGTAAATATCAAATCCTCCCCGTCGACGTACGATGGGGAGGATGCTTTCATCGAAACGCATAGCCTTTTTACATGGCGTTTCTTGACAAGGCTTTTCACTTTCGCACATCTTGTGTGACATTTTGGGGGCCGCAATTTCATGAACGACGACCTATCTCAACGGCATAGCGCATTTCGATTCCATGGCAGTTGGCTGGAATTTGCCCGCATCGCCTTTCCCAACCTTTTGCTGACCATTGTCACGCTTGGCATATATCGGTTTTGGGCAACCACCCGCGAGCGCGAATATCTGTGGAGCAAGACGGACTTCATTGATGAACGTCTGGAATGGACGGGCAAGGGCATGGAGCTTTTTGTCGGCTTCGTCATGGCTTTCCTGCTGATCGGCCTACCCCTCATCGTCATTCAATTGATATCGCAGGGGCTAATTTTCCGGGGTGAAGCAATCCTTGCGGTCGTCATGACCCTGATGATGTTCCTGCTGCTGTTTTACCTGACGGGCGTCGCATATTTCCGTGCGCTCCGGTACCGGCTGAGCCGGACCTATTGGCGCGGTATCAGAGGGGGCAGCGACGACCCCGGTTTTCAATATGGCCTGGCCTATATGTGGAAAAGCGTCGTGGGTTGGCTACCCATTTTCTTGGGCGTGCCATGGTCGATGATTTCCCTGTGGAATGACCGCTGGAACGCCATGAGCTTCGGCCCGCATCGCTTTTCAGCAACGGCCGAGTGGAAACCGCTAATGAAGCGTTATTTGCTATTCTATCTCGTACCGTTTTTGGTGTTCATAGGTGCTGTGGTGTTCGGCATCAGCATGGCTGCTTCGGGTGGGACTCCCGACACACTGGGAAGCACGGGCATTGCGATTGGCGCGATCTTGGCCATCATCGCCGTCCTTTCATTATATATCGTGCTCCCGCTCGCGGCGCTTGCCTATTACAGCAAATATTTCCGCCTCGCGGTGGGTGGCTTGCGTTTACACAATCTGGAATTTGAATTCCGCGCACGGGCACCGGACTGGATCCTGTTTTTCCTCGCCAACATGGCGATTGTCATCTGCACCTTAGGCATTGGCTATATCTTCATGCCGTACCGCAACTGGAAATTCTTCGTCGACCATATGGAAGCCTATGGCGAGATCAATATCGACGATCTGACCCAGTCCGAAACCGTGGTTGCAAAGCATGGCGAAGGCTTGCTCGACGCATTTGATGTGGGGGCGATTTAGCCCATGTCGGCCTTTTTCGACGCGTGGCATTATGACGGCAAAAGCGCCGTGCGCCGCAAGGTCGAGGTGCAGATCATTGGTCGGCAATTCTACTTGTTGGAAACCGAACGGCGACATGGCCCGTTCGCATTTTCCGATATCGAATATGTCACGCACAAGGATGATGCCGACGTCTATGGATTAAAGGAGACGGACGGATGGCGGTTAATGCTTTCCGGTCCGGTGCCATCCGACCTATCGGCCATGCTGCCCGCACGGCGCAATTATGGTGGCTGGGTTGACCGGCTTGGCTTTGGCAAAGCGGCAGTCGCGTTCACCTTGGCCAGCGCAGCAGCGGTCGCCGTCGTTCTTTTGAGCCCGCAATGGCTGGCACCGCTGATCCCCTCCAGCGTCGACGAGAAACTTGGCGATGCGCTTGTGGGCGATTTTGGCGGCCGGTTCTGCAGCACGCCTGCCGGAGACGCCGCGTTGAAAAAGCTGGTCGCGTCGCTGGATGCCAATCCGGACGATTTGCAGGTCGAGGTCGCCAAAATTGACATGATAAATGCGGTGGCGCTGCCCGGTGGTAAGGTCATTTTATTCGACGGCCTCGTCAAACAGGCACGCTCGCCCGATGAGGTTGCTGGCGTATTGGCGCATGAAATCGGCCATGTCCGCGAAAAGCATGTCATGCAGGCCTTGCTGCGACAAATGGGCCTTGCGGTCGTTCTGGGTGGCATTGATGGCAATAGCGGCGCGCTGGTCAATAACATGCTGTCCATGAGCTACAGCCGCGAGTCCGAAGCGGAAGCCGATGCCCATTCGATGAAAGCGCTTGGCGGTGCCAATATCTCGCCCATCGGCACCGCGTCATTTTTTGACCGGCTTTCCGAAATGGATGGCAGCGCAAATTCCAGCACATCGGACAATGGCATAGCCGGATATATGTCGAGCCACCCGCTGTCGCGGTCCCGCAAAGACGCGTTTGAGAAGAGCATCGTCAAAGGGAAAAACTACAAGCCAGCCTTAACCCCGACCGAGTGGACAGAGTTGAAAACCATGTGCACGCAGGATCGCAAAGCGAAATCGGGCTTCGGCTTTGATTTTAACTGAGCGATTGTTTAAGCTACGGTAGTTTTTGAAGGAAAGGTTCCCATGTTCAACCGCCTCTTTGTCGAACATCCCAAAAGCGTCGATGAAAATTATGTCGAACATTTTGGCGTCGCCAGCCGCTTTGGTTTTGCGATGATCTGGGGTGGGATGAAGGCGCTGGTGCATGCGTTCGTTCCCGGTCTCTGCATCACGTCCGGCAGCGATACCGTGAAGCGGTTGAACCATATCATGGTCGAGCAGCGCCGCGCAAAGGGGCAGGATGTGGCCCAAATGCTGACCGTCGATTGGGTGATTTGACCCAGGCCCCGTTTTGACAAAAACAGCTCCACATTTTGCTACGCGTCATGATGGCGTCAAGCTCGCCTATCGTCTGACCAAAGGCCGCGGGCCAACGCTTGTGTTTCTGCCGGGCTATATGTCCGATATGCAGGGTGGCAAGGCAACCGCGCTGTGCGCTTGGGCAGAGGCGCAAGGCATCGGCATGTTGCGGCTCGATTATTCGGGTTGCGGTGAGAGCGAAGGTGCATTTGAAGACGGCACGCTGGATATCTGGCGTGATGACGTTCTCGCGGTCATTGCCCATGCGCAAATTGGCTCCTTAATCTTGGTTGGCTCGTCCATGGGTGGATGGCTCATGCTGCTGGTGGCCGAAGCGCTTGGCGCGCAGGTCATGGCGATGGTGGGTATAGCTGCAGCACCCGATTTCACCGACTGGGATTTCAACGACGCCGACCGCGCGACGATGGCCGCCGACGGACGCATCGCGCGTCCAAGCGATTATGGCTATGATCCCATGGTCATCACCCGCGCTTTTTGGCAATCCGGGCAGGATAATCTGCGGCTGAATGGCGAAATCGGCATCGACTGCCCGGTGCGACTGATCCACGGGCAGTGCGACCCTGACGTGCCTTGGCAAACATCATTAAGCCTAGCTGCCCAGCTTCGTTCATCCGACGTGCAGACCATTTTGGTAAAGGATGGCGACCACCGGCTTTCGCGCGAGGAAGATATTGCCTTGTTGATCGACAGCGTGGCGAAGCTGGTCTGACCTTATTGACGGAGCGCCCGTGCTAAAGCTTTTGTCGAGTTTGCTGTTCATCGCGGCGCCAGCGTCCGCGCAACCCTTGTCCACGTTGAACGAGGTCCAGTTTGCTGAGTGCATTAAACTCGCAGGCACTGACCCTGCATCTGCGGTCACCGAGGCAAGCGCATGGACGCAAAAAGGCGGCGGTTATCTTGCACGCGCGTGCCATGGCTATGCGCTTGCGACCGATTTTAAATTCGACCTTGCGATACCCATACTGACCGAGGCGGCTAAATTGGCCGAGGACAAGGGGGATGCCCGCGCGGCGCGTTTCTGGGCGCAGGCGGGCAATGCGGCGCTGGCAGCCGATACGCCCGATGCGGCATTGGCGGCATTAGACAAAGCGCTTGCCGCCCAAACCTTAGAAACCGCCGAACGCGCCGATAGCGAAATCGATCGCGCGCGCGCTTTGGTTGCGTTGCGCAGACCGGCGGATGCCGAAGCTGCGCTGACGACCGCACGGACGCTGTCGCCCGAAAATGGCACGGCATGGTTGTTGTCGGCGACTTTGGCGCGGCGGATGAACAAGCTGCCCGATGCGCTAAGCTATATCCAGACGACAGCCGCGCTTCTGCCGCGTGATGCCGCCGTCGCATTGGAGGCGGGCAATATTGCCATCGCCGCCGGTGATGAAGCGACCGCGCGCATGCAATGGGAACAAAGCATCACAATCGCGCCCAACAGCCGTCAGGCGGCGACCGCAAAGGCGCAGCTGGCCGCATTGGCCGCCAGCGCACCGCCGCCTGCCGAACCGCAATCGCGATAGCACGCCCCTTGCGCCCGTAGCTGTCACGGTCCATTGTCTGCGCAAATACAGACAGCGCCATGAACGGAACGAATATGCCGACGAAATATCTCCACACGATGATCCGCGTGACGGACCCTGAAGCAACGGTCGCGTTTTTCAAATTGATTGGGCTGGAAGAAGTCCGCCGTTTCGACAGCGAAGCTGGCCGCTTCACGCTCATTTTCCTCGCCGCGCCCGGTCAAGATGGCGTGGCGGAAGTGGAATTGACGCATAATTGGCCACCCGCCGATGGCAGCGCAGCCGAAGCTTATGAGGGCGGCCGCAACTTTGGTCATTTGGCGTACCGGGTCGATGATATTTACGCGACCTGCCAAACGCTGATGGACGCAGGCGTCACGATCAACCGGCCACCACGCGACGGCCATATGGCGTTTGTGCGCACCCCCGACGGCATTTCGATTGAACTGTTGCAAGAGGGCAATCTGCCACCGGCAGAACCGTGGGTCAGCATGCCAAATGTGGGCAGCTGGTAATGCCGATTGAAATTGTCCGCGTTCCGGTCCTGTCCGACAATTATGTTTGGCTCGTCCATGAAGCAACAAGCGGCGAGACCCTGGTGGTCGACCCGGCTGTGGCAGAACCGGTGCTCGCGGCGGCCGAGGCGCGCGGATGGAAGATTACGCAAATCTGGAACACCCATTGGCACCCCGACCATGTCGGTGGCAATGCCGAGATTAAGGCGGCAACAGGTTGCATCATCACGGGACCAGCGGCAGAGGCGGAGCGGATATCGACTCTGGATGTGCAGGTCGGCGGCGGCGACGTCGTGCAACTGGGTGGGATGCGCGCGATGGTTCTAGACGTTCCCGCGCATACGGCGGGGCACATCGCCTATCATTTCGCAACCGAGCAGGTCGCCTTTGTCGGTGACACCTTGTTCGCGATGGGCTGTGGCCGCTTGTTCGAAGGGACCGCTGCGCAGATGTTCGACAATATGCGCACGCTTGAGGCGTTGGGCGATGCGACGGCCATCTATTGCGCGCACGAATATACGTTAAGCAACGCGCGCTTTGCGGTGACCGTGGAGCCCGACAATGCCGCGCTTCAGCAGCGTGTATCGGATGTTGTCGCCGCGCGCGAACGTGGCGAGGCGACTGTGCCCACCACAATCGCACTGGAACGCGCGACCAACCCGTTCATGCGCGCACGCTCCGTGGAGGAGCTGGCGGCACGCCGGGCGGCGAAGGACGCAGCCTAAAAGTTAGTGGAAGTCGCGTGACTTGGGCAAGATCCGCACATCACGCGGATGGCTGCCGCGCGGGGGATGTGGCCGCGCAAATTCGTCGATTTTGGGTTTCCCGACATTAGCTTTATGCGTTTCGGACAGTTGCGCCAAATCGTCGGTACGGTCGATAATATTGGTCGCCATCAGGTGCACCACGCCTTCCTTGCTGCGCTGAATTTCGCCCTCGGCAATAATCAGCCGTGACGCCATGACGGCGCGGCGTTGCCGGTCGAACAACCGCGCCCATAATAAGATGTTGGTCACGCCACTTTCATCCTCAATCGTGATGAAAATCGCATTGCCCTTGCCGGGGCGCTGCCGGACCAGCACGACGCCGGCCACGCGCACCCGCTTGCCGTTCTTGACGACATTGGCCTCAGCGCAGCTCAACACGCCCTCGCGTGCAAACATCCCGCGCAGGAATTGCATCGGGTGTCCCTTTAGCGAAAGCCGGGTCATCTGATAATCCGCCGCGACATGTTCGCTGGCCGGCATCGCTGGCAACATCGCATCGGCCTCCGCGCCAAGCTCGCGCGCGTTGGCCGCAGCGAACAACGGCAGTTCGTCCGAAGGCGTCCGCCGCGCTTCCCACGCGCCCTCTCGCCGGTCAAAACCCAATGATCGCACGGCATCGGCATCGGCAAGCAAGTGCATAGCAGCCGGTGGCAGCGCGGCCCGGCGCGCCAAATCTTCGATAGATGCGAATGGCCGGTTCGCGACAATGGCGTGCGCCCACACCGCGCGAAATCCGTCAATCTGCCGCATCCCCAATCGCAGCGCGCCTTGCTCAATTGCATTGTCCCAATGGCTCGCATTGACGTCTATCGGCCGGACCTCCACCCCATTTTCCTGCGCATCGCGGACAATCTGCGCCGGTGCGTAAAAGCCCATGGGCTGCGAATTGAGTAAGGCGGCGGCGAAAATGGCCGGATGATAATGTTTGATCCACGACGACACATAGACCAGCCGCGCAAAAGACAGCGCATGGCTTTCGGGGAAGCCATATGATCCGAAGCCCTGAATTTGGCCAAAGCAGCGCTGAGCAAAGTCACGTTCATAGCCGCGCCGCACCATGCCTTCGACCATCATCGTTTCGAAATGCTCCATACCGCCGACATTGCGAAACGTCGCCATCGCCTTGCGCAAGCGGTTGGCATCGGCTTCGCTGAATTCGGCGGCGGTGATGGCAAGGTTCATCGCCTGCTCCTGAAACAGTGGCACACCCAATGTTTTGCCCAGCACATTTTTCAGCTCGTCTGGCGGATATGGCGGCGCAGGAGAGGGATATTCGACCTTTTCCTCCCCATTACGTCGCCGCAAATATGGATGCACCATATCGCCCTGAATGGGCCCGGGACGGACAATCGCGACTTGAATCGTGAGGTCATATAGGCTGCGCGGTTTCATACGCGGCAGCATGTTCATCTGCGCCCGGCTTTCGACCTGAAACACGCCCAGGCTCTCGCCTCTGCACAGCATGTCATAGACATTGGGATCATCGGAATCGATATCGACCTTCAAATCATAATCGCCAATTCCCTGCTCGCGCATCATGTCATAGGCCTTGCGGATGCAGGTCAGCATACCCAGCGCGAGCACATCGACCTTCATCAGCCCCAATGCGTCGATATCGTCTTTGTCCCACTCAATGAAATTGCGGTCTTTCATCGCGCCATTGTGAATGGGCACGGTTTCGTCGAGCCGGTTTTCGGTCAGGATAAACCCGCCGACATGCTGCGACAAATGGCGCGGGAATTTTATCAACTGTTCAGACAGCGATTTCAGCCGGGCAATTTCGGGATTGTCGGGATCAAACCCCGCCTCAACCAGCCGCCGTTCATCAGGGCCACTGCCGAAACTGCCCCAGACGGTGCTGACCATGCGCGTGGTGATATCCTCGGTCAGGCCCAAAGCCTTTCCCACTTCGCGCACCGCGCTGCGCGGACGGTAATGGATGATCGTCCCGGCAATCGCGGCCCGGTGGCGGCCATAGCGCCGATAGACATATTGAATAACTTCCTCACGCCGCTCATGTTCGAAATCAACGTCGATATCGGGCGGTTCTTTTCGGTCGGACGAAATAAAGCGCGAAAATAACAGCGTGTTTACAAGCGGATCAACAGACGTCACGCCGAGCAGGAAACACACCGTAGAGTTCGCCGCCGAACCACGCCCTTGGCATAAAATCGGCGGCTTTTGATCGCGCGCGAATTTGACCAGATCGTGGACCGTGAGGAAATAATACGCGAATTTTTCTGTACGAATAAACGCAAGCTCGGTTTCAATCGACTTACGGATTTTCTCCGGAAGCTCCGCCCCGTACCGTTCGTGCGCCGCCGTCCACACCAGATGCGCCAGCCAGTCGTCGGGGGTCCAGCCACCCGGCACCGGCTCGTGCGGATATTCATATTTCAACTGTTCAAGGTCGAAATGAATATGTGCAGCAAAGCGTTCGGTTTCGACCACAGCTTCAGGACAGGCATGGAATAAATGCGCCATATCATCCGCCGTCTTAATGTACCGCTCGGCATTCGCCTCCAGTGCAAAGCCTGCTTTCTGGATGGTCGTCCCCATGCGGATGCACGTGACAATATCGTGGAGCGGACGCTGATCGCGGGTCGCGTAAAGTGGATCGTTCGTCGCGAGCAAAGGCACGTCAAAGGCGTTTGCGACCTGTCGATAACGTGCCAGCTGCCGTTTATCCTGACCCCTATGATGCGTTGATACGCCAAGCCAAAGCTTGCCCGCATGCACAGGCGCAAGACGGCGCAGCACGCTTTCCCAATCCTGCGGCGCAGTCGACACCAGCTTGAGATGCGATGGCGCTTCTATGGGCTTCGCGCTTTCCTTGAACGCATATAAAGGCGGGTTCTTATGTGTCTCCTCCGCGTCCGCGGTCGCATATGGCATGACGATGAGCAGCAAATCACCCAGATGGTCCGACAAATCGTCGAACTTCAGGATGCAGCTGCCTTTGGTGGCGCGCATATTGCCGACGGTCAGCAACCGGGTGAGATTACCCCACCCTTGCCGCGTGGCGGGATAGGCAATGATGTCCGGCGTGCCGTCCGAAAACACCAGCCGTGATCCTGCCAAAAAGCGGATATTCGGTTCACACGCGGCCTCTTCGGCTTCGGTCAGTTTTTCGGGTTGGCCAGCATCGCGCTTGGCCGCCAGCAATGCACTACGCGCTTCATCGGGCGCATCGCCCAACGCCTTCCACGCACGCACGACGCCAGAGACGGTATTGCGATCAGCAATGCCGATGGCCGTCAGCCCGCGCCGGATACCCTCCGCCACATAATCCGATGGCGGCGATGCGCCGCGCAAGAAAGAATAGCTGCTGGTGCAGGCAAGCTCGGCATAGCTCATGCAAAAATGCCGTGGAGATACCAAAGTGGCCGCTCGATTTCATCATAAAGCCCGCGCCGGAACAGCCAAAAACGGCGACCCTCATTGTCCTCAACACGGTAGTAATCGCGCGTCAGGCTGCCATTGCCCGGCGCGTAGCCGCGCGGGTGTCGCCACCATTCCGGGCTGATGCGTTCGGGGCCCTCCACCCGCGTGACGCGGTGCACGTGCCGCCGCCAGCGAAAGCTGCGCGGTTCGCCTTCTGGAAATCCGGCGGTGACCTCAATTGGCTGCGGCGTTTCGAACAGGCGAAAAGGCCGCATCGCCGGTTCGCCCGGCACAGGCTTTGGCCAGTCCGTTTTTGCAACGTCAGATTGCGCGACACGCTCAAGCGCTGCGCGTTCGGGGATGTGGCTTTGCCGCGCGTGGAATTGCCGCACACGCTCTGCCCCCAACCGAACGCTGAGCCGGTCGATGAGCGCGGCCGCAGCCGCATCTGTGTCAATCTTTGTCTCCAGCCCAACCTGGACATTGGCCAGCACTTCAGCCAGCGGGACTTCCAACCGGATGAGGTCATAGCCAAAGCCGGGGTCAAGCGGGTCGGACAGCGCGTCGATACGCTCCCGTATCAAGCGCATGAGCAGGGCAGCGTCGCGCGTTGGTGTGCCGGTATCCACCGCCAGCCGCGCGACATGGCCATCGCTGCGGAATAGACGTATCTCGAACCGTCGCCCGCCCTGCCCGCGTTCTTGTAACTGAAGTGCCGCGCTCCCTGCCAGCATTTCGATGGTCGCCAACACATCATTGGTGCGCGAAATCGGTTCGGCAAAATTCTGCGTAACATGGATGATTGGCAGGCTACGGCGCGGGGTGATGCGCGGGTCTTCCTCTTCCAACAGGCGCGCCAGTCGCACCACAACTGCTGTGCCAAAGCGCGCCGCCAGCGGCTTACGCGGGCGGATAGCCAGATCACCAATGCTTCTCAGGCCAGCCCGGCGCAGCGCCTTGTGCACCTTGTCACCGCCATCCAGCGCCTCCACGGGCACGTCGGAAATGGCGCGCGCCGCATATCTCGCCTTGGCCTGCGCGCTGTCGGGGGTGCCGCCCAAGGCGATCCGGCAACTGAGGCCATGACGGCTGAACCGCGCGTGCACATCCTTCGCCAGCCGCGCCGCATCACCAAACACATGCTCGCACCCCGTAATGTCGAGCAGCAGCCCTTGCGGCGGGTCTAACATGCAAGCAGGCGTATAACGCTCACACCCATCGGCGAGCCAGCCGAGCAAATTGAGGTCCGCTACAGGATCATGGTCGAAGACCGCCAGATCGGGCACGCGGGCGCGGGCATCGGCCAGCGCCATTCCTGTGGTCAGGCCAAGCGCATGCGCCGCCGGATCACATGCCGCCAACCGCATGGCCCCGCGTTGTTTTTCGACCATGGCAAAAGGCGCATCAGGCGCGCTGCCGCGATGCCGGACCAGTCTTTGTGTCGGTAACAATGGCAGAAAGACCGCCAGATAGCGGCGTGTCAAAAAAGCTTCGTGTTGCATGATCCCAAGTCACTCTTGCCGCAAAAGGAGCCGTGCCGCCGCGATGGCGCAGAAGGCTGATGTCAAAAGTCGGAAGGCCCGGGGCATTTCCCGGCAATGGCGCAGAGGGCGCAGAACATATCCGCCAGCGTGTGCGCGCCGCGCTGGGCATCGGCACCGCATCCCCGCGCACCAGCAGGGCCAGCACCCCTGCCTCCGTCGCGGCCAAGGCAAGTCGCCGGGTCGATGTCAAATCCACCAACCGGGCATTGCCGTGCGTTTCCAATATGACCGCGCGGGCGGCTTTCGACCGGATGGCATCCGCTGCAGCCCGCAAGGCGTCGCGCAAATCGGCTGTCTGGACCAGCAACATGCGCGCGGGGTCACCGCCCATTGCCGATAGCCCATAAGGGTAGAGACGACCCGATGTCTGGCGTTCCTTGTCCCCTGATATCCAGAAGATACCCGCATCGCTTTCCGGCAGCCGCCATGCCAGCAAAAGCGCAAAGGCAGCGGCGGCATGTGAGTCGGCTTTTGCGCCACCAAAAAATTCATGCAGCCCTGCCTGCGTTATGCCACCGCGCAGCCGTTCGTCGACATAAGGCGCCCCTGTGGGCAGTAATGATTGCGCAGCATCCGACTGGTATTGCTTCCACATTCCTTGCACAGATGGAAACGCACCAGCCGATAGAGTCGGCTGTATGTGATTCGGCTTTTTGTTCATGCTTTGTTCCATACTCCATTTTTCATGGATGTGGAGTCAGCTTTTTTTATCCTGAAGTGATGTGGGATAATATAGGCCGGCAACCGGCGGGCCTATGCGCGCAGATGATCCCGAAAGCGCGGACGAGATGCTTGAGCCATTTTCCAGCCCGGACTATTTGCCCGGGCCAGAAAATTGCGTTCACCCGGCTGAACTCATTCCCAATAATAAGGCATGCGTTTGCGTGTGCCGGTGACTTCTTCGTTCAGCGTGGCCGCATCATATAAACGGCCACCGATCATAACCTTGGCAACCTTGTCCGAATTGCGGATATCCGCGCTTGGGTCGGCGTCGAGAACAACGAGGTCGGCAAGCTTGCCTGCGGCGATGGAGCCGACATCCTTGTCATAGCCCAGCGAACGGGCGGACTCGATTGTGCCTGCAGCCAATGCCTCGATTGGCGACATGCCACCGCGGACGAAGGACCAAAGTTCCCAATGCGCGGCGATGCCCGCTTCCTGGCCATGCGCACCGATCGACACCGGCACGCCAAGCTTGGCAAGCTTATGTGCCTCACGCGCGCTGTTGTCGTCGACATAGTCTTCCTCAGGCGCGATTTCGCGGCGTGCATTGTTCGC
>NZ_JBIICH010000168.1:0-3586 GCF_044239005.1 Sphingorhabdus sp. | reverse complement strand
AATCATTCGCAACCACATCGACCAACAACGTCGGTGGCGTGCTTATCGAAATCGGGACATTCCCGGTTTCATCGCCTGTGGCCGTTGCGCTGGGTGCACAGCCGCTCACGCCAGAAAAATCGGTTAACATTGGCGGTGGCGTTACATTCACCCCGGTTAGCGGGCTCAGCATCACTGCGGATTACTACAACATAAAAATTAACGACCGCATAACCTTGACCGAAAACCTAACTGGACCAGACGTTCTGGCGTTGCTGACTTCAGCCGGTGTCACGGGCGTAAGTTCGGCGCGCTTTTTCATCAACGGTATTGATACCCGCACAACAGGTCTTGATATCGTTGCCAGCTATCGTGTGCCAGAATTCGGCCTCGGCAAGTTCCGCGTCAGCGTCGGTTATAATTTGAACAATACCAAAATTACCGACCGCCGCGTATTTTCTGGCTTTACCGCACAGCGTTTGTTCGCACGGCAGGAAAGCTATCGCCTGACCGACGGACAACCTAAGAACAAGCTAAACGCCACGCTCGATTGGGATTATAACAATCTTGGCATGACGCTGCGCACGAACCGTTACGGCGAAGTGTTCTTGCCAAGCGGCTTCTCGACAGCGGCAAACAATAGCAACATCGCAATCGGGCCTGGTATCGTCCCAGGCGATATATTCCTGTCGCCCAAGTGGATTACCGACCTTGAGTTCCGCTTCAAACCCGTTGAGTCCGTCTCAATTGCATTTGGCGCGAACAACGTGTTGGATGTGTATCCAGATCGCCTTCCATTCGGAACGGTTGATGGCGTAAGCTATGGCTTGAACAACTCATTCCTGCCTTACAGCTCGCAGTCGCCATTCGGTTTCAGCGGACGGTTTGTGTATGGTCGTGTGTCTATCGACTTCTAAATTGACGACTTTTTGAGAAGCAAGGGCGCGGCGTAAAACCCGCGCCCTTCTTTTTTGTGCGCTTCAGGCGCGTCATTTTTGACGCCTTGCGGTGCGCCTGCTAACGGGGCGACGACTCCCGATAGCAGCAGAAAGCGAACAATATGATCCCACGTTATTCCCGCCCCGACATGGTGAAGATCTGGGAGCCTGAAAACCGCTTTCGCATTTGGTTCGAAATTGAGGCACATGCCACCGACGCGTTGGCCGAACGCGGCGTTGTTCCCGCATCTGCCGCGCAAGCGCTTTGGAAATGGTGGGACACCAACCCAGCTATCGATGTTGCCGCCATTGACGCGATTGAGGCGGTCACAAAGCATGATGTCATCGCGTTCCTGACATGGGTCGCAGAACAAGTGGGCGACGAAGCCCGTTTCATGCATCAGGGGATGACATCCTCCGATGTGCTCGACACCTGCCTTGCGGTTCAGCTCACACAAGCGACCGATCTTTTGCTCGCCGACATGGATGCTTTGCTGGCCGCGATTAAGACGCGCGCGATGGAGCACAAATTTACGCCGACCATCGGCCGCAGCCACGGTATTCATGCAGAACCCGTCACCTTCGGTATGAAGCTTGCGCAAGCTTATGCGGAATTCGCCCGCGGCCGTGAACGCCTTGTGGCTGCCCGCGCTGAAATCGCGACATGCGCCATTTCGGGCGCGGTCGGCACCTTTGCCAATATCGATCCGGGCGTTGAAGCGCATGTTGCGGCAAAGCTTGGCCTCGCGATTGAGCCTGTATCAACACAGGTCATTCCGCGTGACCGCCACGCCATGTATTTCGCAACGCTTGGCGTTATCGCCTCGTCCATCGAGCGCCTCGCGACAGAAGTACGCCATTTGCAGCGCACCGAAGTTCTTGAGGCGGAAGAATATTTCTCGCCGGGTCAAAAGGGCAGCTCCGCCATGCCGCACAAGCGCAACCCAGTGCTCACGGAAAACCTGACTGGTCTTGCCCGTATGGTCCGTGGCTATGTGACGCCTGCTCTGGAAAATGTCGCTTTGTGGCATGAACGCGATATCAGCCACTCAAGCGTCGAACGCTATATCGGTCCGGACGCAACCATCACACTCGATTTCGCCCTCGGCCGACTGACGGGCGTGATTGATAAGCTGTTGATCTATCCTGAACGGATGCAGAAAAATCTCGACCGCATGGGCGGCCTTGTCCATTCGCAACGCGTGCTGCTGGCGCTCACGCAGGCTGGCATCAGCCGCGAGGACAGCTACCGCATCGTTCAACGCAACGCGATGAAGGTTTGGGAATCCGACGGTGCGGAATCACTCATGGAGCTTTTGAAGGCCGATGCAGATGTTTCTGCGAAAATGTCTGCCGAAGAAATCGAAGACCGCTTCAATCTTGATTACCACTTCAAACATATCGACACCATTTTCGAACGCGTATTTGGCTGAGCCTTAGCCGCCGCCAACACGCGCGGCGGCTAGGTTTGTTGGATAGCGCTACCCAAAGGCTAAAACTTGCCATAAGGTAGCGAGGTAAGAAGGAGCTGCGGACCGATGCGATTTTTGAAGATACTCATTTGGGTAACCATCATCATCGGACTTATCGTGTTCGCGACCAACAACTGGGTGCCGGTGTCGGTCAGCCTATGGGGTGGCCTTCGCCTAGACACAAAATTGCCGGCGCTGGTCATTGCGGCGTTTCTCATTGGTTTTTTACCGCTGTATTTCCTGCACCTGACGCAGGTGTGGCGCTTAAAAAAGCGCATAATGACGCTTGAGGCGAACCAACGCGGCTCGGCCCTACCGCCACCGCCGCCAGCCTCCCCTCCCCCTGCCTATGCCGCTGTGGATATGATATGACCAACCCAATTTTCGTCGCAATCGACACCCCTTATCTGGATGACGCGCTGGAATTGACGCGGCGTATTAAGGACCAAGTCGGCGGGATTAAACTTGGCCTCGAATTTTTCTGTGCCAACGGACATCATGGCGTGCACGAAGTGCAAAAGCTCGGCCTGCCGATCTTTCTTGATCTGAAACTGCACGACATTCCCAATACCGTTGCCAAGGCGATGCAGGCGATTAACACCTTGGAACCAGCCATTGTCACCATCCATGCTGCCGGTGGTCGCGCAATGATGGAAGATGCCAAGGCGGCAGCCGGAGCTCATACCAAAGTCGTCGCCGTCACGGTTTTGACCAGCCTCGACGACCATGACCTTAACCGCGTCGGCGTGTCAGACACGGCGGATCTTCAGGTCGCCCGACTGGCGGCATTGGCGCAAGAAGCCGGGCTCGACGGCATTGTGTGTTCGGGCCATGAAGTGAAAGCGGTTAAAAAATATTGGAAGGACGGGTTTTTCGTTGTTCCGGGTCTTCGTCCCGCCGGTGGCACCAGCGCGGATCAAAAGCGCACCGTTACCCCCCGTCAGGCACGCGACGACGGCGCAAGCATATTGGTTATCGGACGGCCCATTACCAAGGCCGAAAGCCCCGAAGATGCAGCACGGGCCATTATGGGCACGTTGTAACGCAAGACGCTGGCCCCGAGGTTGCGCAAGTTCAGCATGACGGAAGCCTTCGGGTTCGCTAGTTAGCCAGCATGCAAACGCAAATCAAAATCTGTGGTCTAAAAGACGAAGCAAGCATTGACGCTGCGGCAAAAGCTGGCGCCACGCATGTTGG
>NZ_JBIICH010000167.1:0-3598 GCF_044239005.1 Sphingorhabdus sp. | reverse complement strand
GAGTTCAGGATGACGAAATCGTTTTGATAGTCTAAGGCCAACACATGCATTTTCTCGACCAAGCAAAAATCTTTATCCGTTCCGGCGCCGGTGGCCCGGGAGCGGTCAGCTTTCGTCGTGAAAAATATGTGCAATATGGCGGCCCGGACGGCGGCAATGGCGGCAAGGGTGGCGATGTCATCTTTGAAGCGGTCGCTGGACTGAACACGCTTATCGATTTCCGTTATGCGCAGCATTTCAAAGCCATGCGCGGTATTCAGGGCATGGGCCGTGATCGCCACGGTGCCTATGGCGATGACTTGGTCATTCAGGTGCCTGTGGGCACGCAGGTGCTGGCCGATGACGAAGAACGTTCGCTTTTGCTCGATTTGACCGAGGTCGGCCAACGCGTTGTGTTCCTGCGCGGCGGCGATGGCGGTCGCGGGAACGCATCGTATAAAAGCTCAACCAACCGCGCGCCGCGTCAGCATGGCCCCGGTTGGCCGGGCGAAGAAATGTATGTCTGGTTGCGCCTGAAATTGCTGGCCGACGCCGGACTTGTCGGCATGCCGAACGCTGGCAAATCGACCTTCATCAATCAGGTGTCCAATACCAAGGCTAAGGTTGGCGATTATCCGTTCACGACCACGCGCCCGCAATTGGGTGTGGTCGACCATAAATCGCGCGAGTTCGTTCTGGCGGATATTCCAGGGCTTATCGCTGGTGCAGCCGAAGGCGTTGGCATTGGCGACCGCTTTTTGGGCCACATCGAACGTTGCCGCATCCTCATCCATTTGATCGACGCGACGCAGGATGACCCCATCGCCGCGTGGCATATCGTGTGTGACGAACTGAGCGAATATGGCGCGGCGTTGGATGAAAAGCCGCAGATTGTGGCGCTCAACAAGGGCGATTTGCTTGATCCCGAATTGATGGCCGACATTGCCGAGCAATTGCAGGCAGCGGGCGCGTTGGACGTGATATCCATTTCCGGTGCAACGGGGCAGGGCGTTGATCTTGTGCTCGACCGGATATTGGAAGCGCTGCCCGCCAAAAGCGGGATCGAAGGCGCAAAGGCCGATGGCATCACCGAGGACGGGACATGGTCGCCGATCTAAACGCCGCATTCCTGCCGACATCTTGCCCGCTGTTGGTGGTCAAGGTCGGATCGTCGCTGCTGGTGCAGCCCGACGGGAATGTGCGGCGGCAATGGTTGGAAACGCTCGTTGCGGATATCAGCGCGCGGCATAAGGCCGGGCAGCGGATCGTTATTGTCACCTCCGGCGCGATTGCATTGGGTGCGCGCCGTCTGGGTTTTGAAAAAGGCGGCCGCAGCAGCCTCGCCGATGCGCAGGCCGCGGCATCGGTTGGGCAAATTGTGCTGTCGGGCATCTGGGCCGATCTGTTGGACGCCCAGTCGCTTGCTGCGGCGCAAATGCTCGTAACGCTCGATGATCTGGAGGATCGCCGCCGCTATTTGAACATTGCCGCCACGCTCGACCGCCTTTTGGGTGCAGGGGCGGTTCCCGTCATCAATGAAAATGACAGCGTCGCCACCGAAGAAATCCGCTTTGGCGACAATGACCGGCTCGCAGCCCGCGTGGCGCAGGCGGCTGGCGCGAGTGGGGTTATTTTGCTGTCGGATGTCGATGGCCTGTTCGACCGCGCGCCACATTTGCCGGGTGCGACATTGTTGCCGACAATCGCAAAAATTGACGGCCGCGTGCGCGTGATGGTGGCGGAGGGTTCATCCTCTGGCATGGGATCGGGCGGTATGGCGTCCAAGCTGGATGCCGCCGACATTGCGACCCGCGCTGGCATCGGTTTGGTCATCGCCTCCGGTCTTCGCGATCACCCGATCGCCGCGCTTGAAACGGGCGGGCCTTCGACCTTTTTTGCGCCGCGCGACGGGGGTTCTGCCCGCAAGAGCTGGTTGGGCGGACGGCTGACCGTCAAGGGCCGCATCCGCGTCGATGCTGGCGCCATCAAAGCGCTCAGCTCGGGCAGCAGCTTGTTGCCTGCAGGTGCCCTGTCGGTGGAGGGTGAGTTTAAACGCGGCGACGTCATCGACATCAGTGATGATGACGGCGTTGCGGTCGCGCGCGGCCTTTCCGAATATGATGCCGTCGATGCCGCCCGCATCTGCGGCCATCGTTCCAACGAATTGGCGGATATTTTGGGCACCGTGCCCCGCTCCGTCCTTGTACACCGCGATCAGCTGG
Organism: Sphingorhabdus sp.; assembly: GCF_044239005.1. Classification (GTDB taxonomy): domain Bacteria; phylum Pseudomonadota; class Alphaproteobacteria; order Sphingomonadales; family Sphingomonadaceae; genus Sphingorhabdus_B. Next base: position 1,397 of record NZ_JBIICH010000167.1, on the reverse strand, counting down.
TCCTTTTGTGAAAACAGTCGCGCTAACCGGAGCGACAGGTTTTGTCGGACGGATCACGCTGGATCGGTTGATTGCCGCTGGTTGGCATGTGCGCGCGCTGACGCGGCGGGACCAGCACAAAAAAGCGGGCGTCAGTTGGGTTCATGGCAGCCTAAGCGATACCGCAAGCCTCAACGAATTGTGCGAAGGCGCCGATGCCGTCTTGCATGTCGCAGGCGTCGTCAACGCGCCCGATGCGGCTGGTTTTGAAAGCGGGAATGTTACCGGCACAGCGCATATCCTTGCCGCCGCCCAATCGGCTGGCATCACACGTTTTGTCTGCGTCTCCTCGCTTGCTGCGCGCCATCCGGAGCTTTCGATGTACGGCGCGAGCAAGGCCACAGCCGAAGCGCTTGTGCGGACATCATCGCTCGACTGGACCGTCATCCGTCCGCCCGGTGTGTACGGCCCCGGCGACACCGAAATGTTCGATATGTTCCGCATCGCCGCCAAGGGGTGGGCATTGTTGCCGCCGCGCGGAAGGGTGTCCGTCATTCATGTCGATGATCTGGCCCGCTTGCTGGTGACTTTGCTGTCGGCGGATAATGTGTCGAAATGCGTGTTTGAGGCAGATGACGGAACGGCAGGCGGGTGGAGCCACGCCGGTTTTGCCAAGGCCATCGGTGCGGCGGTCGGGCGCGATGTCACAACGGTGCACGCGCCTGCGTTTCTGTTGAAATTTGCCGGATGGGCGGACCGTGCGTTTCGCGGTGCAAAGGCGAAACTGACGCCCGACCGTGCCAATTATCTCGCGCACCCCGACTGGACCATCAATCGCGATGCTGCGCCCGCGCCCCAGCTTTGGCAGCCGGAAATCGCAACGCCCAAGGGGTTGAAAGACACCGCAAGCTGGTATCGCGCACAGGGGTGGATGTAGACGCCCTACTTTGCCCTCATACTGCCTTATTCGCTTGCCATAGCGCGCCGATATGGCGCATTGCCCGTCACATAATTTGAGGATTTACGTATGACTGACCGCAGTGAAATGTTTGATCGCCTAAAGGGCCTGATTGAGCCTTTTAACAAAAAAGGCGTTGAGGTTGGCGAGACCACCACTTTTGCCGGTGATTTGGAATGGGACAGCCTGACCGTCATGGATTTTGTGGCTGAAGTTGAAGACAGCTTTGACATCATCATCAGCATGAATTTACAGGCGGAAATCGAAAATGTCGGCCAACTGGTCGACGCTGTGACCAAGCTGACCGCAGCCTAATTCAAACGGACGCCTGATTTTAACGGAAGACGTGCATGACTGACTTATTCTCCAAATTTGATGCCCTGATTGCGCAACGTGAAGGCTTGTTGGCCACGGGCGTAAAAGACCCGTTCAGCCTTGTGATGGAAGAGGTGAAATCGCC
>NZ_JBIICH010000051.1:0-14681 GCF_044239005.1 Sphingorhabdus sp. | reverse complement strand
TGAGAATAGGGGGGTGCCACCCCGGTGGGGTCTCGTTGGCTAGGTTTTCGAAGGGGGTAGGGGGTTATTTTGGTGCGAAGCTGACGCCGACTAGCTCACCACTGTTCGTTCCTGCTCGCTCGCAGTCAGGGTATATGGGGGTATGATTGGTGGTACTTTCAATTAAATAGGAAAAAATATTACATATAATCAATATTATAAAACACTAATATGATGCCTCTTCCGGCACCATATATTGCTTATAAGCAACAGATTAATAATAATATTTCCACTTATCTTTAAACAATGTGCGCCTGATTAAAGCGGGTGGCGTAATCCCAAGGGTTGTCCATCGTGCGAACATTTGGGGCTGATGCCTGCGTAAGTTAACCGGCCTTAAGCTCGGGCCCTCGCGGCTGCACCATGCCCTTCATTCAGATATATCGGCTATCTTCATTTGCCGGTGACTTCGATCATAACCTCATTCCGGCGCATGAAAGGAAGTGTCCAAGGCGCATTGTAGAATGCGTATTGGGGCGCACTGGTGGCAGTTAGGCCCCGCTCCGCCATGAATACCCTTAGTTCAGCTTCGTGTGCGTCAAGTGAACCCTGACCCGCGAAACCCGAAAAGCGGATCACCGCAAATCGCGTCGCTGGCACTTCAATCAACGCGACTTTGGGATTGACCGGCTTCGGCAGCGTTTCCATCGTATATTCTGAAGGCATCACAAAACGCACATTCCACGATTTGCCTGAAGCTTGCTGAATGACGGGTGCGGTCATTGCGATCTTTTCGCTGGGCTGCTGCATCACCGGCGCAGTCATCGCGACTTTTGTCGACGATAGATTGTTGCCAAAAATATAATCCGCAATAATGCGGAAACCGCGCTGTATCGCTGTATCCCGATCCCCTTCGACCGTTGCTTCTGCAACAATTGTCGGGCCATATTCGCGGATCTCTAGGTTGCCGCTTTTACTGGAAACCGCGTAATCAGGCGTTTCGACATTACTTGCCATAGCACTCCAAGTGATCGCACCAACACTGACAAGCCCCGCAGCAGCCAACAAAATCCATCTTTTACGCATCATAGCCAACTTTCAGAATATTGGTGAAGGCTATCATGATGCCGTTACCTGATCAAACTCTTACAGGTAAAAGGCCCGGTCAGGCTGAATGTTCCACACCGGCGGCGCGATTGCGAACGAACTTCTTTTGGAACTGCGTTAATCAACCGCGCAAGGTGGAGCCGCTTGCGGCGGGAGGCATATTTGGGGACGCAACGTCCGATTGCGCGGGCGCTTAACGCCTAAACTTGCTTGTCCGGATCAACGTGCAGCCAGTCGGCATGGCGTGGGGCTTTTTTGGTTTCGCTCCATTCGGCAAGCATCAACGGCGCGACGCGTTTTAATTCGGCATATTGTTCGGGCGTGCCGATGTTGCATGCAAGCTCCAGCCGGTGGCCGTTGGGATCAAAGAAATAGATCGACCGGAAAATCCCGTGAAATGTCGGCCCGACCACATCAATGCCCTGCGCCTCGATATGCGCTTTTGCGGCAAGCAGGGCGTCGAGGTCGCTAACTTCGAACGCGATATGCTGGACCCATGCGGGGGTGTTGGGGTCTTTGCCCATGTCGGGTTGGTTCGGCAGTTCGAAAAACGCGATGACATTGCCGCCGCCGCAATCGAGGAAGATGTGCATATAGGGGTCATATTCCCCCGTGGACGGGACATGATCCTCGGCAAAGGCCGTGGTGAATTCCATGCCCAAGACATGCGCGTACCAATCCGCCGTCGCCTTTGCGTCCTTGCACCGATAGGCCACATGGTGAATGCGGCGAAGCGCGATGGGCGCGGTCATATCGCGCCCTCGCCGACCGTCAGCGCGCCGCGCTCAATCTGGTCGCGCTCAATGCTTTTGAACAAGGCTGTGAAGTTACCTTCGCCAAAGCCTTCGTCTTTCTTGCGTTGGATAAATTCGAAGAACACCGGCCCAATCATCGTCTGCGAAAATATCTGAAGCAGCAACCGTGGGTCGCCATCTTCGGTGGATCCATCGAGCAAGATACCGCGTGCCTGCAGTTCATCGACTGGCTCACCATGGCCGGGCAAGCGCTCTTCCAGCATATCATAATAGGCTTTGGGCGGTGGCGGCGCGAATGGCGTGCCCAGCGCCTTCAACCGGTCCCAGCACGCCGGCAGGTCATCACAGGAAAAGGCGATATGCTGAATACCTTCACCATTATATGCACGCAGATATTCCTCAATCTGCCCGCCGCCTGCTTTACCTTCTTCGTTCAACGGAATGCGGATTTTGCCATCGGGCGCGGTCATCGCGCGGCTGGTGAGGCCGGTATATTCGCCCTTGATATCGAAATAGCGGATTTCGCGGAAGTTAAAGACGCGCTCATAAAAGCTGCCCCAATGCGCCATGCGTCCGCCATAGACATTGTGCGTCAGGTGATCGATAATCTTGAAGCCAGCACCCACCGGGTTGCGATCCACGCCGGGCAGATAATCAAAATCGATATCGTAAATCGACAACGCGTCACCATAACGGTCGACGAGGTAAATCATCGCCCCGCCAATGCCGCGAATGGCGGGCAGCCGCAGCTCCATTGGGCCAGTTCGTGTCTCAACGGGTTCCGCGCCGCGGGCAATCGCTTCGTCATAAGCGATCCGCGCATTTTTAACGCGAAACGCCATGCCGCAGGCTGATGGGCCATGCTCCGCCGCAAAATAGGCCGCCGGGCTTTTGGGTTCATAATTGGCGATCAGGTTGATTTCACCCTGACGCCATAGATCGACGTCCTTTGACCGGTGCCGCGCAATGCGCGTAAAACCCATGCGTTCGAACACGGGTTCCAGCAGGCCTTTTTCCGGTGCGGAAAATTCGATGAATTCGAACCCATCGAGACCCAACGGATTTTCGAACAAATCGGCCATGCTGCTGCTCCTGCGAAACTGGTTACATTTGAAACCAAATTACGCCATCGCCCTTTAGGAGTCAATGCGAGCAGGTCTTACGTGAAGTGCAGACGCCGGTATTTGCCGCGGAAATATAATAATGGATCGCGGCGCGGTTCAAAACTGGCTTTCTCGACGCGCCCGACGAGGATGAAATGGTCCCCCGCCTCGTGCAATGTATGCCGTTTGCATTCAAAGATACCGAGCGAGCTGGGCAAAATAGGCGCGCCATATTCGCCGACTTCCCACCGCGTTCCGGAGAACCGATCTTCGCTTTTTCCCGCGAACAGGTTGGACACCGGTTGCTGGCCAATCTGAAGCACGTTGACCGCAAAATCGTCAATCCCGCGCAACACCTCTGCACTGCCCGAATTGTTGGCGATGCACACGAGCAGCAACGGGGGGTCGAGCGACACGCTGGTGAAGCTGTTCGCAGTCAGGCCAACGGGCCGTCCGTTGGGTGCATGGGCGGTGATAATCGTCACGCCCGTTGCAAAACAGCCCATTGCATCGCGCAACGTGCGCGCATCGGAACCCGAGCGATATTCCGGAATGAAGCGCGGTTGCTTGCGCTCCAGAAAATCGATCAGCAAGCCGTTGAACGCTTCGGTTCGTTCCGCCACGATCAGCAGGCCGCCACCGTCGACATCAATGGCTTCGACATTGGGAAAAGCGGAGGCGAAGCCCGTTTGCGGGTCAACGCCGTCCGACGCGCCAAGCGCGCCGCGCACCACCAATACGGGAATGTTGATCTGCGGCGCGGCTTGCGCGAGCCCGGCATCCACACCATCCGTGCCGAATGACGCGAAAAGCTTGCTGTCATATTCGGATGGCGCAAGCCCCTGCCCCAGGGCCGCAGACAGCGCCTCGGCCGAAACCTTTACCGCTTGGGCATCGGTATGCGCAGGCGGGTCGAGAAGGATAAGGCCAGACGCCAACATCGCGGCATCCTCGGCAAGCGCCATCGTTGCGATCCATGCGCTGTGCGTTGCCGCCACTACCACAGGTCGCGTCCGCATCTGCCCCAGAACCGCGCGTAAATCGTCTACAAAGGCGTCGATGTCATAACGGCCATCGGACGGCCAATCGCTGCCGCCATGGCCGCGCAGGTCCACGTTAATGACATGCCGTCCAGCCTGTTCAAGGCCAACCGCGACATCTTCCCAAACCTTACGTGTTTGTCCAAAGCCGTGCAGCAGGACAATTGAGGGTTCATCGGCGGAACCGATATCGTCCGCTTCAATCCTGACCCCGGCAAAGCCCTTAAATTCTCTTACATATCGAAGCGACATTCGCTTGCACCCCAAATTCTGTCTAACGGTGTCATCTATCTTTTACCCGTGGACGTTAACGCCCCGAAACGCAATATTTTAGGCGCGTTCGGTGGAAATGACGGCCATCGTGATCCGCGAAATGCACACCAGCTTTCCAGCCTCATCCTCAATGCGGATGGACCAGATTTGTGTTGTCCGGCCGATGGATTCGGCCTTTCCCGTTGCGAAAACCAGACCGTCTTTTGCCGGACGAATATGGTTCGCATTGATTTCCATGCCCACGGTCGCAAATTTGCTGCGGTCCACAGTCATCGCCGCGCCCACCGATCCGACCGTTTCGGCAAGCACTACCGAAGCGCCGCCATGCAATCGGCCATAAGGTTGCTTTGTGCGTTCATTGACGGGCATGCTGGCCTTGATCCAATCGTCGCCATAATCGATGAACCGGATGCCGACATAGCCGGGCATACAATCGTCACCATTTTCAGTGAGCGAATTGAGATCAAGTGCGTCGTCAAACCAGATTTTTGCCATGGCCCGCAATTAACCCGACAGACGACTATTGCAACCTAGTGTTTTGCCTACCCAACGGCCCACCGGCAAATCACACCCGCAGCTGCATATATTTCCCTCCACATATGCGGTTTAGGTTGGTGTACCGGTTGGCGGGGGTTGTGCCTCGCCCGTATATGGACGATGATGTTTCGGCGGCAATGCTGTTACACCTCGCGAAATGCTTGCCGTAAATATGTCATGTTTTCGTGGCACGCCGCATTGGCCAATTAAAAAGGATGATTTTTCGTGAAGCCCGCGCCCGGTTCAAGCCAAGTGAAGCCCTTGAAAACGCCTGAGGACGCGCGCTATTTTAACCGCGAATTATCTTGGCTCAAATTCAACGAACGCGTGCTGGAAGAAGCGTCAAATCCGGCCCATCCGCTGCTTGAACGGCTGCGCTTTTTGTCGATTTCCGGCACGAACCTTGACGAATTTTTCATGGTCCGCGTCGCTGGATTGCGTGGGCAACAGCAACGGAAAATTGAAGAACTGTCAATCGACGGCCGCACCCCGTCTGAGCAGCTGACCGCAACCGTTGCCGCCGCAGACCGCCTCATGATCCAGCAGCAAAAGCTGTGGCGCAAATTGATGCGCGAACTATCGGCAGAGGGCATTAAGGTGGTTGAGCCATCCGCCCTTGGCAAAAATCTTCAAGCTGCGGTCGGCACATATTTTCAGGAGCAGATTCTTCCGGTTCTAACGCCGCAAGCGCTTGATCCCGCCCACCCGTTTCCGTTCATCCCCAATCAGGGTATCAGCCTGATTTTCGATATGCGCCGAAAAAACGATGGCGAAGTCGTGCGCCAGTTGGTGATGATCCCGCAATCGCTGGCGCGCTTCATCCGATTGCCCGGCCCCGGCACGCGCTTTGTCACGATTGAGGCGTTGATTAAGCATTTTGTTGGGCAAATGTTTCCGGACTATCTGCTCGTCGCGGCCGGCGCGTTCCGCGTTATCCGTGATAGCGATATTGAGGTGGAGGAAGAGGCCGAAGATCTTGTCCGCTATTTCCGCAGCGCCATCAAACGCCGCCGCCGCGGCCGGATTATCCGGCTAAAGCTGGAAAAAGGGCTGCCCGCGGAACTGGCGACCTTAATCCGGTCAGAACTTGGCGCTGGCGCATCCATCGTTGTCGAAACCGTCGGTTTCTTGGGCATCGGCGACCTTGGGCAATTGGTGGATGAAGATCGGCCAACGCTGAAATTCCCGCCATATTCGCCGCGCTTTCCCGAACGTATTTTGGAACATGATGGTGACTGCTTTGCCGCGATCCGCCAAAAAGACATCGTCGTCCACCACCCTTATGAAAGCTTCGACGCCGTCCTCGCGTTCTTGCAGCAAGCGGCGGTTGATCCAGATGTCGTTGCGATCAAACAGACATTGTACCGCGCAGGCAAGCAGTCCGCGGTCATTCGCGCATTGTGTGAAGCTGCCGATGCGGGCAAATCCGTCACCGCCATTGTCGAGCTAAAGGCGCGATTTGACGAAGAGCAGAATTTGCACTGGGCGTCGCAGCTGGAAAATTCGGGTGTTCAGGTCGTCTACGGCTTTGTCGACATGAAAACCCACGCCAAAATTTCGCTGGTCGTGCGGCGCGAGGCGGACGGATTTCGGACCTATTGCCATTTGGGCACAGGCAATTACCACCCCATCACGGCCAAGGTCTATACCGACATCAGTTTCTTCACCGCCGACCCGCGCGTCGGGCATGATGCGGGGCAGATTTTCAATTATATCACCGGCTATATTCCGCCGACGGAACTGAAGCTTTTGACGATGAGCCCGCTTGGCCTGCGTGAGAAAATCATGTCGTTGATCGATGACGAAATCGCGCATGTTGCAGCGGGGCGGTCAGGCGCTGTCTGGGCAAAGCTGAACTCGTTGGTCGACAAGGCCGTCATCGACAAATTGTACGAAGCCAGCGAAGCGGGCGTGGAGATTGACCTGATCGTGCGCGGCATTTGTTGCCTGCGTCCCGGGGTGAAGGGCATGTCGTCGCGTATCCGCGTAAAGTCTGTCGTTGGCCGTTTCCTCGAGCACAGCCGTATTTGGGCGATGGGCAATGGCGCGGACCTTCCCAATCCCGACGCCAAAGTGTTTATGTCGTCGGCGGACTGGATGTCGCGCAATTTCGACCGCCGTGTCGAATATATGCTGCCGATTGAAAACCCGACCGTGCATGACCAGATTCTGGATCAGGTTATGGTTGCAAACCTGCTCGACAACCAGCAAAGCTGGATGCTGCGGTCAGACGGCCGGTATGAGCGAGTCAAAGCAGGAACAATGCCTTTCAATTTGCACCATTATTTCATGACCAACGCGTCATTATCCGGACGCGGAGGCGCGCTTGCAGATGACAAGAAGGTTCCAACGCTGCGCCTCATCCGACAACGATGAAGGCGGTGCGACAGGCCGTCATTGATATTGGCTCCAACACCGTACGACTGGTCGTTTATGCAGGGCTGCCACGCGCGCCGCTGCCGATTTACAATGAGAAAAGCCGCGTAAAGCTTGGCGCCTGCCTAGCGGGCGATGGCATCATTGATAAAGCCACGATGAAAAAGGCGCTGGCCGCATTGGCGCGCTTTGAAACGCTGGCAAAGGCGATGAAGGTCGACACGATGCGCGTGGTCGCCACCGCCGCAACGCGCGAAGCCAAAAACGGCCATGAGCTGGTCGAAAAAGCAGCAGCACTCGGCATTCACGTCGATGTGCTGGATGGCGATGCGGAGGCAACCGCCGCCGGGTTCGGCATATTAAGCGACAACCCATATGCCAATGGCTATGTTGGCGATCTTGGTGGTGGCAGCCTTGAGCTTATTCGCATATCCGACGGAAAACTGGGCACGCGCGTCTCCCTGCCGCTGGGCACATTGCGGCATGACATATTGAACGGCAAAACGACCAAGCAGATTAGCCAGATGCTGCGCGATGATATTGCCAAAGCGGTGGGTAAAGCGGGTTTCCCCATCGAAACCGGCCTGCCATTTTATATGATCGGCGGATCGTGGCGGACATTCGCGCGGCTGCACATGCACCACATCGGATATCCGCTCACCATCCTGTCCAATTATGAAATGCCCGCCGACGCACCCGACATGATGATGGCGATGGTGAACGACAAGGACGCGTTAACCCGGTCCAATGTTGTTGCCACAGGCCGCATTTCGGCGCTGCCGGGCGCCAATGCGTTGCTCGCGGGCATATCGGGCCTGCTGAAGCCAAGCAAGCTGGTCACCAGCATCTATGGCCTGCGTGAGGGATTGTTGTTTGAACAGCTATCCCCCGCCGAGCGCCAAGACGACCCGCTGATCGCCGCCGCGCGTTTTGAAGGCGAACGGCTGGGCCGGTTTCCATTTCATGGTGACGCGTTGGCGCAATGGATTGCGCCTGTATTCGCCGGACAAAGCCCCAATGATGCGCGGCTGTGCCGGGCGGCCTGTTTGCTGTCCGACAGCGTGTGGAACGTAAACCCCGAATATCGCGCGGACCATGCGCTCGATCTGGCATTGGACGGCAGCTGGCCCGGCGTGAACGCAAGCGACCGCGCGGTGATAGCCGCGGCGCTGTGGACGGTACATGCCGGAAAGCGGACATTGCCCGAAATGCTCACGGCCTTGGCCACACCCGGCGCACTCGCGCAAGCGGTGATCTGGGGCCTCGCCATCCGTCTGGCGCACCGGCTTGACGGCGGCACCGGCGGCGCGCTGGCCGACAGCCGCATTGACGGCGACGGCGCAACGTTACGCCTGCACCTCACCGGCTCCGCCGTGCGATTGCAGTCCAACAGCGTGCAGCGCCGTTTGCAGGCCTTGGGCGAAGCGTTGGGCTACGCACAGGCGGAGATTATGGGTTGACGCCAGCGAGTGAAATCACCCCATCGGGTACAAAATTTCTTTCGTGACCTTGTGAATGGCGGTCATCACTTCGTCGCTGAGCTTTAGGTCAATCGCGGCGAAAATATCGTCCAGTTGATCTTCGGTGCTGACGCCCACAATTGTCGATGCGACAAAGTCATGTTGCTTTGACCATGCGGTCGCCAGCGTGACCGGCGACATGCCGGCTTCCTTGGCGATCTCCACGATCCGCATCGTGCTTTCCAGCGCCCGTGGCCCGGCAAAGCGTTGCGCCATTTCGGCCTGACGTGCGCCCGTCATTTCCAGATAGCGGGAGAAACGTGCGCCTTCGGGGCGCGCGCCGTCCAGATATTTGCCCGACAAGACGCCGCCGCCCAATGGCGAGTAAGGGAGCAGTGACACGCCTTCCTGACGGCAGACTTGCTTCAGTTCATCTTCAAACCGGCGGTTGTTGATGGAAAAGTTGTTCTGGATGCTGTGATAGCGTGCCGTGCCCAAACGCTCCGATGTCGCAAGCGACTTCATAAGGCCGTAGCTGGTTTCGTTGGAGCAACCCAGAACGCGGACTTTTCCGGCGCGGACCAGATCGTCGAGCACTTCCATCGTTTCGTCATAGGCGGTGCCATGGTCTGGCCAATGCGTTTGGTACAAATCGATATAATCGGTCTGCAGACGGCGAAGGCTTTCCTCAACCGCCGTGACGATATTGTGGCGGTCGAGCGCGGTCATCCCGCCGCGCTTTGGCGATTTGAACCATGTATGGCTTGGGCCCGAAACCTTCGTGGCCATGATGATGGCATCGCGGTTTTTGCCCTTCATCCAGCGGCCGACAATGTCCTCTGTCCGGCCGACCCATTTGATGTCGGGCGGCACAGGATAACCTTCGGCAGTGTCGAAAAAGTTGATGCCGGCGTCCAAACAACGGTCGAGTATGCGGTGCGCCGCCGCTTCATCGGTTTGCGACCCGAATGTCATCGTCCCCATGCAGATGTCTGAGACGTAAACGGCACTTTTGCCAATGCGACGATGTTCCATATTCTTCTCCCCCTAATATTGTCCGGCCGCACCAACGACCAAAAATGCGAGCGCCGCGAGTAAACCCGTGATGCGGTTCGACCTGAAATGGCCAAGGGCATTGCTGCCATCCGCCTGTAATGACACCACTTGCATGACCAGATGAAAGGCAGCGGGAACGAGCGCGACCAATGCCTGCTGTTCCGGCCTAACGCTCCATATGGCCATGCCCCAGCCGGAAAGCGCAAGCAGATAGAATATAGCCACCCCTGCCCGCACGCTGCCGCCCAAGCGCAAGGCGCTCGACTTAATCCCCACCAGCGCGTCATCTTCGCGGTCCTGCATGGCATAGATCGTGTCATAGCCCACCACCCAGAATATCGTGCCGGCATATAGCCAGAACATTGCAACATCGGCCTGCCCCGCAATTGCGACCCAGCCCACCAACGCGCCCCAGCTGAACACCAGTCCAAGCCAAAGCTGGGGCCACCATGTGATGCGTTTCATAAATGGATAGGCCGCGACCAGCAGAAGGCTTCCCAAAGCCAAAAGCTGCGCATTCAGGTTCAGCTGCAGCAAAACAACCAATCCGACCAGCGCCAGCAGCATCAGCCACGCCCATGCGGCTTTGCTTGAAATTAACCCGCTGGCGAGTGGGCGGTTTGCCGTGCGGGCAACCTGCGCATCCAAATCACGATCAATGATATCATTATAGACACAGCCCGCGCCGCGCATCGCCACAGCGCCAAGCAACATCCACAGCGCCAAATCCCAACGCGCAATCAGCCCGCCCGATAGCGCCAAGCCGAACACGCATGGCCAGAATAATAACCACCAGCCGATCGGCCGGTCAAAACGTGCCAGCAGTGCAAAGCCCCGCAGCTTTGCCGGGAGCAGTTTCATAATGCCGGTATATTCGCTGTCGGGCACAAGTTGTGTGGTCATAGCAATGCCCTGCCAAAATTTATCCTGTTCGTCATCTGGAAGTTGGCAGATGACGGCGCGGCGTTTTGTGTTTATGCACGCATTATGCCCGCAACACCCGCCTGGCCCCCAAAATCAACGCCGCGGCTGTTTGTCGAACAGCCGTTGGCCGAGGGCGCGACTTTAAACATCAGCGGCAACAGCGCCCATTATCTGATCGGCGTGATGCGTTTGAAAGAGGGCGCGCCCGTCAAATTGTTCGATGATGTTTCGGGCGAATATCTGGCGACCGTCACCGAAACACACAAACGCGACCTTGTCTTGACCGTGGACGCCAAATTGCGCGACCGCGAATTCACCCCCGACCTTTGGATTTGTCAGGCGCTCATCAAAAAAGACCGGTTTGACTGGATCGCCGAAAAAGCCTGCGAGCTTGGCGTTGCGCGATTTGTGCCCGTGCTGACGGCGCGCTGTGTTGTCGACAAGCTGAAAGAAGACCGCTTGCGCGCGCATATGATTGAGGCGGCTGAACAATGTGAGCGGACCGCCTTACCCGTGATTGATCCGCTTGCGCGCATCGACGCGCTGCTTGAGAAATGGCCCGCCGACCGAACGCTATATTTCTGCGATGAACGCGGTGGCGAGCCTTTTTCGGACGCGATCCGTCCCGGCCCCGGCGCTGTCCTGATTGGACCCGAAGGCGGATTTACCGATAGTGAAAATGCCGCAATTCGCGCGCATCCTTGTGCGCGGCCGGTGTCACTGGGCCCGCGCATCTTGCGCGCCGATACCGCCGCTGTTGCAGCGATTTCTGTGTGGATGTCCAAAAATGGCGATTGGGCGGCTTAGTAGCCTGTGATGCTGCACGCGCACGGCTTTGCGCCTTTACCGACGCCCCGTAACCGCGCTGACGGAATTTTCTGGCAATATAGCCGCGACATTTCTAAACCGCGCGCATGAGCACAAAAACTGTTTCGGACCGCGAAGATCCCGTCATTGAAACGCGCGATCAACTCATCGCCGCGATTGCGAAAGGCGAAAAGCCTAAGGACCGCTGGCGCATTGGCACCGAGCATGAAAAATTCGTCTATAACCGCACGGACCATCATGCGCCGTCTTATGACGAACCAGGCGGCATTCGCGATTTGTTGATGGCCATGACCGAATTTGGCTGGGAACCCGTATACGAAAACGGCAAGGTTATCGCCATGACTGGCACCGATGGCGCCGTCAGCCTTGAACCCGCAGGGCAGTTGGAACTGTCGGGCGCCCCGCTTGAAAACCTGCATCAAACATGCGCCGAAACCGGGCGCCATTTGAAGCAAGTGAAAGCCATTGGTGACAAGACGAACACCAGCTTCTTGGGTCTTGGGCTTTGGCCAGACAAGACGCGGGCTGAATTGCCGATCATGCCCAAAGGCCGCTACGACATCATGCTGCGCCATATGCCGCGTGTGGGCAGCATGGGCCTCGACATGATGCTGCGTACCTGCACGATTCAGGTCAATCTTGATTATTCAAGCGAAGCCGACATGGCCCACAAGTTCCGCACGTCGCTCGCGCTGCAACCGCTGGCGACCGCGTTGTTCGCAAACTCCCCCTTCTTGGAAGGCAAGCCAAATGGCTTTCTTTCTTACCGCAGCCACATCTGGTCCGACACCGATCCGCAACGCACGGGCATGCTGCCGTTCGTATTCGATGAAAACTTCGGATATGAACAATATGTCGACTATATGCTGAAAGTGCCGATGTATTTCGTGTACCGTAACGGCAAATATATCGACGCATCGGGGCTCGATTTCCGCGACTTTTTGAAGGGCGAACTTTCGGTGCTGCCGGGCGAAAAACCGACGGTTTCCGATTGGGAAGACCATATGTCGACCGCCTTCCCCGAAGTGCGCTTGAAAAGCTTCTTGGAAATGCGCGGCGCGGATGGTGGGCCATGGAACCGCATCTGTGCGCTGCCTGCATTCTGGGTCGGCTTGCTGTACGATCAGGGCGCGCTTGATGCTGCCTGGGACGAAGTAAAGCATTGGACGATGGAAGAACGCGAAACGCTGCGCAGTGCAGTGCCAGCGCAGGGCCTGAACGCAGCGATACCGGGTGGAGGCAAGCTCCTTGATCTTGCCGGACGTATTCTTGATATCTCATCATCAGGACTTGCCGCACGCAACCGCCTGAATGCCAGTGGCGACAATGAAACCGGCTTTCTGGACCCGCTGCGCGAGATCGTTGCCAGCGGCAAAACCGTTGCCGAACAATTGCTCGACAAATATCACGGCGAATGGGCCGGCGACATCTCCCGCGTGTATGACGAGATGAGCTTCTAAATTTCCGACAATATCATGCCAGAACGGGGCGGGTGTGCGAAAGCAGGCTTGCCCCGTTCGCATATCGGCGTTAAGGGCCCAATTCTTCGCTGAAAAGCGGAGTGCAGGAGTTTAGCTCAGTTGGTAGAGCATCGGTCTCCAAAACCGAGGGTCGTGGGTTCGAGTCCCCCAACTCCTGCCATTTTATTGGCTCTGCCTATAATTTGGCCTCTTCGCGGATCTTCATCCGCCAGCCCCATATACTCAACATAAACATCGCAGCATTCGATCCGAAATCCAATGCCATCCAGCGGTTTAAAATCGGCAATTCATATACAAAATAATAGTTGAAGCCAAAAAAGGGCAGCAGCGCGACGGAATAGGTCAGAAACGATGCGCGCGTGAACCGGCTAAACCAAATGAACAGGCCGCCCAAAACGGCTTGAGCGCCGAAACACCCAATAAAGAGCGCACTGGTCGCGCTCAAATGTTGGTACGCCGGATTGATTGTCATCCGTTCGACCATATTGGGTGCAAACAAGCACCAGCCGCCCAAGCCAAAATAGGGCAATGCGATAAGGCGCTGGATATGGATAGACTGCATACACTTCCTCCGTGTCATCATCCGTAAAGCAACAGGTTACGGCTTCGGCGCATCGGCTGCCTTCAATGCGCCTTGCGCTTGGGGATCATGTGATGGGCCAAGACAATCACGGCGCCAATGGCGAGCCCGACGACACCGCATAATGCGGCATCCGCAATCCAGGCTAACGCGCCTTCATGCAGGCCGAAAAACTCCGCAGGGTGCACGCCAAAGCCGTGGACGATGATTTGTCCGCCGACCCAAAGCATGGCGGCAGTGCCAATGGTCGACAGTGCTGCCAGCAACTTTGGCATGCCCTTGACCAGACCCCGGCCAATGGCCCGCGAAGCACCGTTTTCACGCTGCGCCATGTGCAAGCCGATGTCGTCCATTTTAACGATCACGCCGACGACGCCGTAGACCGCAATCGTAATTGCTATTGCGACAAAGGCCAGAACGCCTGCCTCAAGCCAGATCGACGTTTCGGCAAGGCTTTTCACTTCGTTCAACGCAATCGCCATGATTTCTGCTGACAAAATGAAGTCAGTACGCACCGCGCCCTTCACCATATTTTGTTCATGCTCGGCGCTGGTTAATTCAGCGAGTTCTTCGACCAAATTCTCTTCTTCATGCGGAACCAGTTTTTCCCAGACCTTTTCGGCGCCTTCGAAACACAGATACGCGCCACCTAACATGAGGATCGGCGTAATGGCCCATGGCAAGAACAGGCTCAGCAACAACGCAACCGGCATAATGATGACCAGCTTGTTGAAAAACGAACCTTTCGCAATACGCCAGATTATCGGCAATTCGCGGTCCGGCGTAAATCCAGTGACATATTGCGGGGTAACCGCTGTGTCGTCGATTACCACACCTGCGGCCTTGCTGCCTGCCTTGCCGGCGGCGGCGGCGACATCATCCACAGAAGCCGCAGCAACTTTGGCGATTGTCGCAATGTCGTCGAGTAAGGCGGCAAGACCGGATGGCATGTGGGTAAATTCCTTGATGTGATGAAGCGTCGAGGGATAGCCAAAAACTACAGCAGTTCAAGGCTGTTCAGAACCGGTGCGGGCAATGGGCGCATTCCCAAAGCCACTTGCCTCGCACCGAATCCATCGCTAAAGGCCTAGTCTTTCCGAAATCGGAACCTATATCGCTCTCGACCCGCCGGTCGGAGCGCTGGCGGCTATCCTCGGGATCGAACAGGAAGAAACGATATGG
>NZ_JBIICH010000050.1:0-14852 GCF_044239005.1 Sphingorhabdus sp. | reverse complement strand
AGAAAATACCAAAAATTGCGAGGGTGGTCAGCGTGTCGCCGAGATAGAAAACCCCCAAAATCGCCATTGCGAGCGGCACCACCCCGCGCGCGACGGGATAAGCATGGGAGAAATCGCTGATTTCGTATGACACAACCATCGTAAGCTGGTTGATGAAACTCAGCAGCGCAAAGCCCGCGAGTAAAAGCCATAGATTAGGCGACAAATTTCCAGCCCATAGCGCCACGGGCAAGGCCAAGGCTGCACACAGCAACGATGACCAGACACGCACCGCTAGCTTATCTTCACCGGCCTTTAAATAAGCGTGCGACATGGCCGCTGTAAACGCGGACACCCCTGCCAGAGCAAGGCCGGCGCTGACCGACACGCGATTACTCGCCTCCGGTGCCGGGGATCGCGCGCTCGCCTACAATCGAAAGGCCATAGCCTTCAAGGCCAACCAGTGTGTGATGCGTGTTGGTCAGCAATATCATGTCGTGCACACCCAACTCGGTGAGGATTTGCGCACCACCGCCATAATCGCGCAGCTCTTCGATTTCGGGCGCGCCGGCCTGCTTGCCTTCGGCACGAAGCTGCATGAAACGCGAAACCATACCCTTCATCGGCTTGTTGATCACGACGATAACGCCAGCGCCTTCAGCCGCGATGGCCTCCATCGAGCGCGAAAGAAGCCCGGAACGTTCGTTCTCTTCGCCGAACACGTCCACAAACATCGACATGGTGTGCATACGGACAAGCGTTGGCTGTTCGGGATCAATACGGCCTTTGACCAGCGCCATTGTCTCGTCGCCAGTGGCTTTGTTGTAAAAGGTCATCGCGGTCCATTCACCGCCCCATTTGCTTTGAAACTTCATCTCCGCGCGCTTTTCGACCAGATGGTCATGCTTGCGGCGATAGGCGATCAGGTCACGGATCGTGCCCATTTTCAAATTGTGCATGCGCGCAAACGCGACAAGGTCATCCATCCGCGCCATGGTGCCATCGTCCTTCATGATCTCACAGATCACGCCCGACGGATTGAGACCGGCAAGACGGCTGATGTCCACCGCAGCCTCGGTATGCCCTGCCCGCACGAGAACACCGCCATCGCGCGCGGTCAGTGGAAAAACATGGCCCGGGGAAACAATGTCATCCGGCCCCATAGAGGCATCCACAGCCACCGAAATCGTGCGCGCGCGGTCAGCGGCGCTAATGCCGGTCGTGACGCCCTCACGGGCTTCTATCGACACCGTAAAGGCAGTCTGCATGCTTTCGCGGTTTTCGCGCGCCATTGGCGTCAGGCCAAGCTGCTCGCAGCGCGCCTTTGTCATCGAAAGACAGATCAGGCCACGGCCATGGGTCGCCATGAAGTTGATCGCGTCCGGCGTTGCCATTTGCGCTGGAATGATAAGGTCGCCTTCATTTTCGCGGTCTTCATCGTCAACGAGAATATACATGCGGCCATTGCGGGCTTCTTCGATGATTTCCTCGATCGGAACGAGCGCAGGCGTGTCATCGTTCGAAAATAAATAGCTTTCCAACTTACGCAGTGTTTCCGCCGTTGGATTCCAGCCCGCGTCATCCAGATCACGCAAGGTATTGGCATGAAGCCCCGCGGCGCGCGCAAGCCCCGAACGGGACAGGCCGCCTTCGTTGACGAGATTACGAAGCTTTTCAATTAACTGGGTGGACATATGACCTCCAACATTCGCAGAATAGCGAAACATGATTCGCTATTTTCACACTGAAATGTGATTGTCAAAGCATGAATCACATTGATGTGTTGGGGAAACGGTAATGGCGCAGACAATTTGGGTAAACAAAGCGAAGCTTTCGGAAAATATGGTCCATGATGCCGACCTGCCCACATTGGCGGATGGCGCACTCCGGCTAAAAATCGAAAGCTTCTCGGTAACCGCAAACAACATCACCTATGCCGTCATTGGCGATATGTTTGGGTACTGGAACTTCTTTCCGGCGGAAGGCGCGTGGGGCGTCGTTCCCATGTGGGGGCACGCGGTGGTCACAGAATCCCGCCACCCAGAAATCGCCGTTGGTGAGCGTGTGTACGGTTACCTTCCCATGGGAACACATCTCGACGTCCTTCCCGGAAAGGTCAGCGCAGGCGGCTTCACGGACACCGCCGCACACCGGCAACCGATGAGCCCAATCTACAACCAGTATAGCCGGATTAACGCGGACCCCGAGCATGATGCGGCCAAAGAGGCGGAGCGCATGCTATTTGGGCCACTGTTCAAAACGGGTTTCCTCATCGAAGCCATGTTCCGCCGCGAAGATTGGTTCGGCGCGCAGAATTTGGTCATGACCAGCGCGTCGTCGAAAACATCCATGAGCCTCGCGAGCGTTGCGAAGGACTTGTCGCCGCATATCAAGCGGATTGGCCTGACATCAAAAGGCAATGTCGCATTCGTTGCCAATTCGGGTCTCTATGACGAAGTGATCGCTTATGATGACGTTAGCAATTTGCCCGCTGCGGCCTCGGTAGCCGTTGATTTTGCCGGGAACAGCGGATTGCTGCGCGGCATTCATGACGCGCTTGGCGAGCATCTAAAATATAGCTGCCTCGTCGGCGCAACGCATGTCGATGCACGCGGCGCGAACAGCCCGGGCGGCAATGGCGATGCAATGCCAGGCCCCAAGCCCATTCTTTTCTTCGCGCCCGACCACGCCGTCGCCACCATTCAGGAACTTGGTCCAAAAGGCTTTGGCGAAGCGGTTGCCACAAGCTGGAAAAGCTTCCTTGGCGCCGTGGACGGTGTTGTGGAAATCGATGAACGCACGGGAATAACCAGTGCTATTCCCGCGTTCACCGACACATTTCAGGGCAAAGCAGATCCCGCGATCGGGATTATCATTCGTCCTTAAATACCCGGCCATCCTTCATCACGAACTTCACCGCCTTCAAAACGTTGACATCTGATGTGGGATCACCAGTAACGGCAATAAGATCGGCAGCTTTACCAGGTTCAAGGCTGCCCACTTCCTTCTCCACGCCTAACAAAGTTGCCGCGTTCATCGTCGCAGCCTGAATGGCCGCGCTGGCGGGCATGCCATGCTTGACCATCAGCTCGAACTCGTCAGCGTTCTTTCCATGTTTTGAGACACCAGCATCTGTCCCGAACGCAATTTTCACGCCGGCAGGATAGGCCTTTTCAAGACTTTTGCCCGTAACGCCAATGCGCCATTGAACCTTTGCCAAAACGTCTGGCGGATAGGCATTGGGGTTCGCGGCAAGCCGTTCAAGGTACCCATTCACGGTTGATAGCGTCGGGACATAATATGCGCCCGCCGTTTTGAACAATTTGATGGTCGCATCGGTCAGCATCGTCCCATGTTCGATAGAGTCTGCACCAACGGCAAGTGCTGCATTAACACCATCATCACCATGCGCGTGCACAGCAATTTTCTTGCCATATAAATGTGCGGTATCGACCAATGCTTTAACTTCATCATCAAATAATTGCCGGCCAAGGCCCGCGCCAATGCGACTGTTAACGCCGCCTGTTGTCGCAATTTTGATGACATCTACGCCGCGCCGAATTTGTTTACGCACAGCCTGACGACAGCTTTCAACACCATCGCACAAATTGTCTTGGTCGATACTGTTATGCAGATCTTCCGAAACCGACAGCGTGGCATCCATATGGCCGCTGGTCGTCGAAATAGAGCGCCCGGCATCGATGATCCGTGGCCCCGGTAGCTCACCGGCGGCAACGGCATCGCGAAGCGCCAGTGTCGCGCCGCTTCTATCGCCCAAATTGCGCACGGTGGTGAAACCCGCCATCAGCGTTTTCTTTGCGTTTTCGGCGGTGCGGTATGCAGCGCGGGCAGGACTGTCGGTCACAGTCTCAATCAACGCTGCATTGCCGCCCGCATCGCTACCGAGATGCACATGGCTGTCGATCAAACCGGGAAGCACAAACTTGTCCTTCAAATCGATCAACTTTGCGCCAGCTGGTCCGGCCTGATGTCCGGCCAAAATCTCGGCCACCTTGCCATTGCGAATGATGACAGTGGATGGACCGCGCGGCGGCGTTCCAGGCTTGTCGAGCAATTGCCCGGCATGGACGACGGTGACTTGTTCAACCGTCTGGGCCGCAAGGGGAGAGCTTGCCAGCAAAGCTGCACTCAGTGAAACAACAGCAAATATCTTCATTCGATCAAACTCCCCTATTAGCCTTGCAACGCAATCCCGCTGGCGGCGGATCTTGCGGTGGCCCGGCAAAACATTGTGCAACTGCCATCCACTGATGCGCGACTTTGCCAGTGACTGCAAGCGACGTATCGGCAATGTTGCGGCATTGCGTCACAACCTGACAAAATTCGGAGGCGCCGCCCGTAATGATACCACTGTCCGACGCCTCGCCATATTCCCACATCGCTCCTGACGGCGCAGTCAGACGGATCTGCGGCATTGGCCCCGGCGGTTCTTGGCGCCGGTTTTTCCACGTAAAGCCCCATGTATTGACGCCCAACCGGACGATATTGCCGATGCGGTCCGTATCCTGACGCGCGACACCCAAAACATCATAAACCGCCTGTGCGTGCGCCCATGTTTCCATGAGACGCGCGGTTATGGAACTTAACGCGCTCATATCCGGCCCGACCCATTTCAGCCGCAGTTTCGGATCGGCCTCGGCAAAAGCCGCAGCAACGGCCTCTGTCCGTTCCAGCCACGCATGGAGCAAAGCCTGTCCAGAGAGTCCGTCCAAATAGGACGCCTCAAAAGCAGGTAGTTTTCCGCCCCGGACGCCCTCCATCATGGCAGTGACAAATGCACCAAATGCCGCCTCATCCTGCAACGACAGATCCACCGCAATATTCCAGACATGCAAATGCCGGATGATGTTGTTGATCGTCCATCCCTTAAACTGCGTCTGCGTTTCGAAATCAGAATCGGACAGTGCAGCAAGAAGCCCTGCCAATGCTCTGCTCTCTTCCAAAAAGTCCGTTGCCTGCTGCATAACCATCACCCCATAAATCCGAACAAATGTCCCGCCACTTTGCGCATCTGTATCTCCTCTGCACCTTCGGTAATGCGGTAGCGCCGATGGTGTCGGTAAATATGCTCGAACGGTTTATGCCGTGAATAGCCAATCCCGCCATGTACTTGCATCGCGAAATCCGCCGCGTTGCACACCAACCGGTTTGCCTTGTAATTACACATGCTGACTTTGTCCGATAACCGCACCGCGACTTCAGGCTTGGTCATGCTGTCCATTTCGGCGGCGGTTTTGTAAATTAACAGGCGCAGCATCTCCGCGTCGGTTTGCAGTTCGACCAAGGGGAACTGAATGGCCTGATTTACCGCAAGCGGTTTGCCAAATGGCTTACGCTCACGTGCGTACTTCACCGCTTCATCAATGCAATATTGGGCCGCACCGAGCGAACTTGCGGCTTGGCGAATACGGTTCTCGTGCACAAAATGCTGCGCAACAGCTAGGCCGTTGTCCAAGTCCCCAAGGATGGCGCTTTCCGGCACCCAGACATCGGTATATTTAACCTTCGGGTGGTCGGTGGGCATATTGAACGTCCACATATATTCGCCGATTTCAAATCCCGGCGCGTCCGTTGGCACAACAAAGCAGGTAATGCCGCGCGCTTTGCCATCATCACCGCTCGTGCGCGCAAAGGTCATCACATGCGATGTATAGGGCAGCCCGGTCGTCCACATCTTGTTTCCATTGATGCGATAGCCTGCAACGCCGTCACGCATTTCGGGCACGGCGCGCGTATCCATATGCGTCGCGTCAGAACCATGATCTTCTTCGGTCAGGCCGAAGCTCCAGCCCATTTTGCCCTCGAGCATCGGCGGAATAAACGCGGCCTTTTGCTGCGGCGTTCCAAAATCACGCAGCATCAAAACCTGCACGAGATTGCCGACAATGCTGCTTTCGTTCTGCAGGTCGTTATGCAGCCCTAACCCCTTATGGGCCAGATGATGCCGGATGACCGCCATCGCCAGATTGGAGCCATTTTTCCCGCCAAATTCTTCCGGGATCGCAAAGCGGTAGTGCCCAGCCTTGTCCGCCACCTGCCGCATTTCGGCAAGCAATGCCCACCAATCGGCACGCGGATGCCCGTCATTATCCCAATCGGTCCGCGCATTTTCGCGGCGATGATCAAAAAAACGTATATTGTCGTCGCGCGCTTCAATCGGTTTAATCTCCCGATCAATGAACGCATCAAGTTCGGCTAGATAGTCGGTAATCTCTGTGGGAATTTCGAAGAGCATTAGATTGTCCATTTTTTTCTGGCCGCGGCCAAGCCTGAATATTTGGGTTGATCGGCCGCAAGTTTGGCGAGCGATTGTGCTTTTAACTGCGCCAGCAGCCCCGGGGTATTGAGCGATTGTCCACCCGCCAATAATGCATCGGAAAGCGACTTATCATGCACATTCAATGGCGCAGTCGCTTCGCGCTGCAACATGCCCAGTGCGTTCACCGCGACGGCGGCCATGAAACGGTCACGTCCTTTCGCCTGTGGTTTGATATCAGTCTCAATCCAACGCGCGAGCGCCTCCAGCATTTCTGTTGCGGATGGTTCTCCGAGCCGCCGAGGCGCTGCAGGCGACGGCAGCGTAATGGGGCCACGTTCGGCTTCCGGTGCATCGTCTTCCAATAGCATCAGCAAATCAATTTCGGTTTCCGAAGTCCGCCGTCCAATCACGGCACGCTCTAAGCCTTCGTCGAGACCACTGCGCCAGATATCGGCCATTTGCAGGCAGCAGACGCCCCACCACAATGTCGAATAGATAAGCCACCAACGGAAGCGTTCTGGTTCGACCGATGTACCGCTCACGCTGTCATAGGCGGCAAAAAATTCGTCCAACGGGCCAATGCCAAATGCGGGCCGGTCAATATATCCGAACCGCCAGCTGTTAATGCAGCCAAAGGCGAGATCCTGATGCCGATCCCCGAGATGCGCCAATTCCCAGTCGAGAACAGCGGCGAGTCCATTGGCATCGACCATGATATTGCCCATGCGAAAATCGCCGTGAAGCAAGACAGCGGGAACCGGCGAAGGCAAATGGTCCTCAAGCCATTTAAACGCGAGCGCCATCACCGGGCGATCGCCACCAAAGGTGATGAACCGTCCCCGCAACTCGGCCAGCAAGCTCTCCGCGCTGGTTTCAGGCAACTGCGGCAGCGTGTCAGACCGCACCGCATGAATTGCAGCCAGTTCGCGTGCAAAATCATGCAACAATCCCGGCGGAGCGTTCGGCAAGATTTTTGCCGGGTTAACCTCTGCCTCCACTCGGCGCATCACATAGCCCGTTCCGAGATTATCCGCCTCGCTTACCTCACCCATTATTTCTGGCGCCTTCACGCCCGCCACAAAGGCCGCACGAACGACAGCTGCCTCCACGTCATGGCCATAGGTTCGCCCTGCCATCATGTCCGCGGATGGTGACCGCCGCAGCACATATCCCTGCCCTGCATAATCAAACGACCAGCTTTCCATGTTCGCGCCGCCTGTCAGCCGGACAAGGCTTTCAACGTCCGCAGTTCCTCCGAACACCCGCCGCGCAAAGGCCGTAACCAAAAGGGCGATATCGTCGCTCAAACGGGTTGCCCTTGCCAATATGCGAATATGCCGTCCTGTAACTGCCGGATATGCGCTTGCGCCTGTGGTCCAGTCCATTCACCGTGATAGTCGGTGCGCCCGGTCCACCACCCTTGCCCCGGCAGGCCGTCGCCTTCGCGCACCACGAGCACGGCAAGCGCGGGCCGGCCTTCGGCAAGCGTCATCTGGTCAATTTTATCCAACGTCTTGCAGACCGCGCGCATCTTTGGCCGTGTAAACCGGAAACCAAGGTTCAGCAGCAACTCAGAATAGCTGATTGCCCGACCATCGCGTGCGCATTGCTCCAGAATTTCCTTAATCCGCGCAACATCGTGCAGCGCAGAAACATCCGCCGCGGGATCGCTCAGAAATTCTTCAAGGACAGGGTCCAAAGCGGCTCCTACAAATAGTCGTTGCGCATATTATTCATAACGTCGTGGAATTCTTCCATGACTTCATCGATGATTTGTTTCGAAGGCTTCACCGTATCAATGCGTCCAGCAACTTGTCCCGACAGCGCGATCGCAGCCTCCATGTCACCGCCAAAATACAAATCGAGCACGCCGCGCATTTCACCCATGATATTGTCCGAAGGCGTCACATCCAGCTTTTCGGTCCGGTCGGTTCGCAGCGCCCGCAACGCAGGGCCCGGGCCATGGCGGTTCAGGAACAGCGTGTCGGTTTCCTTGGCATTGATGATCGCGTCTTTCCAGTTTTGATGAACTGGGGATTCCGCCGCGCTAACCATCCGCGTGCCCATTTGCACCGCTTCTGCGCCAAGCGCAAAAGCCGCCGCCATCGTCCGTCCGCAGACCATACCGCCAGCCGCGACGATCGGTACGTCAACCTTGCTCCGGATGAGCGGCAGCAGGACCATGAGCGCAACATCTTTGGGATTTTTAAACCCGCCGCCCTCGCCGCCTTCGACGACCAGGCCATCGACACCGGCCTCAATCGCCTTCAACGCGCCAGCCAAAGTCGGCACAACGTGAAATACGGTTAGCCCCGCAGCCTTTAGCGGACCGCAATATTTGTTCGGGTCGCCCGCCGACGTGGTGACGAATTTGACGCCCTGATCGACGACGAAATCTACGATGCCGGGATCACGGACAAAGGCTTGCGCAATGTTCACGCCAAAGGGCTTGTCCGTCAGCTCGCGCATCTTGATAATCTCTGCGCGCACTTCCTCCAATTGGCCGGAGGACGTTTCAATGATCCCAAGTCCACCGGCATTTGAAACGGCCGAAGCCAGTTGCGCCCGCGCGATCCAGCCCATGGGGGCCTGAATGATCGGATATTCAACGCCAAGCAATTCGGTGATGCGGTTTTTAATCGGTTTCATAATGTCAGCGTCCAATCTGGGTTGTGCGGATGTTGAGTTGGCCGGCGAGGCCAGCTTTGCGATGAACTTCAATCGCCCGATATTCCGGGGAGGACATCATTTTCTGCATAGCCGCCAGCGACGGATATTCGACCAGCGCAACCATGTCCCAAAGTTCTTCAACCTCGCCAATCATCAGGCCAGTTACAGGCCCTGCATAAATCTGCTTGCCATCGACGGCGGCGAGACATGCCTGAATACCCTTGCCATAACGGGCATACGCCTTAGCGCCACTAAGGTCAGCGTCGCTGCCATCGGCATATTCTGCGGTCTCTTTAAATTTCAGAAGGTTGACCATCACAAAGGGGCCATTTTCAGGCCCTCCGAAAAAGGACGTGATTTGCTCCTTGCCTGGAAACACGGCGTTCTCGACCCGCATATTCATTCTCTCCCCTGATTTAATCACCTGCTTAAATCAGAGAGAGCGTGTTGTAAAAGCGAATAACTTAAGTGCGCATAAAAGCGCCTAAGACACTATTTTAATGTGCGATCCAGCGGCTGAATGGGTCGTCATTTTTTTACCTAGCCCTTGAAAAACTGCATCCACGATCATGGCCAGCTTCGCGACGCTCAGCTTCGTTGTCCCGATGTAAAAGAGCATGTCGGGGTTTGTATAGCAATGTAGCATTTGGTTGATGAGCGACACCGCCTCATCAATAGACAGGCCTTGGAAATAGCCTTGATCCATTGCTTCGGCCACGATGATCGCAAGATAATGGTCGCCAAGGTCCACGTACCCGCGCACCACTTCGAAATGTTGCTGACCAATTTCCAGATAGCTTTTTAACAGCTCGGGCTCGGCCTCATACTGCTCGACAGAGGCCAAATAGCGCCGGGCGAAATATTGATACATTTTGTCGCGAACCGGCAAGTCGGACTCGGTTACTTCGACCATGACGCGGATTTTTTCCGCGAAGAAACGCTCGGCCACAGCCTCTAACAACGCTTCCTTATTGTCGAAAAAGCGATACAGATTTGACGGCGACATGCCCGCCGCCGCGGCCAAATCGGTCATGGAAATGTCGACTGACCCGCGTTTACGAACTAGGTCATCGACAACCTCAAGCAACGCAGTTCTGCCAGCTTCTATATCAGTTTGTGGCCGCGCCATTCTGCTTCCTGTATTATATCTGCATAACAGTTTTCTGATATAACGCCGATTGTTTCATTTTTCAACGTGATCAAATGTAAACTGTCTTTGCATTGTTGGTCCTGCGGCAACGTCATTTTGATCAACAAGTCCCGACAACGTCAGCCCAAGCAGGCGAACGCCCATTTCGGCGGGCAAAATCTGGTCCAACAGCGCATGCCCCAGCGTCGCGATTGCCGAACGGTCAGATAATATGTGCCCAACCGTCCGCGACCGTGTGACGGTGCGAAAATCGGAATAGCGCGCCTTTAAGACCAGTGTCTTTCCTTGAGCCTGATTGCGGTCAATGCGATCCCAAACGATCTCGACAATATCGTCTAACGCTTCGCGCAACTCATCCTCGCTGCGTTTATCTTCGAAATAGGTGCTTTCAGCGCCAATGGATTTACGCACCGCATTGGCGTTGACGGGGCGGTTGTCGATCCCGCGCGCCGCATGAAACAGATAAGCGCCCCAACTGCCAAAATGCTGCGACAGCCAAATCTCGTCCTTTTGGGCAAGATCTGCACCCGTGTGCACGCCCAGCTTGGCCATTTTTTCAGCCGTGCGTGGCCCCACACCGTGGAACCGCCGCACCGGTAAGCTTGCGACAAATTCCGGTCCCTGTTCGGGCAATATCACGCACATGCCATCAGGTTTATTCTGGTCACTTGCCAGTTTTGCGATAAATTTGTTGTAGCTCACACCAGCGCTTGCCGTCAGTCCGGTTTCTTCGCGAATGGCCGCGCGAATGGCTTTGGCAATCTTAACGGCCGAACCAATGCCCTGCTTGTCGTGCGTAACGTCAAGATATGCCTCATCGAGCGATAAAGGTTGGATTTCATCGGTGTGCCGGGCAAATATCTCGCGAATTTGGCGCGACACGGCCTTGTACGCTTCGAACCGCGGCTTCACGAAAATCAGGTCCGGACATTGCCGCAATGCGGTCACCGAAGGCATGGCAGACCGCACACCATATGCCCGTGCTTCATAGCTTGCCGCCGCCACAACGCCGCGTTTGGACGATCCTCCGACAGCGACCGGTTTACCGCGCAGTTCCGGATTATCGCGCTGCTCTACGCTGGCGTAGAACGCATCCATATCGACATGGATGATTTTGCGTATCTCTCCGGTGTCGGCCACCATGCAACCGAATGCTTAGGACCCGACCGCGGAACGCAACGCCTTGCGGTCGAGCTTTCCGATCATGGTTTTTGGCAGGACGTCGAGGATGGTGACGCCTTGAACGCGTTCATGCTTTCCAAGACGCGGGTTCAGCCATACCGTCAGTTCGGCACCATCTTGCGTAGCGCCATCGTGCAACGTCACAAATGCGCGCGGCACTTCCCCAAGATACGCATCCGGCACGCCGATAACTAACGCCTCTTTGACGGCAGGATGCTTGTAGAGGATGTCTTCGACCTGACTTGGGAACACCTTGAAGCCGCCCACCGCGATCATGTCTTTCAACCGGTCAACGATGTGGATGAAGCCGTCTTCGTCGATGGTCGCAACGTCGCCTGTACGCAAATATTTGCCCAGAAATACCTCGGCATCCGCATCTTTGCGGTTCCAATATCCGCACATCGTCTGCGGACCTGAAAACACCAATTCGCCCGGTTCGCCGTCTGGCGCTGGCTTGCTCGGGTCTTCCTTGTCGACCAATTTCACATCGGTGCCGGGTACGGGTTGGCCAATGCTGCCGATCTTGTTGATACCTTCGTAAGGATTGCACGACACAACGCCTGAGCTTTCGGTCAGCCCGTAACCTTCAATCACGACTGCACCGGTTACCTTCTCAAATCGTTCTTTCAGTTCCGCCGCCAAAGGTGCGCCACCCGAGATACAAGCGCGCAAGTTGGTGAAATCGGTCTTTGCAATATCCGGGCAATCGAGTAATGCTTGATACATTGTCGGCACGCCGGGCAATGATGTCACCTTCGTGCGGTTAATGGCCGCCAACGCAGCGCGCGCCTCGAAACGTGGCAGCATCACAATTTCCCCGCCATTGGCGACGGTACGATTAAGCACCGTTGCATTGGCAAATACGTGGAAAAACGGCAGCACACCCAGAATCCGGTCATCTGCAGCGCCATTAGGCTGGTTCACCGCGCTGTGCGGATCCAGCATGTTAATCTGCCGTGCGTTCGCCGTTATATTCTGGTGGCTGAGCATCGCACCCTTTGGCGTACCTGTCGTGCCGCCAGTATATTGAAGCTGCGCAATGTCTTGTTCTGGTGTGCAAGGCTGGACAGCATAATCGCCATCATTTGCGATCAGCGTCGCATAATGCGTAATTCTGCTGTCGTCAGGTATCGCGGCAACATCATTGCGTTTCAACAACCGGTATGCCCAGCTTTTCGCCTTGGGTAATGCTTCGGCGACGCTGCCGACGATCAGTTCCTTCAGGCTGCTGTTGTCCAGAACCTTGATAGCGGTTGGCAGCAATGCCGCAGCTGACACGGTGAACAAGATCGACGTACCGCTGTCCGCCACCTGATGCGCCAGTTCATCAACGGTGTATAAGGGCGAAAAGTTAACCACGGTCGCCCCCGCAGCAAGCGCGCCATAATAAGCCGCGATATAATGCGGGACATTCGGCAGAAAGAGACCGACATGGTCCCCCTGGCCAATACCTTTATCCTGAAGACCACGCGCCACGCGACGGACGGTGTCCGCCATATTGGCGTAGCTATATTTACGGCCCATGAAATCGGCGATTGCCGCACGGCCCATCCGTTCGGCGGACTGGAAAAACATATCGTGCAAGGCCAACGGCGCAAAATGTTGGTCCCATTTGACAGGATGCAGGTAACGACTGTTCCAGATATTTTGGGTCATGCGCCCTTTATGCCGCGTGATACCATCCAACACCATCGCGGATTTCACATTTTATCCGACCGGCAAAGTGCAGGTAGCGCAAATGCGCCTGCGCCTCACCCGTGGCCAAACCGTAAACCGTTTCATCAATTTCCCGGTCGAACAGCAATGCAAATGTATCGACCGCGCGCATTTCTGTGTGTCGCAGGGCAGCTTCCAACTTGTCGAGCCGTTCATGGTGGCCGGACGCCAGCTTTTCCAACCGGACATGCACCCCAGTAAATGGTTCACCATGCGCTGGCAGGACGAGCATATCCGCAGGCAGCGCGTCACGAAACTTTGCAATGGAATCCAGCCACTCACCCAACGGGTCAGCATTGGGCTCACTGTCCATGACGGAAACATTGGAGGTGATACGCGGCAAAATCTGGTCACCCGCGATGATCATGCCATTGTTGAAATCGACAAGGCAGGCATGTTCGGGTGTGTGTCCGCCGCCTGTCATCACGGTCCAATCCCGCTGCCCGACGCGGATAACTTGCCCGTCGTCCATGCGGACATGTCCCGTGGGTAGCCGCGACACAGCACGCGCAAATCCGCCCCAACCGCGCTTACGCACCGCGTCGATGCGTTCTTCGTCAAAACCTGCAAAACGCCGGTTGTTCAGTACATCTTCGGGCGGTTGGTCTGCCTGATCAGCGATCAGCATCCGTGCCATCAACCATTCGGTCCGGTTCATCCAGACAGGAACTTTGAACTTGTTGGAAAGCCATCCCGCGCAGCCAACATGGTCGGGGTGGAAATGGGTTACGAAAATCCGCTTAAGTTCGCGGTCGGCCAAATTGCCTGCGAACATCGCTTTCCACTGTTCAATGGTCGGCGGCATGAAAAGACCGGTATCGACGAGCGCATAGCCAGCATCGCCCTCGTCCAATAACCACAGGTTGATATGGGCCAGATTGCCGGGCACGGGCATGCGCGTCCAACCAATGTCCGGCGCGATAGGGTAGATTTCGCCATAAGCGGGGGCATGATCGCCCAAGGGGTATGTTAGCCCCTTAAACTCTTTTGCTTCAAGTCCGTGGTCGGCAAGCGACGCGTCATAATCAGGGGTTGCTTTGGTAGCCATAGCCCATCCGTGCCTTAATCAAGCGATTAAGGCAATGACGACGTCGTCCTTATTCGCCCGCTTTTTTGAACAAAGTATCGGCGGTCAGCTCTGCCTTTTCAGTCGGTTCTACTTCACCGTTGAGAGCAGCTTCCGCGCGGCGCGCCGCTTCGGTACGTTCTGCGCGCAATTCTTGGATCAGCGCGTCACGATCCGTGCCAAGACGCGCGTCATTTGCAGCAGTGTTATCAATGCCTGCCTTCTTGGCGGCGCGATTAACGATGGCATCGAGCTCGCGTTGCGAAGTCAGACCAAGCGTTACGGGATCCTTTGGCTGGATTTCAGCAATGTTCCAATGGCTGCGATCGCGAATGGCGGCAATCGTGTTGCGCGTCGTTCCGATCAACTTGCAGATCGCGCCATCGGAAATTTCCGGATGGTTGCGCAACAACCATGCGATGCCGTCTGGCTTATCCTGACGCTTTGAGACGGGCGTATAGCGCGGCCCCTTTGTGCGGCGCACCTGATCTGGGCCCTTGGACATTTGAAGGACATAGTCTTCATCTGCCTGACCCTTTTCGATTTCGTCCATCGACAATTCGCCAGCGTGCACAGGATCGCGACCGGTGTATTTCGAGCCAGTCATGTCATCGGCCATGGCCTGAACTTCAAGAATATGGATGCCGCAGAACTCGGCAATTTGCGAGAAGCTCAAACCAGTATTGTCGACCAACCAAGCGGCAGTCGCATGTGGCATCAAAGGGGTGGCCATGTCTTTTGCTCCAATAATAAGGGCCGCCCCTTACGGAGCGGCCTGAAAATCTTGAACAGCGCATTAGGCGAACTTT
>NZ_JBIICH010000001.1:0-51051 GCF_044239005.1 Sphingorhabdus sp. | reverse complement strand
CCGCCTCAACATAGTCGAGCACCGGCGTTACGCATGCGTCGGTGCCGGCAAAAATCGCTTCCCAAGCATCACGCGTCTTGGTGGCGAACACATCCTCCAGCATTTCATGCTGCTTCGCGAATGCGGCATGGTCATGCTGTGCACCGTAGGCCTCACGATCGATGGGCAAACGTTCCATCATCGCGGCAAAAAATTGTGGCTCGATGCAGCCAACCGCCATGAACTTGCCATCGGCCGTCATGTAGCAGCGATAAAATGGCGCGGCACCGTCGAGCAAATTTGCCTCACGCTTCGTCCGCCATTGGCCAAGGCCGGCCATGCCGTGGACAAAGCTCATCAGGCTATGCGTGCCATCGACAATCGCGGCATCGACGATATTGCCACGGCCCGTCTGCGCACGCTCAATGATTGCAGCAAGGATGCCGTTGACGAGGAACATGGAACCGCCGCCAAAATCACCGATCATGTTGAGCGGCGGAACGGGCGGCTGACCGTCTTTGCCAATCGCGTTCAATACGCCGGTCATACCGATATAGTTGATATCATGACCCGCCATCTGGCTCCATGCGCCGGTCTGTCCCCAGCCGGTCATGCGGCCATAGATCAAGCGCGGGTTAATGGCGTGACAGACATCGGGGCCAACACCCATACGCTCGGTCACGCCGGGCCGCAGACCTTCGATAAGGACGTCGGCAGTTGCGACAATCTTTAACAGCGCCGCGACAGCTTCCGGTTTTTTCAGGTCAAGAACCATCGACCTTTTGCCCCGCGCATCAATCGCCTTGGGAACAATCGAGCCGCCGGGCCGGTCAATCACAATGACATCAGCGCCCATGTCAGACAGCAGCTGGCCCGCATATGGCCCCGGTCCAATTCCAGCGAGTTCAACGACCTTAATGCCTTTTAAGGGACCCGTTTTTGCTGGAGAATCGGTCATGAAGCTTTTCCCAATATGGCGCATTTAATCGCGCGATTAACGCGTATCTGTTAAGGTGTCGCGGCACTTGACGCAAGCGTCAAGTAAAGGCGAACGCCGGAATTCTAACGCTTTGTCGACGTCACTGGTTTTGCCGTCCCGCAATAAGCGCATCGACAACATTTGGGTCAGCAAGCGTTGACGTATCCCCCAGCGCACCAAAATCATTTTCGGCAATCTTACGCAATATGCGCCGCATGATTTTGCCCGATCGCGTTTTGGGCAGTGCAGTGGTGAAATGGATATGATCGGGCGACGCAATTGGTCCGATTTCAACGCGCACCTGCTGCCGAAGTTCCGCGTGAAGTTCGTCCGACGGCTCTTCCCCGACATTCAGGGTTACGTAGCAATATATGCCCTGCCCTTTTATATCGTGCGGAAATCCAACGACGGCTGCCTCTGCGACCTTGTCGTGCAGCACGAGCGCGCTTTCCACCTCGGCAGTGCCCATGCGGTGGCCCGATACGTTAATGACGTCGTCAACGCGGCCCGTGATCCAGTAATAGCCGTCTTCATCCCTGCGGCAGCCGTCGCCTGTAAAATATTTGCCTGCATAGGTCGAAAAATAGGTCTGCACGAAACGGTCATGATCGCCATAGACGGTGCGTGCCTGCCCCGGCCAGCTGTGCGTAATGCACAAATTACCCGATGTTGCGCCGCCAATATGTTCATCGGCAAGTACGACGCCTTCATTATCCACCAACTGCGGCTGAATGCCAAAGAAAGGCCGCCCTGCGCTGCCCGGTTTCATGCCATGCGCACCGGGCAAGGTTGTGATCATCACGCCGCCCGTCTCTGTCTGCCACCATGTGTCGACAATGGGCAATTTCCCTTCGCCCACCGTTGCGTGATACCAGCGCCAAGCTTCGGGATTGATGGGCTCACCCACCGTACCCAGCAAGCGCAGCGACTTGCGCGAGCGCGCCAGAACCGGCGCATCGCCATCGCGCATCAACGCGCGCAATGCCGTTGGCGCCGTGTAGAATATGTTCACCTGATGCCGGTCAATAATGTCCCAGAAACGCCCGCTATCGGGATAGCTTGGAATGCCTTCGAATATCAGGCTGGTGCCGCCATTTTGTAACGGCCCATAGACGACATAGCTGTGCCCTGTGACCCAACCAATGTCGGCGGAGCAAAAGAAGACCTCTCCGGGACGATAGTCAAAGACATAATGAAATGTGCTCGCGGTCCATACCGAATAGCCACCGACGGTGTGCAGCACACCCTTTGGGCTGCCCGTTGATCCTGAGGTATATAATATGAACAACGGGTCTTCGGCGTTCATGGGTTCGCAAGGGCAATCATCCGACGCGCCAAAGTCGTGATACCAATGGTCGCGGCCAGCCTGCATCGCAACAGGTTCGCTTGTGTGCTGCACAACCAAAACGGCATCGACGCCGTCCACTTTTGTCAGCGCCACATCAATATTCGCCTTTAACGGCACCGACTTGCCACCGCGCAACGCCGTGTCTGCGCAGACCACAAACCGGCTCCCGCAATCTTCTATACGTCCAGCAATCGCCTCAGGCGAAAAGCCGCCAAAAACAACGCTGTGCACCGCGCCGATCCGTGCGCAGGCGAGCATCGCAACCGCGCCCTCAACGCACATGGGCATATAAATTGTAACGCGGTCCCCTTTGCCAACGCCAAGGGTCTTGAGCGCGCCAGCCATGCGCTTAACCTCTGCCAGCAGTTCGGAATAGGAAACCCGGCGCGCATCTTTGGCCGGGTCATCAGGCTCAAAGATAAAGGCGATCGCGTCGCCCTTCCCCGCGGCAACATGGCGGTCAACGGCGTTGTGGCAGAGGTTCAATACACCGTCTTCATACCATTTGATCGACACGGGGTCGAACGACCAGTTGCCAATTTTCGTCGGCGGCGTGAACCAATCGATCCGCTTGGCTTGCTCCGCCCAAAATGCATCGGGCGCGCTGATGCTTTGCGCATACATAAGGTCATAATCTGCAGCGCTGCATTGCGTGTTACGGGCAGCCGTCTCGGGAATTGGAAACCAGTCCTGATGCTCACTCACTTGCTCTCTCCCGTAACGCTGTTAATCCTTGTGGCCTGCTTAATTGGAGTAGGTCCAGTGATTCAAGGCTAAAGAGTGCAAACGCCCTTCACACGGCTCAGATAGCCGCCACACAGCGATGCAGTGGTCAAATATCCTTTGAATACAGGAAACGTACCGAATTGGCGGCGTTGCAATTGCCCTGATGCTCGCGTCCGATGACGCCACCTATATGACCGGAAGCGAAGTGCATCTGGACGGCGGCCTATTGGCGGGGTCTTCAGCGTCTCCGGGCGACTAAGCGTCAATCAACATCGTCGACGGAAACAGCCTCGCCTGTCACGCGCTGGGCCAATGCGGCGGCGATGAAATTGTCTAGGTCGCCGTCCAGCACATCGCTGGGTGTTGGCGACGTCACGCCGGTGCGCAGGTCTTTCACCATTTGATAGGGCTGAAGCACATAAGAACGGATTTGGTGGCCCCAGCCGATTTCGGTTTTGGCCGCATATTCGCCCGATGCGACTTCTTCACGCTTGCGAAGCTCCGCCTCGTACAAGCGCGCCTTCAACATGCCCATCGCGGTTGCGCGGTTCTTGTGCTGGCTGCGATCATTTTGGCTGGCCACGACGATGCCGGACGGTTTGTGGGTAATACGCACGGCGGAGTCGGTCGTATTAACGTGCTGCCCACCTGCGCCTGACGCGCGGTAGGTGTCGATCTTCAAATCGCCTTCGTTGATTTCAATGTCGATATTGTCATCAATGACAGGATAGACCCAAACGCTGGAGAAGCTGGTGTGGCGCTTGGCGGCGCTGTCATAAGGCGAAATGCGGACAAGACGATGGACGCCGCTTTCTGTCTTGGCATAGCCATAGGCATTTTCACCTTTGACCAGCAACGTCGCCGACTTGATTCCGGCCTGATCACCGGCCTGATAATCCACCATTTCGACTTTATAACCGCGCTGTTCGGCCCAGCGATAATACATGCGCTGTAGCATTTCGGCCCAATCCTGGCTTTCCGTGCCGCCTGCGCCAGCGTGAATTTCGATGAAGGTATCATTGCCATCGGCCTCGCCCGACAGCAGCGCCATGACCTTGTCCTTGTCGGCACGATCCGCCAACGCCTTAAGCGATGCGGCACCTTCGTCGCCCAGCTCTGCATCGCCTTCCATTTCGGCAAGCTCAATCAGTTCGACCGTCCCGCTCTTGTCGGCGTCAATTTCGCGCACGGTGCTGATGGCGGCATCAAGGCGGCGGCGCTCGCGCATAACCTCTTCAGCGGCTTTGGGATTATCCCACAAGGTCGGGTCTTCCACCTTTGCGTTCAACTCATCAAGGCGGCGCAATGCGCGGTCCCAATCAAGCGACATCTTGACCAGGTTAAGGGCAGCATCAATGCGGGCAACATAGCCTTCTGCGTCGGCGCGCATGGGGAAACTCCACGGGAATGAAAAATGTCAGGCGCGGCCTTTAACCGAAACGCCCGCGAAGTCAAAGCCAGCTAATTGCGCGAACGTTCTTCGGCTTACCAAATTGGCGCCCCAATATAGGACGAAACGCCCTATATTGGGCGAATGTTTAGTATATCCCGCCCTCTTGCTGGATAAACTCCTGATCGCGTTTTGTCCCGACGCTGGTGCTCGCCGATGTCGACGATCGCGTTGCACTATTGGACTGCGCCTCGGATGCTTCCTTGGGCTTGTCTTCGCGGGCCGCTAGCTCCTCTTGGCGAATGGAGCGCTTCGGTTCGGTCTCGGCCTTGAATGCTTCCCAAATCACCGCGCTCATGGGGTCTCTGCCCGGCCAAGCGCCATAGACGCGCTTGCCGCTCTTTCGGTCGATGCGCACCAGCCGGGTTCCCGCGGGCGCGATAAACGGTGTCTTTGGCATGCCGGCCATCGCGGACCGCGCAAATTGTTTGAAGATGGGGGCTGCAAGTGAACTACCCTGCGCATAGCCACCCATATTCCGCGGCTGATCAAAGCCCAAATAAAGCCCTGCAACCAGATGTGGCGACCCACCAATAAACCATACGTTGGTGGGGCCAGTTGTCGTGCCGGTCTTGCCAAATAACGGGCGATCCAGTTCGCGCAATGTAACCGCCGTGCCGCGTTCAATGACGCCTTCAAGCATGTGGACGACTTGATACGCGGTAATTGGGTCCATGACCTGCTTACCCGCAGCAGCAAAGCGCGGCATGGGCTTCCCGTCCCAATCCTTTGCGCGGCAGCCCTTGCAAGGTTTCCATTTGGCCGGAAAAATGACTTTGCCTTTCCGGTTCTGCGCAAAATCGATGAGCGTCGGCTTCAATTCGCGGCCGTGATTGACCAGCATCGAATAGGCATTGACCATCTTCAGCACGGTCGTGTCACCCGCGCCCAAGGCATAAGAAAGATAATCCGGATAATCGCCGATGCCGAAATCGCGGAAGGTGTCGGTCACATTGTCCATCCCCGATTCCGCGGCAGCACGCACCGTCATCAGGTTGCGCGATTGTTCAAGCCCCCAACGCATCGTTTGCGGCCCTGCACCATTACCGGTGAAGTTCCGGAAGCATTTTTGGCCGAGCGATGCCCCTTGCCACACGCAATATGGTCCATCGACGATGATGGATGTCGGCGTCATGCCGTTATCAAGCGCCGTCGCATAGACGAATGGCTTGATCGTAGAACCTGGCTGACGTTGCGCCTGTGTTGCGCGGTTAAAGCTGGAAATTCGGTTATCAAAACCGCCTTGGATCGCCAAAACGCGGCCATTCAATGGGTTTTGCACCACCATGCCGCCGCCGACTTCTGGAACGCTGCGCACGGCGTAGCTATTCGTACCATTGGGGGCGACAGCGATAACATCGCCGGCTTTCATCGCCGATGGCGCGCCGTCTAACTGCGCAATGCTGCCATCAGCAAAGCCCACTTTGCCTTTGCCCAAAGCAACACCAGCGCGCCATTGGGCGTAATCAATGGCAATATTGGTCGCTGCAAATCGTGACGCCCATTTGTCATCCGACACGTCAATCGTGCCCATATTGGCTTTCCACGCTTTGCCAGCGTTATAACGCAGCAAACCGTCGCGCAGTGCTTGGGTCGCAAGTATCTGGTAATCGGCGTTCATCGATGAACGTACCCACAGACCGCCTGAATAGACGCTATAGGGTCCGTCGGCATCGGTTTCACCAAAGCGCTCAATGAGCTGGCGGCGTACTTCTTCCGCGAAATAACCGCCGACATTTTTATATCCGGTACCGCGCTGGGCAACAAGGCCAAGCGGCTGGGCACGGGCGGCCACGAGTTGCGCGTCCGTGATCCATTCATTCTTGCGCATTTCGCCCAGCACCCAGTTGCGACGGGCAATGGCAAGCTGTGCGTTCTTTGCGCGACCATAACGTTCTGGCGCCTTGGGCAAGATGGCGAGAAAGGCCATTTCATGCAGCTGAAGCTGATCAACGCTTTTCGCGAAATAGGCCTGCGCGGCGGCTTCCACGCCGAACGCCTGCCGACCGAGCGCAATTTCATTGAGGTATAGCGACAGGATCTGCGGCTTGGTCAGCGCGCTTTCAATACGCTTGGCCAAAATCGCCTCTTTGACCTTGCGGGTGTAACTATACTCGTTGGTCAGCAAAAGGTTTTTGGCGACCTGCTGCGTTATTGTCGACGCACCGCGCGAGCGTTTGCTGCTGAAAATATTGTCAAAAATCGCCGAAACGATACCGGGATAATCGATACCGCCATGGCTGAAGAATGTTTTATCTTCTGCCGCGAGATAGGCCCGGACCAGTAATTTGGGGAAGTCGGCATATTCCAGCTGAACGCGCCGTTCGCGGGCGTAGCTGTGAAATGGTTCTCCATTAACGTCGCGTACCACCGTTGGCAGCGGCGATTCATATTCGATCAATGCCTCTGCATCGGGAAGATTGCGCGCAAAAAGCACCCAAAAGAGCATGAGAAACAGAACAAACGCGCCAACCCCGTAGGTAGCGCGCCGAAAACGTTTGCTTTGCCACCAGACCTGCCACTTGCCGATAAATCCTTCGGCTTCGCGTTTCAGCCTGTAGCTGATAGCAGTTGGCTCTTGGGTGGTTGGAGACGAGTTATCCATTATCGGCCCTCTCTAGCCGATTTGCCGGACAGGTCCAGAATCTTGTTCTGCAACTTGGCGCGATTTTTATCGCACCCGATGATTATCGGGCCACGATCCTGCGTGCAAAGTGGACCTGAATGGCATTCGCCACAGCCCGGGCGACTTTTTGACGTCCGGTCGATGATGCCAGAAAGCTGACATCGGATGCATTGCTCAGATAACCCGTTTCGAACAATACCGACGGCGTATCTGGCGCATTGAGCACAATAAAGGACGCAAAGCGGTGCGAATTTCCACGGATACGCATGTTCGGCGTTGCCTCACGCAGCAACAGCTTTGCGAAATCAGCAGACACATTCATGGTCTCGCGCTGCGTCAGGTCAATAAGGATTGACGATACATTGGCATCAGCACCGCCCAGATTAACGCCGTTGAGGATGTTCGCCTTGTTTTCGCGGGCAGCAAGCCGCTGCGCCTCGCGATCGGACGCAATTTCGGACAGCGTATAAACGGTGCCGCCGCTGGCTTGCGGATTGTCGGCGCTGTCCGCGTGAATAGAGATGAACAGGTCGGCATTCAGCTTGCGTGCGATCTGATACCTGTCCTGCAGCACGATAAATTTATCGCTGTCCCGCGTTAACGCAACGCGGACACGGCCGCTTTTGAGCATTTCATCACGCACCGCTTTAGCAATTGCCAATGTGACGTCTTTTTCGCGCTGCCCGCCATGTGGACTGATGGCGCCCGGGTCATGGCCGCCATGCCCTGCATCAATGACGACAAGGGGTAGGCTTGCGTCCGCAGGGCCGCTTATTTTCGGTCGGCCTTTGCCGACGTTCGAGCGAATGGGTGCGGTCACTTGGTAACGCCGCTGTGGTGGTTCAGAGCGAAATGCCATTGATGGCGCGATTTGGGTTGTTCGCGGCCCTACTATCCCCTGCACCGAAACGTGCTGAATGGCTCCGCCAATCGCGGGGGACGCGAAAACCGGCAAGGTGGCAAAAAGCGCAGCAGCGCGTATATAGTACTTAGGGCTTCTAGCCCTTGCCCTCGTCCAGAAAATTTTTTCGTCCACGCCCCGGCTCCGCCTACCTGATGAATGGAGAGTAAGGGGTGGGCGGGTAAACGCTGGTGTCCAGACGAGGTTAATGGCGCATTAAGGCTAAAAACCGGTTTTTCCGTCCATAATAGCAAGCTATTTCGCGCGATGCCCTTGCCGACAACCCGTAGGAGTGCTAGCGAATAGCTACAGGGAATTTCTTTTGATCTTCCCGCCAATCCGCCTTCGGTTCTTTTCCGCTCGGCACATTAACAGGTTGACGCTGCATGAGGCATGATATTTCCACCAACGCCGCCCGCACAGGGACTGGCGCATGGGCTGGAAATCAAGCGCGCGCGATACACGCCCGCCATGCACAAGCAGCAGACGCAATTCATACATTCCCACCATATCGCTTTGCCGACAGGAACGCTGTGCGTCCCGTCTGGCATTGCATCAACAATAAAGCGAGCGGCCTTTGGCTGACAACCGGGCGCCATGCTCGCTGGAGTAATATCAATGACAACGCGTATGCTAATCGATGCGCGGCACCGGGAGGAAACCCGGGTCGCAGTCGTCACAGGAAACCAGATTGAGGAATTTGATTTTGAATCGGCCGAGCACAAGCAGCTCAAAGGCAACATCTACCTCGCAAAAGTAACAAGAGTTGAACCCTCGCTTCAAGCGGCTTTCGTAGACTATGGTGGCAATCGCCACGGCTTTTTGGCGTTTGCCGAAATCCACCCCGATTATTACCAAATCCCACGCGAAGACCGCGAGCGTTTGTTGGCTGAAGAAGCCGAAGCCGCCGCGGAAGAAGCTGCGCTGCGTGAGCAGGAAGAGGAAGAAAGCGACGAGCCTTCGGACATCATGCAGGGTTCTGCAGAACGCGAAGACGACGTTACCGACCTGATTGAAGTCGATAGCGACGACAGTGTCGACACCATCGACATGACCGAGGGCGAAGAACCCGACCTTGGCAGCAATGGCGACGATGCGTCAGACGAAGGCGAAGGCGAGCGCGGCGAAAACGGCCGTAACAACCGCCGTCGTCGTGGCCGTGGTGGCCGCAATGGCGAAACCCGCGCACCAAAGGCCAGCGACGAAGTCCGTGCAAAGCGCATGAACCTGCGTCGCCGCTACAAAATTCAGGACGTCATTCATCGCCGTCAGGTTTTGCTGGTTCAGGTTGTGAAGGAAGAGCGCGGCAATAAGGGCGCTGCCCTGACGACGTATCTCAGCCTTGCCGGTCGTTATTGCGTTCTGATGCCAAATACGTCGCATGGCGGCGGTATCAGCCGTAAAATCCACAGCGCGGCGGACCGTAAGCGTTTGAAGTCGATTATTTCGGACCTGACGTTGCCATCCACTATGGGTTGCATCATCCGCACCGCCGGCCTTGCGCGCACGAAGCCTGAAATCAAGCGCGACTTTGATTATCTCGCGCGCCTTTGGGACGAAATTCGTGAACGGACGCTTCGTGGTGCAGCACCGATGCTGATCCACACCGACAGCGACCTCATCAAGCGTGCCATCCGTGATATCTATAATAAGGACATTGACGAGGTCTTCGTCGAGGGGCCTGACGGATATAAAGCCGCCAAGGACTTCATGAAGCTGCTGATGCCAAGCCACGCAAAACGTGTGCAGCATTATGCAGACCCGGTTCCGCTTTTCCAGCGTTACCATGTCGAAGATCAGCTGAACGCCATGTATCAGCCCATCGTCCAGTTGAAGTCAGGTGGCTATATCGTCATCAACCCGACCGAAGCTTTGGTATCGATCGACATCAACTCAGGCCGTTCGACCAAAGAACATGGCATTGAGCAAACCGCGCTTTCCACCAATTTGGAAGCTGCACGAGAGATTGCTCGTCAATTGCGCCTGCGCGACATGGCTGGCCTTGTCGTCATCGACTTCATCGACATGGAGCATCATTCGAACGCCCGTAAAGTCGAGCGCGCGATGAAGGAAGCTTTGAAACACGACCGTGCCCGTATTCAGGTCGGCCGTATTTCGAGCTTTGGTTTGATGGAAATGAGCCGCCAGCGTTTGCGCACCGGCGTGCTCGAAGCATCCACCCGCGAATGTCCGCATTGTGAAGGCACTGGCCTTGTCCGCACAGCATCATCTGCTGCTTTGTCCGCCCTGCGTCTCATCGAAGATGAAGCGGCAAAGGGTCATGGCAGCCAGATCGTTCTGCAGGCGAGCCAAGAAGCCACAATCTACTGCCTCAACAACAAGCGTGCCGAACTGGCCGCGATTGAAGAGCGCTACCACGTCCGCGTGCTGATTGTGCCCAATGGCGAAACCGAAGGCGCAAAGCTTGCCGTATCAAGCTCCGGTCCACGTCCAGAGCGGCCAGCCGCGCTGCCGCCGATTATCGACATCGAAGAAGATGATATCGACGACGAAATCGACGATTTCGACGACGAAGTCGAAGCCGAAGAGGCTGAGCGCGAACCACGCCGTACGCGCGAAGAGCGCCCACGCGAAGAAGGCGAAGGTGGTGAAGGCCGCAAGCGTAAACGTCGTCGTGGACGTCGTGGTGGCAAGGGTCGTGATCGCGATGGCCGTCCGGAAGGCGAAGATGCTGTTGCGGGTGAAAACAACGCTGCAGATCGCCCAGAAGGCGAAAGCAACGCCGAAACAGTCCAGACTGACGGCGATGTCGAAGGCGAAGCCAAGCCAAGGGCCCGTCGTGGTCGCCGTGGCGGCAGAGGCCGTGATCGCGACCGTGAAACGGGTGCAGGTGAAGCAACAACCGAAGCCCCAGCAGCAGCTGAAGCGGAAGTTGCTGAAGCGCCTGTCGAAGCACCCGCAAAGCCAAAGCGTGCAAGCCGGGCAAAGCCAAAGGCTGAAAAGGTCGTTGTAGAAGCAGACGCACCGGAAGCAAAAGCAACTGAAGCCCCAAGCGCTCCAGAAGAAGCACCTGTTGCCAAAGCAAAGGCGCCCGCAAAGCCACGCAGCCGTGCAAAAGCACCGGTAGCTGAAGCTGAAGCGGTAGCTGACGAAACGGCGGAGGCTCCAAAGGCCAAAGCCAAGGCGCCACGCAAGAAAGCCGCTGCCAAAGATGTTGCACAGGATGTAACATCAACAACCGAAGCTGGTGGAGCGGACGATGGCCCACCCCGTTCAGGTTGGTGGCAACGCACGTTCGGTTAAACCCGATTTACTGTTTCCACATAGCCCCGCCGGTCATGGACTGGCGGGGTTTTGTTTTGCCCAACTTCTTCATTGCGCGTTCATCCAGTTCGCGCCATTCACTGCATATGAACAATTCTGTATTTCGTGCCCTGCGAACAGCATTGGTGCTGTTTCTTGCCATATGGATATCCGTGCGCCCGGTTATGGCGCAGTCCATTTTGCGCGATGCTGAAACCGAAGCTTTTTTCAAAGAAATTTCCGCGCCATTGATTACCGCGGCGGGGCTTGACCCGAACAATGTCGACATCATCCTGATCAATGACAAATCCGTCAACGCATTCGTCGCGGGCGGGCAAGCGGTCTATCTGCACAGTGGATTGATTGACGCCGCGACCACCGCAAACGAAGTGCAAGGCGTGATTGCGCACGAACTTGGCCACGTCGTCGGCGGCCATGCCGTGCGCTTCGACGAAGGCGCTTCGGTCGCGAGCGGCATCAGCATTGCCAGCTTGATACTTGCCGCTGCGGCCATGGCGGCTGGCGCGGGCGAAGCTGGCATGGGCATATTATCCGCGGGCCAGCAAGCCGCGATGGGCAAGTTCCTTGCCTATAGCCGTGGACAAGAAGGCACAGCCGATGCGTCTGGCGCGCAATATCTCTCTACCGCAGGCATTTCGGGCCGTGGCTCCATCAGCTTTTTCAAAAAGCTACAGAATTTCGAATTCCGCCTCGGCATCCCGCAAGAGGACAGCTATGGCCGCACCCACCCCTTGTCGGGCGAACGTATTTCGGTGCTGCAGGACAAATATTCCGCCGATCCGGCGTGGGATGCACCGCTAAATCCGAAGTGGGAGAGTGATTTCAAACGGATCAAGGCAAAGCTGACGGGCTATCTGTCGGACCCGACGGCAACGATGCGCGATTATCCCGAAAGCGACAAAAGTGTGCCTGCCCGCTATGCCCGTGCCTATGCGTGGCATAAGTCTGCCTATCCGCAAAAGGCGCTGGATGAATCATCGGCACTCGTCGCGTCGGCCCCCGAAGATCCCTATTTCCTTGAATTGCATGGGCAAATATTGCTGGAATCCGGCCGCCCAGCAGACGCGATTATACCGTTACGCAAAGCGGTGAGCCTCACGGGAAATCAGCCGCTGATCGCCGCCATATTCGGGCATGCGTTGATTGCCACCGAGGATAAGACAAAACTTGATGAGGCGGCTCAGGTACTGAAAGCCGCCGTCACCAAAGATAATCAAAATCCTTTTGCCTGGTACCAATTGGGCGTCGTTTACGAACAAAAGGGCGATAGCGCGCGCGCGGCCCTCGCCAGTGCGGAGCGTTATTTGATGGAAGGTGCGCCGCAATTGGCGTTGCCGAATGCGCAGACCGCAATGGCTGGCCTGCCCGAATATTCACCCGATTGGATACGCGCTCAGGACATCAACATGGTTGCCGAAGCAAAGCTTGCGCAGCTCAAGAAGCGGAAACGCTGAATTGGCTG
Organism: Sphingorhabdus sp.; assembly: GCF_044239005.1. Lineage (GTDB taxonomy): Bacteria > Pseudomonadota > Alphaproteobacteria > Sphingomonadales > Sphingomonadaceae > Sphingorhabdus_B. Next base: position 38,295 of record NZ_JBIICH010000001.1, on the reverse strand, counting down.
GCCACTGGGTGCGGCGGGGGCTAATCGGGCCGCTATGAACAACATGACGTCGCGCACGCCGCTTATCCTTATTCTTGCCGCCACACTTTTGCTGGCAGCCATCGGCGCTTATCTGTTTTGGCCAAAAGATAGCATGTCCGTGCAAGAACCAGCAGGCGCTGCAGCAGAGGAGGCCGCCAAGGCTGCCGCAGCCGCGGGCATGAACGCCAACGACCGCAAAGCGACCGAGGCAATTGTACGCGCATATATATTGGAAAATCCGGAGATTATTACAGAAGCCATTGGCGTCTTGCAAAAGCGTGAGGCAACGCAGCGCCTCAGCGCCGTGGGCGCTAAGCTGACCGAGCCCTTCCCCGGGGCGGAGTTCGGGAATCCCAATGGCGATGTCACGATCGTCGAGTTTACCGATTATAATTGCGGATATTGCCGCTCCAGCGTTGCAGATGTGCAAAAGCTTATCGATAGCGACAGCAATATCCGCGTGGTCATCCGCGAGCTACCGATCCTCAGCGCGACCAGCCGCGATGCAGCCTTATGGGCACTCGCAGCCGCCAAGCAAGGCAAGTATAAGGCATTTCATGACGCGCTGTTCAGCGGTGGCCGCCCCGATGCCCAAAGCATCCGTGCCGCCGCTTTAAAAGCAGGGATGAACCCCGCCGCTGCCGAAAAATTTGCGCGCTCGCGTGAAGCGATTGCCGAGGTCGAAAGCAACCTTGCGATCATGCAACAAGTTGGCTTTGGTGGCACACCAACCTTCATTATCGGCGACCAGATATTGGAAGGTGCGGTTGGCTTTGATGCCCTGAAAGCCGCAGTCGCGAAAGCGCGTAAAGCGGGTTAAGCTTTCTTTCCCTGCGCGATCACATACCATTCCACCGATCCTTTGCGGCTTGCCGGAGGCTTGGCGTGTTTGACCGTGGTGAAGTTGTTTTTCAATATGCTCAGCATCACCGGGTCGGTTCCCCCAGCAAACACTTTCGCGACAAAATCGCCGCCGGGTTGCAAAACCTGAATAGCAAAATCGACGGCCGCTTCGACCAGACCCATTGTGCGTAAATGGTCGGTCTGTTTGTGGCCAACGGTGTTGGCCGCCATATCTGACAAGATGAGGTCCGGTGCGCAGCCGAGTTCGGCAATCAGCCTATCCGGCGCGCTGTCGTGCATGAAATCCATTTGCAGCAACACAACACCTTCCAGCGGGTCGACCGGCAACAGATCGATACCCACGATGGCTGCCTTTGGCTGTTGCCTGCGCACCACTTGTGCCCAGCCGCCCGGCGCGACGCCCAAATCCACCACGGCTTTCTTGCCGCGCAAGATGTGAAACTTCTCGTCCAACTCGACCAGCTTATACGCCGCGCGGCTGCGATAGCCCTCGCCCTGCGCGCGTTTCACATATGGGTCGTTCAACTGCCGCTCAAGCCAACGGGTTGATCCAGCGGTGCGCCGCTTGGCCGTCTTGACCTTCTGTTTACCGGCCAGTGTCCGGCCGGAGTTCTTACCACCGAATAAATTGTCTGCCATTTTCAGTTCCGCCGATTTCTGCGTTTTGCATCGCTCGCCATCAGCGCACGCAAAATGCCCTCGCGAATGCCGCGATCCGCAACGCCCAGCCGCTCACCGGGCCATATATCAAAAATAGCCTCAAGGATGGCGCAACCGGCAACGACCAAGTCGGCACGCTCATGCCCAATGGTCGGAAATTCAGCGCGCCCCTCTATAGTGCGGCCGGCAAGCTCGCGGCTAATTTCGCGCATCGCGGCGGTCGGCAAATACAACCCATCCACAGCGCGGCGGTCATAACTGTTCAGTTTCAAATAGACGCTGGCAAGCGTGGTGACCGTTCCCGAAGTCCCCAAAAGCCTGCGGTCCCCGCCATCCTCCGGCAAACGTGCGGCGAACGCGGCAAAGCTTGCCATCACCTTTGCGCGCATCGCTGCGTAAATGGCGTTCAACCGCTCAGGCGTCTCTGCCTCGGCCCGTTCACTTTCGGTCAACGAAACCACGCCCCATGGAACGCTCACCCAGTCTAATATCTCGGGAACACTGCCACTGGTTGACACCAGCACAAGCTCGGTTGATCCGCCGCCAATGTCGAATATCAGCGCAGGTCCCGTTCCCTGCTCAAGCAAGGCATGGCAACCCATGACGGCAAGGCGCGCCTCTTCCTGTGGGCTGATGATGTCGAGATGAATACCGGTCTCGCGCTTCACACGTTCAATGAACTGCGCGCCGTTGACGGCCTGACGGCATGCCTCAGTGGCGACGGACCTTGCCAGAACGACATTACGCTTTCTCAACTTCTCGGCGCATACCGAAAGTGCCTCAACCGCGCGGTCCATGGCCTCATCGCTCATCCGGCCTGTCGCGGTCAGCCCCTCGCCTAGCCTTACAACCCGCGAAAATGCATCGACGACGGTGAAATCCTCTCCGCCAGCCCGCGCGATCAGCAATCGGCAGTTGTTCGTTCCAAGGTCGAGCGCGGCATATGCTGTCCGATCAAGCCAGTTACGCCGCAAAGCTGCGTTATCTGCAGGAACAAAGTCCTTGGAAGGTTTAGGAGGCGCTTTAGATATGTGTGCACGCGCTGCGCCCTCAGCCGAAGCCTGCTGCAGTTTTGCAGCCTTGGGTGCCGCATTCTTGCGACGGGGCGGCTTTTTACGTTTACGCCCGCGTCCCTGTTGCGGCGATGGCGCGACATTCTCGCCCATAGCCGTAAACTCACTTCTTATTTTCTATCCGGGCAGATGTGCTGCCGGTACCTGACGCCTTGATACGCGCTGCACGTGAAAAATTCAACATTTTTGAATATCGTCGCAACCGGCCAAATTCAGCAGCTTGACCGTGCACGGGCACCAGCATATAGGCCCGCCTTCTATTCCCCGGTCGTCTAACGGTAAGACTACGGACTCTGACTCCGTCTATTGAGGTTCGAATCCTTACCGGGGAACCAACCGCACGCGTCATCAAGATGTCGCTTGGTTTCGTTTCCACCAAATGTCAGACACGCGATGACGCAGCGGTTCTCTCCGAAGCTTTACGAGATGGACGTTGCGCGTTCCTATTTGACGCGCCCGCCCGGCCAACGTTACGGTCAACAACATGGCACTTGGAACGCATGATTTCGTCTCTGATTCGCGCAATGACGCGATCCTCATCAACGTTAATGGTCAGCTTACGCCGCGTGCGCAGGCTATGGTCTCTGTCTTTGACAGCGGCTTCATGCTGGGCGACGGGGTTTGGGAGGGTATCCGCGTTCACGCCGGACGCATGGCCTTTTTGGACCAGCATCTTGACCGTTTGTGGGAAGGCGCAAAGGCAATTGCCATGGACATCGGCATTTCCCGCGCGGAAATGAAGGAACGCCTCTATGCCACCATAGACGCGAACCAGATGGACAAATGCCATATCCGGCTGATGGTCACGCGTGGCATCCGTTCAACGCCGTATCAAGATCCACGTGTGGTCGTCTCACCCGCGACCATTGTCATTATTGCCGAATATAAAGACCCGCTTCCCGCAACGGTTGATCGCGGCCTGTCATTGTTTACCGTCCACGTCCGTCGCGGTGATCCGGCGGTGCAGGATCCCAAGCTCAATTCGCATAGCAAACTCAATTGCATCACCGCTTGCATTCAGGCGGCGCAAGCGGGCGCAGATGAAGCTTTGATGCTCGACCCGCATGGCTTTGTCGCCACATGCAATTCCACGCATTTCTTCATCGTCCGCAAGGGAGAGGTGTGGACCTCCACCGGTGATTATTGCCTCGCCGGCATCACGCGCGCCAACGTCATCCGCATGTGCCGGGAGAATGATATTCCTGTGTTCGAACGCAACTTCTCCATGACCGATGTCTATGGTGCCGATGAAGCTTTTGTTACCGGAACCTTTGCCGGGGTTGTTCCTGCGCATACCATCGATGGCCGTGTCTTGACCGATGGAAAGGGGCCAGTCGTCGAGCGCCTACAAAATCTCTACCGCGCCTTCATCGAGCGCGATATTGCGGGCCAGAGTCGGCCTTGACGCAGCGGATATGCATGTGGTCGGGACCACGAAACATCTCGACGGCTATGATGCGCAGCTTTTCGTCGCGCGCGGATTGCGCCGTCAGTGACGAACCCTTCTACGGCTGTTTCCTTGCACATAGCGGCGAGCCGCACCCCATGGCAGCAGAAGTCATCGCCGATATGGATTGCGACTGGTCCAGCGTAGCAGCCCACCTTTCCGGTCCGGCACCGGGAGGTGCGCCCTTATGGTATCAAAAGCAAATGACCCACCATATGGTCGGCCCAATCCAACCCGATGATTTGACCAACTGCCGCCACGCCTTTCTGGTTCGCGAACCTGCCTATATGGTCGCCAGCTACCGCGTTAAGCGAGAGAGCGTGAACGTCGAAGACCTTGGTTACGCAACCCAGCGTGCGTTCTTTGATCGTATCGCCGACCGGACCGGCCATGCCCCACCCGTCGTCGACAGCGCGGACATTCTTAAAAACCCTGCAAAGACGCTAGCTTTGCTATGTGATGCGCTCAACATCACATGGGATCCCGCCATGTTGTCATGGCCCGCTGGTATCCACCCAGATGACGGCATTTGGGCAAGCCATTGGTATGACGCGGTCGCGGCCAGCACCGGCTTCCAAAAGCCAGATATACGCCCGCTCAACCTCGACGATGAAGCCCGCTACGTCGCAGATGCCTGCATGGCCGACTATGAACATCTGGCCCAACATCGCATTGTTGCACCTTGATTTTTGGCCGCGCGCGTCTTGCAACGGCGCCAATGGCAAACTTATCGCTCGCCTTTGAATGCGCTGAACAGCTCAGGCAGCGGCGGAACAATCGGATCATTTATCCACATGCTTTCAGCGTCCCCGCCCATATATTGACATTGATAATGTCAATATAGCCCATTACACACCATGCCGGACGATGACGGAAGGAACTACGGCCATGTATACGATCAACGGCGCACTCGGATCGCCCTATTCGATGAAGATGCGCGCGCTTATGCGCTATCGCCGCATCCCGCATTTGTGGGTGCATGGTGCAGATTCGCGCGATGCGTTGAGCAAGGTGAAGGCCCCCGTCATCCCCGTGATGGAATATCCCGATGGGACATTTCACAATGACTCGACGCCGCTCATCTATGATCTGGAGGCGCGGCATTCCGAACGCTCGGTCATCCCGGCTGATCCGGCACGCGCCTTTATCGCGCATTTGATTGAGGATTTCGCCGATGAGTGGGTGACAAAGGCGATGTTCGGCTATCGCTGGCTGGAGGAGGTCGACCAGATCCAGATGAGCCGCTGGCTCGCGTTTGACGCGATGAAGGGCGGAGGGCTGGCGACCAGTCAGGGCTATGCCGAACAGTTCCGCGCCCGCCAGGTCGGCCGCATGGCGATTGTCGGCTGCGCCGCCGAAAACTTCCCGCTGATCGAGGCGTCAACCCGCGCGATTTTGGGTGCGCTGGAGGCGCATGTGGTGGACCAACATTGCTTGTTCGGTTCGCGGCCCAGCATGGCGGAGTTCGGGATGTACGGCCAATTGTCACAGCTGGGCGTTGACCCCACGGCGCAGGCGATGATGCGCAAAGATTTTCCCTACAGCTTCCGCTGGCTGCTGCATATTGATGATATGTCGGGAATAACGGGCGAATGGGATAAGGCAGATGCGCCCTTTGCGCCTATTATCACCGCTTGGTTGCAACAGGTGGGCGAAATCTACATGCCCTTCCTGCTCGCCAACGCAGCGGCGATTGAGGCTGGCGAAGATAGCTTCCACATCACCGCGATGGGCCTGCCCTATACGCAAGGTGTTTTCAAATATCAGGTGAAGTGCCTCGCCGATTTGCGCGCGCGCTATGCCGCGTTGGATGCTAATGCGCGGGGGCGCATTGACCCGCTGCTCGCGCAGACGGGCTGCCTTGAGGCTTTGCGGAACCAATGAAGCTGAAAGGACCGGCAAACCTATTGACGGCGCTGGCGTTGCTCAGCCCAGCCACGCTTGGCGCACAGTCCGCGCCCGCAAAAGCCCCCAATATCGTCATCCTATTGGCCGATGATTGGGGCTTTAGCGATGTCGGGGCCTTCGGCGGGGAGATTGCGACGCCCAATATCGACGCGCTTGCCGCCAAGGGTGTGCGTTTTTCGAACTTCCATGTGGCAGGGTCGTGCTCGCCAACGCGCGCGATGCTGCAAACCGGCGTGATCAATCACCGCGCGGGGCTGGGCAATATGCCGGAGACAATTCCACCGGAACATCTCGGCAAACCGGGTTATGAGTCGCATCTGAACAACCGCGTCGTGACGATTGCAGACCAGCTGCGCGCGGGTGGCTATCGCACCTATCTGACCGGCAAATGGCATCTGGGCCACACGCCCGATACCTTGCCGACGGCACGCGGCTATGACCACGCGCTCGCGCTGGCGCAATCGGGCGCCGACAATTTTGAAGATAAGCCCAATCTGCTGATTTATGACAAGACCAAGTGGAGTGATGATGGAAAGCCGGCCAAACTGCCGAAGCGCTTTTACTCCTCAACGCTGATTGTCGACAAGATGATCGGCTATATCTATCGCGGCAGGGCGAGCGGAAAACCGTTTCTGGCGTCCGTCAATTTCATCGCGAACCATATCCCGGTGCAGGCACGCGATGCGGACATTGCGGCTTATGCCGGGCGCTATAATGCTGGTTGGACCGCGCTACGCAAAGAGCGCCGCGCCGCAGCGATTGCGAAAGGCGTGATGCCTGCGGACGTTGCGATGGTGACCATGGGTACCAGTGGTGACTGGTCGAAATTGTCAGCAGAGCAAAAGCGGCAACGTGCGGGTGCGATGGCCGCTTATGCTGCCATGGGCACGGCGATGGACCGTGAAATCGGCCGGTTGATTACGCATTTGAAGGCCATCGGTGAATATGAAAACACCATCTTCGTGTTTCTGTCGGACAATGGCGCGGAAGCGACTGATCCCATGCACATGGGCGCATTTACGCGCTGGAACGCCAATCTTCTTTATGATCAAAGCATCGCCCAACAGGGACGCCCGGGTTCGCTGACCGCACAAGGTGCGGGATTTGCCAGCGCATCGGCATCGCCGCTGCGTGGTTACAAGTTTACCGCGAACGAAGGTGGCTTGCGTGTCCCGATGATCATAGCCTGGCCGGGCAACCCGGCGATTAAGGGTGGCCGCATTACATCAGGTTTTGCGCATGTCACCGATATGCCGCTGACTTTGCTAAAGCTCGCAGGTGTCGCGCCGCAGCAAGGCAGTTTTTCGGGACGCCGCGTCGAGCCCATGATTGGGATGGACCTGACACCGATGCTCACAGGGGCTGCATCGTCCGTCCATTCGGCGGACAAGCCATTGGGCTATGAATTGTCGGGCAATGCGGTGCTTTTCAAAGGCGATTATAAGCTCGTCAAAAACCTGCCGCCTTATGGCGATGGCCGCTGGCGGCTGTACAACATTACCACCGACCCCGGTGAGACCAACGATCTGTCCGGTTCAGACCCGCAACGTTTTGCGGATATGCAATCCGATTATGCCGCCTTTGCCAAGGCAAACAACGTGCTGCCTATGCCGGACGGTTACACCGCGCCCAAACAGATTTTCACAAACGCCGTGCGCACGTTGCTGATACCGCGGCTTATCGCGTTATGGCCGGTGGGCGGGCTATTATTGATAGCAACAGCGGCCGTTATCTGGTGGCGCAGACGGCGCGCTACAAGTTGAAGGGCTATTGGCCCAGTCCCTGGCCCTGCGAGGACGGTGGCCCTCGGCGGTTACAGTCAACGCCCGATCCCCTGGCCCTGGCAGAGCCTAATAGTCTGCGGCTCACGGCGACCTCGCGGCGCCGGTTGATGACGACGATGACCGTGCTAGGCGATCCGGGCGAGATTTTTCTGCTGGCCCATCAGGCGCTGCGATCGCAGATCGGATTGCCTACCACCGCGCAGGTCGAGCGTATCGATCCGTTGACGCTGCGCCCTATCGCACGCAGCCCCCGCCTCGACGGCGGCCCGATGTGGCCGGGCGGGATGGCCATTCACCGCAATGGCGACCTTTACACCGTCTACGGGCGCTACATCCATCGCCTAGCCCGCGCAGATCTAACTGTCCGCGCAGCAGCCAGATTGCCGGTCGATCAGCCCTATAACAGTTTCGTGATCCTAGATTCGGGGTTGATCGTCACGAAGAATCTCTCCGATCGTTCCACAGCGCAACTTTGCGTGATTGATCCAGAAGATTTAACCATGGTCTGCCCGCCGCTTGATTGCACAGAGCCATCGGTGGCGCGGCTCAGCGCCGTTGGAAATACCGTCTATGTCGTGGGTGTGCGTACATTAACCCGCTATCATTGGGATGGCACTGCCCTGCGGCGTGACGATAGCTGGGCCTGCCCCTATATCGGCAACAGCCAGCGTAGCCATGGCTGGGATGCCGTGATCGGAGACCGTCACCTCTGGCTGATGGACAACGGCCAGCATCGTTACCGCACAAGCATGGTCGGGCGCGGCGTTGCGCAGGCACCCAATCGGCTCATTCGCGTTGCACTTGCAGACGCTGAAGACTGGCAGTGTATCGACGTCAGCGGTTTGCCGGGCGGCAGCATCACCAACCCGCCGCTCTGGGACGAAGCAAGGCAGATCGTCATCGCATATGACAGCGCCAATCGCGTCATCTGCGGCTTCCGCTTCGAGGAAGAGAAGCGCGCGCTCGTGCCATTATGGAGGAAAGATGGTTTGGGCTGCGCCAGCCATATGCTGCATTTTCCCGAAAGCGGTCTAATTTGTACCAATGATTATCAGCGCCGCGAAGCGATCGTCCTGCTCGATATCACCAGCGGAGCGACCGTTGCGCGCGTTGAAACAGGTGGGTTCATGCAAGGCGTGGTGTTTCCGTCACCCGGTTGGAATCAAGATTTCTATTGTTGCTCAATGGACCAAGTGACGCGGGTCGCATTTACGTGATCCGCGCCGCTGAAGAATAGCCCGGTATTTAACCGCCGGACTTACGCCTAGGCAGCGATGAAATTGCGGATCAACGCGACCAGCTGTTCCGGCTGATCTTCCTGACAAAAATGGCTGGCGTCGATCCGGCAATGCGGTTGCCCCTTTGCGCCGGGGATGCGTCGTTGAATTTCCGTATCGAGATGACCGAGCACCTTGTCCTGATGGCCAAAGCAGGTGAGCACCGGTTTGTCGAAGCGTTCAAGCTGTGCCCATGCCGCGACGTTTTCGGCGACTGACAGATGGTCCGGGGTCACGGGCACGAGCACAGGAAACTGGCGCGCGCCGGCCTTGAAACTCTCATCAGGGAACGGCGCATCATAAGCGGCGATCTCGGCGCTCGTCAGTGCGCGGTTACAACCGCCGTCAACGATCCGGCCGCTCTTGAATTCGGGCGTAGCCTGGCTGAATGCGCGCCAGCCATCGAAACCCGGACCAATATTCTCCCCAACGGGCAGATAGGTGTTTGAAATCACCAGCCGCGCAAAACGATCGGGAAAAGCCGCAACCAGCCGCAGCCCGATCAACCCGCCCCAATCCTGACAGAACAGCGTGATGTTGTTCAGATCAAGCTGCGTCAGCCAGTCGCTCATCCACGCGACATGGCGTTCATAGCTATAATCGTCGCGGCTGGCAGGCTTGTCAGACTTGCCAAAGCCGATCAAATCAGGTGCCAGCACGCGGTGCCCGGCGGCGGCGAGCGGGGGTACAAATTTGCGGTAGAGATAGGACCAGGTCGGCTCTCCATGCAGCAGCAGGATCGGCGCAGCGTCGCGGGGGCCTTCATCGACATAATGCAACCGCAAGGGTGGCGTGCCCTGCGTTTCAACCTCAACATAATGTGCCGCAAACGGATAGTTCGGAAGGTCGGCGAAAGCGGCCTTGGGGGTGCGCAAGACCTTCATGACTATCGCACTTTTAGGATGCAGTCGACGAAGCCTTGCGGATCATTTTCCTGAATGAAGTGACCGCCCTTCAACGTGCAATGCGGCTGGCCCGCAGTGCCGGGAACGCGGCCGATGAAACGGCTCTCGCCCCCGCGCGTGACGGGATCGCCGTCGCTAAAGCAGCACAGGAATGGCTTGTCCCATTTCTCAAACACTTCCCACGCACGTTTCTGGTCGGGGATCGCCACATTGTTCTCGAACGGAACGAAGCTCGGGAATATCCGCGCTCCTGCCTTGTAGCTACTGTCCGGAAACGGCGCGTCATAAGCGGCGATCTCAGCCGCGCTGAGTGCACGCTTTGCGCCGGCGTTGACGATCCTGCCGATGGGGAAAAACGGGCTCCATTTGGAAAAGGCACGCCAGATAGCAAAAGCGCGCGGTGGCGGGCCGCCTTCGGGCAAGCCGCCATTGGACAGCACAACGCTGGCAAAGCGATCCGGCATTTCTGCGACAAGGCGAAGCCCGATCAGCGATCCCCAATCCTGACAGACGAGCGTCATGTTGCTCAGGTCAACCGCCTCAATCCACTGGCGCATCCAGCCAACATGGCGTGCATAGCTATAGTCGGTTTTTTTCGTGGGCTTGTCCGATTTACCGAAACCAATCAGGTCAGGCGCGACAACGCGAAAGCCCGCCGCGACGACTGGGCCGATCATGTGACGGTACAAATAGCTCCAGCTTGGTTCGCCATGCATCATCAGCACCACTGGCGCATCGCGGGGGCCTTCATCCACATAATGCACACGCAACGCCGTGCCGTCCGAGGGATCGGCAATCTCCACATAATTTGGCGCAAAAGGAAAATCGTCGATTGCGGCAAAGGCGCTGTCGGGTGTGCGTAGGACTTTCATGCATTAATCCCTAGAAATGGTTATATTGGCACTTAAAGTGTCATATTATCAATGGCGGGTCAAGACGCTGGCCCAGCCTTCTTCGTATCGACCAGCCGAAACCCGATATGGTCGGTGCCTAGTCCGCGTTCCTGAAACTGACGCGCCGCGGGACGATAGCGCGCGCAATAATTGGCCGCGCAAAGATAGGATCCGCCTTTTATGATATTAACCGGTTCGCTGGCATCGGCGCGCGATCCGCTGCTGCGTGTCCATTCCCAGACATTGCCGATCATATCATACAGACCGTATCCGTTCGGTTTGAAACAACCCACCGGCGCGCGACCGATATAGCCGTCGGTGTTGAGGTTTTTGACCGGGAAGACGCCTTGATAGTAATTCGCTTGCGGTTTGCCCTTTGCATCAACCGGTTCCGGCAATGCCACCGCGCCGCCGCGCGCAGCATATTCCCACTGCGCCTCGCTCGGCAATTCCTTGCCAGCCCACCGCGCATAGGCCTCTGCATCCTGATAGGCGATCTGGACAACGGGTTCGTTGTCGCGGCCAACGATGGACTCTTTCGGGCCGGAAGGATGGCGCCATTGCGCCCCCACGACCCAGCGCCACCAACGCGGGTCGTCGTCCGACGGGATATTGAACACGGCAGAACCCGGGACCAACATTTCTGGCGGCGCACCGGGCAGCTTGGGCGGATCGCGCTCCGATATGGTCTTGTAACCGGTCGCTTTTACAAAGGCCGCGAATTGGGCGTTGGTCACTTCATGTGTGTCGATCCAGAACCCCTTAACGGCCACCGTCTGCGGCGGACCTTCCTCTGCATAATGCGGATCATCCCCCATCACAAAGCTACCGCCCGGGACCCAGACCATTTCATTGTCTTGCAAACCGGTGCACATTTTTTCGGGCGGCACATCTGCATCGCCGCAGCCAGGCAGCAGCAGCACCAGACCAAAAACGAGACCAAAGCGCTGCATCATTCCTCCGGCATGCCGGACATGGCATCGCTCAGCAAACGACGCACAACAGCCTTGGCATCCTCAAAAGGCAGTTCCTGATCATGCCTTAACAATCGCCATGTCTGGAAACTCAATATCACATTGAGGCTGCGGGTACCGACCACATCAGCCTTTACCGACACCGGCAAATGCGCCTCGGTGCTGTCGGATTCGAGCCGCAGCATCCGGCGATAGTCCTGCATCAAATAGGGCGATTGGAAGCGTTTGAGATTGGCCGAAATCCGGTAAGGCAGGATGGTTTCGAAAACCACTGCCCGCCGGTCCGCAATGTCGAACAGCTTTTCCTTCCAGCTAGCGCCGCTTGGTGGTTCGAGGATGATGGGCATCACCTGCGCCGCAATCACCTCCCCCATTTCGCGGTACAGCTCGTCCATATCGTCAAAATGTCGGAAAACGGAGCGAAGCCCAACACCCGCAACCTCCGCAACACGCGCGGCGCTGGGCGCTACATCGCCCTTACCGACCAGATCGACCATCGCTGCGACTATCTTCGATCGGCTAGACCGGCTGCGTTCCCGCCGACCATCGGCCAGTGGCGCTTCTGCGCGTGATGTCATTTTGTGCGATGCGTTGGTCATGGGGGCATGTTTTGCGGCAAACGGCCGCTGGTGCAAGCGACAAAAGCGATTGCAAATATATTTTGGCACAATTAATGCCAATAATATTCCGCCGCTTCGTTGCGGGACGCAAAAGATAACTGGGTGAAGGAAAAGACAAGGATGTCAAAAGCAGTCTTCATTTTGACGGCGTCCGCGCTGATACTCTCAACTGCACCACTGTCGGCGCAAGACAATGTGCGCCAAGCGTGCATGCCCGATATTCGTAAATACTGCTCTGCAGAGTTGGCGACTTTTAGCCGCGACAATGTCCGCGCCTGCCTTATCAAGAATATCAAGAAAACATCACCCGCCTGTAAAGAGGCAGCAAAAGCCCAGCGCGATGCCGAGCGCGCCAAAAAGAAGGGTAGTTAGAGCCATGACAGCATGGATAATCTGGGGAACAGCGTTGCTCGCTTATGGCGTATTTCGGCTCTGGTACGATAATTGGTCAGGCCCGCTGAAACCTGACGAAATTGATGCGTTTCTTGCGCAAATGGCGGGACGTTTCGAAGGCACTGGAAATAGCCAGCAGGTTATGCGCGCGTTCCTTGAAGCCGATGACGGCCGCGAGTTTGTCATGCTCAATCTGGTGAAAGCGCAGATGGAGCAAGTGGAAGACCCCAAAACCGGCCAAATGGTTCAAGGCTTCGATCTGCTGAAGCGCTATTCGCAACGCTTTATGCCGGCTCTATTTCGCAATGGCGGCCATCCCGGCATGGTCGGACGCAAGGTTGGTGGATATATTGATGCTTGGAACACCGAGGCGGATCCCGATTGGACGATCTTTGGCCTCATGCGTTACCGCAGCCGCCGCGACATGATAAAGCTGGTTAGGGACCCCGCTTTTATGGAGGGCCATCCCGATAAGCTGCTTGGTACGCTTGCGACATTTTCATTCCCGACACAGCGGGTTGTGTCGTTTTACGTCAGCCCGCGCGTCACCGTTGCGCTCATCTTGGCGCTGGCGGCAGCGCTTGCACATCTGGCCGTCTTAACGGTCGCCGGATGAACGCTTTCCTGCCACCCAGTACAAATATCCACTATCGTGGATCCCGTTACGCTGCGTGGTTTTTGGCCTTTTATGGCATTGGCTGGATCGTACCGGGGATGATCCACAGTTTCCTGCCTGATGGCGGTGCGGGCGTGATTGCAGGGCTTGATCTCAGCCATAATCCAACGATGATTTTCGGCATGTTTGCCTGGGCGGGCGCGACGCAGATTGCGCACGGCATTGTCACCCTCTTGGTCGCATTGCGCTACCGCGCGCTCGTGCCGCTGTTCCTTTTGGTGTCTCTGATCGAGCGCCTGTTGCTGAGCTGGTCCGGCTGGATAAAGCATGTGCCCGTCAGCGGCCATCACCCGCCTGAACATTATGCCAGCCTGATTTCGCTGCCGATAATATTATTGTTTCTGTGGCTATCCGTGCGGCGATCAAGCAAAACCCAACCGGAGAGCCCAGAATGAAAAAATGGACATGGATCGGGGCATTGGCGCTGTTGATCGGCGCGGGCTATTTGGGTTTTCAGCAATATAAAATCTACATTCCCGGCATCATCAGCGAATGGCGCGAACCGATTGGCGAAAATCGTCCCATTGCATGGGCGCAGGGCCCTGCGGTCGCACCCTCTGGCCAACGTCCGCCCAACGTCATCCTGATTGTTGCCGACGATTTGGGCGTGAATGACATTTCGCTGTACGGTGGCGGGGTTGCTGGTGGCGCGGTGCCGACACCCAATATCGATTCCATTGCCAAACAGGGCGTTAGCTTTGCCAACGGCTATGCCGCGAACGCCACCTGCTCGCCTTCCCGCGCGGCGCTAATGACGGGGCGTTATCCGACACGGTTCGGTTTTGAATTTACCTCAATTCCAGCGGCATTTGCCTCAAATCTGGCACATAATGATGGAGATTCTCCTTATCCAACCATCTATCATGAAGAACTGAACCGCGACCTGCCGGCCTATGCCGATATGGGCGTGCCCAATGCGGAAATCATGTTGCCCGAAATACTGAAAGCCCAGGGGTATCACAATATCCACATCGGCAAATGGCATCTGGGTGAAGCCAAACCATTGCGACCAACGTCGCAGGGGTTTGACGAAAGCCTTGGCATACGGGCGGGCGGCGATTTGTTTATGGCCGAAGATGATCCGCAGGTCGTCAATGCAAAACTGCCATGGGACCCGATAGACCGCTTTTTATGGGCGAACCTGCCATATGCGGTCTATTGGGGGGACAGTGCGCGTTTTCGCCCCAAAGGCCACCTGACCGACTATTTCACCGACAATGCATTGGCCGCAATAGAGGCGAACAAGAACCGGCCCTTCTTCATGTATCTGGCCTATAATGCGCCGCACACCCCGCTGCAGGCGCTGAAATCGGACTATGACGCGTTGCCACAGATTAAGGACCATACCCAGCGGGTCTATGGCGCGATGATGCGTCAGCTTGACCGGCGGATTGGCGACGTGCTGCAAAAGTTGAAGGACACAGGGCTCGACAACAATACGCTTGTTATCTTTACCAGCGACAATGGCGGGGCTTGGTATACCGGTATCAAAGATCACAATACGCCCTATCGCGGCTATAAAGGCACCTTCTTTGAAGGCGGCATTCATGTGCCGATGATGATGCGCTGGCCCGGCAAGATCGCACCGGGGACGGTTCGCAGCGATGTCGCGCAGCACCTTGATATGTTTGCAACCATTGCAGCGGCAACCGGTGCGCGCTTACCCACCGATCGCAAAATGGACAGCTTCAACCTGTTTGGCACTGGACCGAAACGCGAAGTGACCTTCTGGCGTTCGGGGCATTACCGCGTTGTGCGCGCAGGCGACTGGAAATTGCAAGTTTCCGAACGGCCCAACAAGGTGTGGCTATTCAACCTCGCCACCGATCCCACCGAACGTGTCAATTTGGCGGCCAAGGATCCGGCGCGCGTGGCGGAACTGCGCAAGTTGATTGACGCGCAAAACGCCGGTTTGCCCAAGCCCCTTTGGCCCGGCTTACTAGAAGGCGCGATCCGGATCGATGTTCCGTTGAATGCCGCATGGAAACAAGATCAGGAATATGTCTATTGGGCCAACTGATCGCGCGCTGATGTCGCCGGAAATTCAGCCTACGCCGGTTTGCATCACAAAAGCATTTTGCAATGCATCCAACACTGGGTCAGCCCCGCCATTTTTGAGCGTGATTGCGCTTACGTCATAGCGTGCCGCATAGCTTGGGTGCATCGGCACGACCGTCAGATTGAGCGCACGTGCGTCCCTATGGGCGAAGGAAGCAGGCAATAATGTGATCATGTCGCTGTCGGCGACCAACGCCAAGCACGACACGAGGCTTAAAACGCGGTAATGCGGGAAACCGGCGTTGCGATATTTTTCTTCTATGTCCGTCGGAATGGCCGAGCGGTAGATTTTCCCATAGCCGGGAATGGCCCATTTATATCGCAGCATCTCATCAATGCTGAAGTCGCGGTGCAACGCGGGATGGTCCTGACGCATAACCGCGACATAGGGCTCGTCGATTATCCTGCTTATCTGAAACAACCGCTTTTCGGGAATGGCGCTGACGGTCGTTGAATGGAAAAGCAGCAAGTCCGCTTCCCGTTGGCGCAACCGTGCTGCGGCGATGTCTAACGGAAGCGTTTCCGCCGTCACGCGGATGTTCGGATGTGACTTGTAAAATGCAGCAAGTGCAGGCGCCAATGATGCTTCGATGACCGCAGGTCCGGCAATCAGCCGCAAATGTCGGCTACCGGTTAAGACCTCATCGCCGATTTGGTCCGCTAGCGCCAAAAGTTCCTCAGCCCTTTGCGCAAGACGGTTGCCGGCATCGGTGGGGACAACGCTGCGCGTGGTCCGGTTGAACAATTCTGCGCCTAGTTCTTGTTCGAGCAGCTGCACCGACTTTGTCAGTGCCGAATGCGTCATGCCAAGCTCGCTGGCGGCGCGGCTAAAACTCTTGTGGCGATAAACCACGACGAACCGGGATAGCCTATTCAGATTTATATTCATGTTCCAATAATTACATAATATGCATTTATTATTCAATTTTTTAAATCGCCAACCAGACTATTCCTTTTATTAATCGCGGGGGAGAATTTTGTGACAGTTACGCAGCTCATCAACCAAAATTGGGTCATCATATCGCTTACTGTTTTTGGGCTGGGCATTTTGTTTGAACTGGGTGCCATTCGCTTCCTCAAACGTAAGGGCAACGTCCCGGCCAAAGACTCCTTGCTGTCCATATTTCTGGGGCTCGCAAGTGACCCGGTAAATGCCATCTTTGCGTTCATCACCACCGCTGCTTTATTTGCAGCGGCGCCCTTTGCCATTGGCGAAATACCGATCACCTGGGGATCGTTCTTATTGTGCTTCGTGCTCGATGATCTGCGATTTTACGTGCACCACCGCATATGCCACCGCGTCCGTTGGGGTTGGGCCATGCATGTGGTCCATCACTCATCCACCAATTTCAACATGCCCATTGCGCTGCGCCAAAGTTGGATGAAGCACTTTACCGGAACGATGATGCTCAAAATTCCGCTAATTTTAATCGGCTTTGATCCGGCATTGGTTGTTTTTTGCGGGATCCTTAACGCAACCTACCAATTCTTCCTCCACACCGAAACGATCGACCGTTTGCCACGGTGGTTTGAATATATTTTCAATACGCCGAGCCACCACAGGGTGCACCATGGCCGCAATCCAGAATATCTGGATGCCAATTTTGCCGGTACGCTGATCATCTGGGATCGCATGTTTGGCACATTCGTCGAGGAAGACCGCGCCGTACCGGTTGACTATGGCTTGGTCAAAAACCTTGAGACGTTTAATCCATTCACAATTTTAACCCACGAATATGTCGGGATAGTGCAGGATGCGTCGCAGCGCGGGTTGAGCCTGTGGCAGCGTTTTTGTTACATTTTTGCGCCACCCGGTTGGAGCCATGATGGATCACGGTTGACGTCCGAAGACATTAAACGGGAGGCGGGTTTGCTCCCCAATAGCAATACGCCAGAATCCGTGACGAGCGTATGATGCCCGCCCATTATGCTTTATCCGACGCGGCCATTGTGTTGGTCACGATTATCGCCGGAAATGCGCTTTGGCGAAATGGCCGATATTTACCGGCATTTGCGATGGCCTGCTTTGGCGTTGCAGCCTCCATCGGCGTGGTGCGTTTTGGGGCTGGTTTGCAGGATGCGCTCGCCGCTTTGCATGCGGGTGCGTCTCAATTGTTGGGCCTTGCGGGTGCCGTGGCCATATTATCCAGCTATCTGTTCCGTCCCGCGGATAGACACATAATATCGATAATCGCGCTCATCCTGTGCACCGCGACCGCGATCTTTTTGTTCGCGCAACCGCTGCTCGGCCCTGTTTTCCTATTGGCGTTAGTGCTCGTATTTCTTGCCTCAATCGTGCGACCCGGCCCGTCGGGGCGGACGTGGCTTGTGCCAATTGGTTGCGCCGTGATGCTTGCAAATACGTTGTTCATTCGGCGTGCGGCGTGGCTTGATGAGGCTGTGGCTTGGCACATATATCACGTGCTCATCGCCTTAGCTCTCGCTGCACTCGCCAAGGGTTTGATGTCCACCGAACGGGGCGCGCACTGATCCAGCGTCGTTCGATGTGCGCCACAATTGTCTATAATTGACGCGCAATCTCGAGCAGATCCGCTTCGCTTGGCGTCCAAGCGCTCGCCATTATGCCACCGGCACTGAACAATGCGGCAGATATGCCGTGCGCCCCTGCTTGGGCCCATGTTGCTTTCAAAACCTCTGCCAAAGGATCATCTACAATGCCATTGTCCCCGCGAATATGGCATAGCCATCCGCTGATGGCGGTCAGGATAGACGGGCATCGTTTCCCCCTCGCCTGTTGGCTGGCCAGCGTTGCCAACCAGCGCTGGGGGATTTTCTGGCTGCCATCCATCGCAATCTGGATGAGCCGGTGGTTGAGCGCGGGGTTTTGAAACCGCGCGATCAATGCGTCGGCATATGCGTTGAGATCTTGTCCCGGCGCGGGCTCCAGACTGGTCGCTGCTTCATCGCGCATCAGGGTGTTTGCCAAGCGCGCCAATTCAGGATCAGCGATGGCCTGATGCACAAATTCATGGCCGCGCTTTAAACCCAAATAGGCGAGCGCGGAATGCGCGCCGTTTAGCAGACGCAGCTTGGCCTCTTCATAAGCGTGGACATTCGACGTCATCAACGCGCCATGCTTTTCCCAAGCCGGCCGCGGCCCCGCAAAATTGTCTTCGATCACCCATTGGCTGAACGGTTCTGTCACCACCATCGCATCATCGCGCAGGCCGGTGAGTGCCTCGGCGCCCTTCCGATCAGCTTCGGTAGTTGCCGGAACGATGCGGTCGACCATCGTCGATGGGCACGCACATTTTTCCTCGAACCAGCTGACAAGCTCCGGCGCATGACGATGGAGATATGCGGTCATCAGTCGCTTCAACTGCGCGCCATTTCCCGCAAGATTGTCGCAACTCATCAACGTCAGGCCGGGTGATCCGGCGTCACGTCGCCTCCGGAATGCTTCCGCCAGATAGGCATATACCGAACCACCATCCGCCACATCAAAGTCGATTGCGCCGTCCGGCGCGCGGCAATAGCCTTTTTCGGTGATGGTGAAGCTGACGATATGGGTCGCTGGATTCGCCAAGGCCGCGATAAGCCGGTCGCGTTCCTCCGCAGCAACGATCACATCTGCAACCGAACCGATGACGCGGACCTTGCTGCCATCTGCGCTCTGTTCGACGAGCGCATAGAGGCCGTCTTGCGGACGCATTTGGTCGCGCACATTGCCCGAACGCAGCGACACGCCCAAGATACGCCAATCACCGCTTTCTGCGGCCATGGCATCGTCGGTATAGGCTGCCTGATGCGCGCGATGAAACGCGCCGATACCGAAATGCACGATGCCAACGCCGCGCGTATCGCGGTCATATGCGGGCCTCGTAACCGCCACGGGCAAATGCGCGAGGTTAGCGTCAGAAAGCCTCATAATTTATACGCTGCTTTTGCCAGATTATAGCTCAGGTCCACCGCGAGCTCGGCGGCTTCCCATTCTTCCATGCGGTGTTCGGCAACCAATTGCGCCAGAAAACCGCAATCGATCCGGCGGGCAACATCGTGGCGCGCCGGTATCGACAAGAATGCGCGGGTGTCGTCATTGAAGCCGACCGTATTATAAAAACCGGCGGTTTCCGTCATCTGGTTGCGGAAGCGGCGCATACCTTCGGGGCTGTCATGGAACCACCATGCGGGCCCAAGCTTCAGCGCTGGATAGTGCCCCGCCAACGGTGCCAATTCGCGCGCGTACGCGGTCTCGTCGAGCGTAAAGAGAATGATTGTCAGGTCGGCATTGTTGCCGTGCTTGGCCAGCAATGGGTGCAGTTCATGCACATAGCCAGTGGACGTCGGAATATCCGCCCCCTTGTCGCGTCCGAATTGATGGAACAGCGATGGATTGTGGTTGCGGAACGCGCCGGGATGAATTTGCATGACCAAGCCGTCGTCAACGCTCATGCCCGCCATTTCGGTCAACATCTGCGCGCGGAACAATTCTGCGTCAGCGGCGGAGCATGATCCACGCACGACACGGGCAAACAGCGCCTCTGCGTCGGCCGGCGACAAATCCGCCGTACGCGCGGTAGGGTGACCATGATCGGTGGAGGTCGCCCCCATCGATGCAAAGAAGGCGCGGCGCTGGCGGTGCGCGGCCAAATAGCCAGTCCAGCTGAAACAATCCTCACCGGTCAATGCCGAAAGGGTTTTCAGATTATCGACAAAACCTTCGAATTCGGGGTCAATAACCGGATCAGGGCGATACGCCGTTATGACACGACCGGACCAGCCGCTGTCGCGTATCGCTTGATGGTGGCGCAAATCGTCGAGTGGGTTCTCGGTTGTGGCGATAACCTCAATATTATAGCGTTCGAACAATGCCCGCGGCCGAAACGCACTGGTTTCGAGCTTTGCGGTAATCGCGTCATAATAATGATCTGACGTGTCGGCCGACAACAGAACGTCCAAGCCAAAGCTTTCGGCAAAGACCCAGTCGAGCCACATACGCGAGGGCGTTCCCCGAAACAAATGATAGCGTTCGGCGAACAGCCGCCAGCTTTCGCGTGGGTCAGCATCGGCATTGCGGATGCCCAGCGCCTCAAGCGGAACACCTTGCGAATATAACATGCGCAGGACGTAATGATCGGGATGCAGAAGCAATTCCGTTGCATTGCCAAAAGACGCATCGGTCGCCCACCATTCGGGATCGGTATGGCCATGCGGGCTGATGATCGGCAAGTCAGCCACTTCGGCATATAGCCGGCGGGAGATATCCCGAACGGCAGGGTCCGTCGGGAAAAGCCGGTCAGGATGAAGTTTCAGGGGCGTAGTCAAGGTAAAGCCTCATAGGTGAAATTGCGAAAGCGGACTTCGCCTTGTCCGGCGGCATAGAGCGCTGGACGCAGCGAAAGGAAATCATAAGCGACATTATGGTGATAGCCCGATACTTCCATTTGGACGTCGAACTTGCGCCATGTCTTGCGGCCATCATCGCTGGTGTGAATGGTCAGGATGTTGCGGTCGTTGGTCAGACGGATCGACAGTTTCGACACAGCGCTGCCGCCGGGGTCGCGCTGTCCTGGAATGGCGCCGCGTGGCCGTTGCAGGCCATAGCGATGCATGACAAGGCCCTTACTGCCAAAGCCCAATCCTGCATAAAGCCGGCGATTGTAGAACAGCAATATACCGCCTTCCGCTCCGGGATCGGTTTCAATATCCACAATGACGCGGTACGCCTGATCGCCTGCCAACGCGCATAAGGGCGCGCAATCTGACGGCGTCTTGCCCTTGGCCGCCATATGCAGGGTGCCGCCAACCCGCTTCAGCCTATTGGCTTCTTCATTGGCCGGATCATAAAACGCCCATTGCGTGCCCATTTTGTCCGTCGAAAAATCATCCGACAATGGCGCGCCATGTGGTTGAGGGCCAATATCGCGCGGCTTCTTAATCGGGCGGGACAGATCACCACCCAATGGACGCGGCCAGCCATCAGCGTCCCATTTTACGGGCTCAAGCAGCGTCTGCCGGCCCAACGTCCAATAGCCATTTTCATAGCCATGATACATCATCCAATATGTGCCGCCCGGGCCTTCGAACAATGTCGCATGGCCGCGCGACCACCATTTTTCACGCGCTGATAAAGTCCGGATTATCGGATTGCGCGGACAATTCTCCCATGGGCCAGCGAGCGATTTGCTGCGCGCCATGATGACCATATGACCAGTAGGCGGGCCAGCGGTGCCGCCCACCGCAGTCGTCATATACCAATAGTCACCGCGCTTCATGATCTTAGGACCTTCGGGCGCGAATGTTTCAACCACCCATTCTTCCGGATAACGCCACGGGTCGTAAACATGCTCGACATCGCCGACGGTCGATAAGCCGTCGCCTGATAGCTGAACACGGTCTCCACCGGAAAGAAACAGCCAACGCGTGCCGTCGTCGTCTGCCACATGCGCAGGGTCGATATGCAGGGGCAAATTCAGGTCAACCGGGTCGCTCCACGGCCCTTCGATCTTGTCCGCGGTGATGACGTAGATCGATTTCTTTTCAGGGGTTCGCGCCGGAATGTAGCAATAGAAACGGCCCTCATGTTTCACCAGATCTGGTGCCCACACTGAACCAATTGGTTTTGTCAGTGCGGCAGTAACGGGTCGCCAGTTCACAAGGTCTCGGCTGTGCCAAATGACAATGCCGGGATATGCGTCAAAGGTGGAGAAAGTGAGATAATAATCCTCTCCGTCACACACCAATGACGGATCGGGATGATCGCCCGCAAAAATGGGATTAAGGAAACGACCATTGCCCAAATCGGCACGGCGTTGGCCTTCAAACCCCTTCGCCCAACGCATCGCTGCATGTGGATCAAGGCTGGAGGTAGCGGCCGATCCTTGCGCGCGGGCTGCGTAAGGCAGCAGTGGCGTGGAACCCAAAAGCAAAAGGCTCGTGCGGCGGCTAATCATCGCTTCATTCCTTTTAGGGTTGCCCAAGGTAACCGGTGTCATTCGCACTTTGCTGTGAAGTCCGCTGCCTGTCAATGGAACACCGCATGAAGATCTGGTTCCAACCCTCAGACGGGTTCAAGCGGCCTCGGTTGCGGTGGCATCGGCCAGTGGCAGTTCAATAATGAACCGTGCGCCTTTACGGCTCGATTTGGCGCGCAAAACGCCGCCCATGTCGCGGATGATGCCATAGCTTATCGATAGTCCAAGCCCGGTCCCTTCCTTGGGCGGCTTAGTCGTAAAGAAGGGTTCGAATATCTTGGGCAAGACATCTGGGGGGATACCGGGGCCGTTGTCCGCCACTATGATCACCGCCGACCGCTCATTACGATCAATGGTGATTTTTATCTCACCTTCTGCGCTATCGCCGACATCATGCCGACCATGAATGGCATCATTAGCATTGATGAACAGGTTCAGAAGAACCTGCTCCAGCATCACGGGCAACGCCCGCACGTAGATGTCGGATGCTTTCACTTCAGTGACCAGTTGTGTCCCGTCGAGCTCCATCTGTGGTTCGGCCATTAAGATGGCCGCTTCAACCGTATGTTGAATATTGATCGCGGACGGTGCTTCCTTCGACGTCCGGCCAAATATCCGCATTTGCAGCAATATGGCAGAGGCACGTTCGACCTGCGCCAGAACATTTTCAAGCTTGGGAATGAACTTTTCCGCGTCCAAGCGCCCCCGCACCGCGTTTTCACGCAGGTTTGATGCTGCCATTTTGATAAAGTTCAACGGCTGGTTTAGCTCATGCGCGGTACCGGAAATCATCCGGCCAAGGCTTGCCATCTTGTCCGATTGCAAAAGCTGATCCTCGGATGCCTTTCGTTCGGAAATATCCATGATGATGCCAACGGCTTCTTGCTCTGCCCCCTGCGCCGTGGGCTCCACAGATAGCGTGTCATATACCCAGACATAGGGGCCATTTTTGTGCCGGAGGCGATATTCAGCCGCGTACACTTTTCCCGGCTCCAAATGCCTAAATGCAGCCATGCAGTAATCATAGTCGTCCGGATGAATGGAACTGCTCCACCATTTGTCCGTCAAACCTTCGGCCGTCGAATAGCCCAGCATTTGTTCAAGTGACGGGCTGACATAGGTCATGTCCGTCCCTTCGCCATTCGCGACATCAACAGCATAGACGATGATCGGAGCATGCTGCGCGATGCTGTTCAGCCGGCGTTGATAGCTTGCCAACGCGCCGCGCTCGCGTCCGAACGAAGCCGCTGCCATCGCTATAGTTCCCGAAATTTCGCTAACTTCCTCAATAAATATCTGGTCGGACGCAGGTTTCCCCGCCTCAAACTGCGTAAGGTCTGCTGCTGACTGCGACACACGCCGCAATATTTTCGACGCCTTCTTGCTCATGCGCGATGCAAGCAGCCCAATCAGAAAAACAAATGCAATGAGCGCAACAAATTGAAGCAGTTGTCCCTTGCGCGCCTTAAGCACCGCCGGTGCCAGCGGAAGCACTGACGCAACTTGCCATTCAGGCAGCGCAGCGATGGGTCCCACGCGAACGATTTGCGAGTCACGCAGATCGTAAGTGATTGCACGCCTATAATCGACGTCACTTATAAGAACGGGTTTCGTAACTGCAGTCGCCTGCTGACTTTGGGGCATGGAACCGACAAGGGTGCGCACGTTTGTGGTGACATGAGTCAGGGCGAACGTCCCTTGGGCAGGGCTGATCACAAAAATATTGTCCATGAAATGCTGGCCGGGGATTTCGACAAGGTCATGCAAGGTTGCCGGTCGTAATATTGCGACAATATAGTCCGCTTTGCCGTTCCGAACATGCGGAACGACCAATGCAAAATCGACATTCGATCGCCCTTGCCCAAGATTTAACGCAACCAAGCGCGCACGCTTGTCCGTCAAAGGCGATAAATCCGCTTTGGCCCGCGTTGCTCCGATAACCGAACCACCTTCCGCCGATGCAAATTCCGCCAGGCTTTGATTGGGGAGCAAGACAGCAATTTTTTGAAATTCAGCCGAAAATTCCTTCGGCAAACGAACATCGGATTGGCCGCGGGGAAGCGCACCATTATCTGCATAGCCGCGCAGCAACATAGTTCGGGAATCCACCCACGCACTCAACTTTGCGTCCGCGACGCTCATGCGCGATTCAAGGTTTCTGTTAACCTCGTCCATCGCGGCACCTTCACGCGACGGCGCATCCAGCGCCATATACACCGTCGCCGGGATCAGCACCGTTCCCATGAATAACATGACCGTAAAGCATTCCACCCTAAGCTTTGGCCAATGTCCGAATTTTCCGAACGGATTTCCGCTCAGAAGGGAGACATATATCAACTCACCAAGAACGACGTTCAATATCCCGTTCGCGACCTGCTTTGCGACCACAAGGGCAAGCGACAGCTGATCCATTTTCAGGATGCCGCCATAGAATAGGAACACCAAAGGCGCGCCTGCCACTATCCAGTAAATGACGACGCTGCGGACAGGTGAGGTGCGGCGCGCAACGATCGCGATAAACATCGCCTCGCATACCCACACGATCCAAGCCCATGGGTGGTTCCACAAGATGATCGACCCGATGCTTGACACTGAAACCGCAAGCACCAGAGACTGCGGCGCCAACATGCGCACAAATGCATATACCAGCACGTTTCCGAGTACAAAATTCATGCCCCAGCCAAGCTTAAGCTCGAAAGTGTTCAGAAAAAGTCCTACAACACCCAGCAATAGGGCAATCAGAAGTTCTGTTTTGGGAATATCCCGGGTCGCCGGGAATTCGGTCCAGCGGCGGTTCAACACACCAATACCGTGCGGATAGCCGCGACCAATGCGTCCGTGTCCGCTGGCTTTAGAAAGATGGGAATGTCGGCCAAATCGTCGCCTAGCTGCGTGCTGGCGTCGCCCGTCAGTATCATGAAATCCACATGACGCCCTTCCGGCAGGGCAGCGCGCACGCCTTTAATCATGCTGATGCCATCCAAATGCGCCATGCGCAGGTCGGTGATGACAACCGCAATGTCGGGCGCTTCAAGCACCATTGCCATGCCTTGAACGGGATCAGCGCAAGTCAACGTTCTGAACCCCGCGAGTTCGAAAAATTCCTGATATTCGGGCAGGATTTCGTACTCGTCATCGATAAGCAAAATGCTTGAGGACGAATGAAATGGTTGGGCGCCAGCCCCTTTCAGCAGTGAATTCATGAAGCATCCCAATTATGCATTTTCTGCTAGAGGATATGCATAGCTGATTTCAACCTGTTTTGCATCTAAAACAGGCATCGCAGCGCAACTGACCCTCGCGTTTTAGCGCTTCCTTTGTTTACCCGTTGATATTCGGAGAAAACACCCGACCGATGCCGAAACGCCACATGATCACATTCGAATAGACTTGCCCTGGACGAAGAACAATTGACGCAAAAGAGGGTTGGTTGAGTGCGTCCGGAAACATTTGCGGCTCAAGCGCAATCGCATCGCCGATACCATAGCTTTTGCCTGCCTTGCCCGCTGTCGTTCCGTCAAAGAAATTGCCAGAATAGAACTGCAGCCCCGGCTGGTTAGACAGCAACGTCATAGTCCGGCCGGACACGGGATCTTCCAAATGTGCCATCAATCGGGGTTCGCTGGTGACTTGCGCACCCATGATCCAATTATGGTCATATCCGCCGCCATGGGTCAGTTGAATGTCGGTGTTGCTGCGAACATATTTGCTAATCGGCATGGGCTCACGAAAATCAAATGGCGTTGCAACAACGCTGCGGCGTTCTCCCGTAGGGATCAGCGTCGCGTCCACCGGCAGAAATTGTTCGGCGGCGATCGTCAGCACATGATCCATCGCATCATAGGCAGCCCCCTCGCCCCCCAAATGCCAATAAGCATGGTTCGTCAGGTTCACGCAGGTCGGCGCGTCGGTGACGGCTTCGTAATGCACCGACAGCGCATTGTCGGGGTGCAATTGATAGGTTGCGGTAACCGTCAATATGCCCGGATATCCCTGATCACCATCGGGGCTAATATGCGACAGCGTCACCGATAACGCCTCTTCATCACAATCCGTGATCGTCCAGTTCATCTTGTCGAACCCGACATCGCCGCCGTGCAGCGCATGCGTGCCGTCATTGGCGGGAACGCTGTAGATCTTGCCATCAAGTTCAAAACGCGCGCCGGCAATACGGTTGGCGACCCGGCCGACGGTCGCGCCGAAATATTGCCGCTGCGCGACATATTCCGCAATATCGGCATAGCCCGTTGTAACGTCCGCAAAGTTACCCTTGGCGTCGGGTACACAGACCGACTGGATAGACGCGCCGTAGCTGATGATCCGGACCGACATGCAAGCAGCATTGGTCAGCGTCACCGCGTGGACAGCTTCACCACTGGCCAGCGTTCCAAAAATGTCACGCTGTAAGCTAGGTTGGGTCACGCCGTTTTCCTGTGCATGTCGTGGGCAATCGATAGCAACCCGCGTTTACATTATTACGGGATTACACGCCCTGACCATTTTCGGCGGCGTTATCATAGCGTATTTCAAGATACCGGCCACGCACCGCTAATTTATCGAGCTCACCGCGCGAAATCTGGCCGGTCATCGTCTCGATCTCGCGGTCTATGGTCTTCAGGCCATCGACCAGCTGCTGCGCGGGTGTCTTTCCGGCATGCTCCTTATGGCGAAGGCTATCAGGAATGCGCTTATAGCCGTTAATCAGCTCGGGCAGATGTTCCCCCACAAGTTTCCGGACTTCACGGGCCGCAGGGTCATTATCGTCGAGCGTTTGCAGTTGCGGCGCAAGCTGGTCCAACCGGACACCGATATCTTGCATCAACGACACTGCTGGCGCTGGCAATGCAGGACGCTGTGCCTCAAGCCAAATCTCTGTTTTTCCCGCCAATGTGCCCAGATCGGTGATCTTCAGGCTCTCCGCAGTGGGCATCGGCATTTGCGGGAAACGCATCAGGACATAGGCTGCGGTTGTCACGAGCAGGGCGGTGATCATCACGCCCCAAAAACCGATGCCGCCAATGATGCCGCCGATGATGCCTGCGCCAATTAAAACAGCACCGACCGCCATTGTCGCTTTGCTGAGTTTACCCCAGAAATGTGCGCGGCGCAGGGCCTGCGACTTTGTCCCGATGGGGGCAAAGCGGACATTGCGCAGCGACCGTGCCGCGCCGTTAAGGATGTCGTCGGAATTGGATGCAGGGCTATTCATATTGTACCTTGATGTGCAAACCGTAGTGCTGAGCCTGTCGAAGTACGTCCAGCCGACAAGCGCCCTTCGACGGGCTCAGGGCTACGGTGAAATATCGTCACGATACCTCAAGTGACAGCAAACCGCTGTCCTGCACCGACTTGGTCGCCTGCGCCTGCCCTTCGGCACGCGCGATATAGCCCTTCGACTTTTCGACTTCCTTCTCAAGCGCTTCGGACGTTTGCTTCATGCTGTCGAGCGCCTTCATCTTGAAGGTGTCGATGGCATCCATCGTGTCGTAAATATTCTGGAACGCACGGCTCAACGTTTCCAACGGGATGGTGGCGCCGGCGGCTTGTTCATGAATAAGCCCCGTATTGTCGCGCAGCAACTGACCGGTGCTGTCGATGATATTTGCGGTCGTCGTGTTGAGCGCGGTAATCTGGTCCAAAACGAGCTTCTGGTTCGTCATCGCCTGCGCCACGGTAACGGCTGTACGCAATGCGCCAACGGTGGTGGTCGATGCGCGGTCAACGCCTTTGACCAGTTCGACATTGTTCTTTTTAACCAGATCGAGCGCGAGATAACCCTGCACCGTCACGGCCATTTGCGTCAGCAAATCTTGCGTACGTTGGCGCACATAGAACAACGCGCTTTCCTTTATCGCACGCGCTTTGGCGGGGTCAGACAGTTCAAGCTCAGCGGCTTTTTCTTCCAGTTTCGTATCCAACTGCTTGGACATGACAATCATCTGTTCCAGCTTGCCCATGGCAACCCACAGATTCTGCCGCTCAACGTCGATCGCGGCATTGTCCATCAACAGCTCATCCTTGCCATTGCCAAGACGCGCGAGAACCGAACTGATATGCGTTTGCGAACTTTGATAGCTGTCAAAATAATTGCGCAGCTTGTTGCCGAATGGGATGATGCCAAACAGCTTTTGCTTGGTCATCAGATTGCCCTTTTTGGACGGGTCCAGATCTTCAACAACGCGGCGCAATTCGGCGAGATCCGCGCCGACGCCGGAGCTTTCATCCATGCGGCGAATGGGCTTATCGAGGAAGCGGTTCGACTGGGCCGATGCTTCCATAATTTCCTTGCGGCCCATGTTGGTCAATTGGTCCACGCGCTTGCCAAATTCAGGGCTGTTCACATCCTGCGCGACCAAATCAGCGACATAGGCTTCAACGCGCTGCGCAAGCTTGCTTTGCTGTTCATCGGTCACCGGAACCAAGCCCATCGCCTGTTGCGGCGCGACGGTCGGCACGGGGTCGGGCGGCGTCAGTTTCAGCTCTGGTACGGTTTGGGTAACGGTTTCAGTCGACATCGCTAAATCCCTCTGTCCTTTGATCGTGTAACAGATGGAGCGCGTGCCTGACCATTTCAAGCACTTAGCGTCCCCAGCTGTATTATTTTTCTAATACAGCGTCGCCTTATTCCTTCAAAGCAGCTTCGACCAGCGGCGATAATCCTTCGACAACCCGCGACACCCCTTTGGCATTGGGATGAATGTTATCGGGCAGCATCAACGCGCCATCGGTCACCACGCCTTCGAGGAAAAACGGATATAATGGCGCGTCATATTGCTTTGCGAGTTGCGGGAATATCGCATTGAAAGCATTGCCATAATCCTGACCCAGGTTCGGCGCGGCTATCATACCTGTTAGCATAACGGGAATGTCGCGCCGCTTAAGCTCGTCCAGCATCGCGACCATATTTGCTTTGGTTTCTGCAGGCTTGATACCGCGCAACATATCGTTCCCGCCAAGGCCAAGCACAACCAAGTCCGGCTTGCGCTCCAGATTATCCAGCACAAATGCCAGCCGCGTTTTTCCCGCCGCTGTTGTGTCGCCTGATACGCCAGCATTGTGGACCCGGGCATTTATGCCATCGGCCTGCAACGCTGCCTGCAATTGTGGCGCGAGCCCTTCATTGGGGGCAAGCCTGTAGCCTGCGTACAGGCTGTCCCCAAAGGCCACGACCAGCCGGTCATATGCCTGAACCTTCGCCGTTTCCTGCGCTTGCGCCTTATTTTCCGCTACAGGGTTAGACCCGCATGCAACCAGCCCTTGGATTGCGACAATAAGCGCACCATATAGCCAAAAACCTCTATTCATAAGGATGCTTCCTTGCACGCTCCGGTTAACATGAAAACGGATATGGCAATCCGTGCGGCAAATGTCACCCTCAGCCTTGGCTCCAACGATGCCGAGGTGTCGATTTTACGCGGCGTCGACCTTGAGGTGCCGTATGACAGCAGCGTTGCATTGCTTGGCCCATCGGGCTCGGGCAAGTCGTCGCTCATGGCGGTTCTCGCAGGGCTTGAACAAGCCACTGGCGGCACTGTTCTGGTCGATGGTCTGGACTTTACGAAACTGGATGAAGACGCGCTGGCACGCGCACGGCGCGGGCGTATCGGCATTGTGCTGCAGGCGTTTCATTTGTTGCCAACGATGACCGCGCTCGAAAATGTCGCAATCCCGATGGAACTGGCGGGGATGGATGATCCGTTCGGTCGCGCAAAGGCCGAGTTGGAAGCGGTTGGCCTTGGGCATCGCTTGACGCATTATCCATCGCAGCTGTCAGGCGGCGAGCAGCAACGTGTTGCCATTGCCCGCGCCATGGCCGCTGGCCCCAAAATCATATTTGCGGATGAGCCGACGGGCAATCTGGATGGGTCGACCGGTACGTCGATTGTCGACCTATTATTCGCCCGCCGCGCGGCATTGGGGGCAACGCTGCTGATCATCACGCATGACCCGGAACTCGCACGCAAATGCGACCGTGTCATTGTGATGCAAGATGGCCATGTGGTGGAGCGTGTAGGTTGAGCCTACCCCTCGCTGCCATTTGGCGCATATCGCGCCGTGATCTGTCCGCACGCATTCGCGGGCTTCGGCTGCTCGCGATTTGCCTGTTTCTGGGTGTCGCGACATTGGCGGCTATTGGCAGCCTAACGGCCGGGATTTCGGACGAGCTTTCGCGGCGCGGCCAGACGATCCTGGGCGGGGATGTCGAAATTGGCATTGCACAACGCGAAGCGAACGCCGCCGAAATGGCCGCGATGCGCAAGGCGGGCGCGGTTTCCGAAACCATCCGCTTGCGCGCAATGGCGATTGGTAACGATAGCCTGCTCGCGGAACTCAAGGCCATCGACAATGTCTATCCGCATTATGGCGTGCTGAAGTTGCGCGAAGGTGGCCCGGCCAAAGCGCCCGCAAAGGGTGAAATCTACATCGGGCCAACCTTGTCCGAACGGCTTGATATCGCAACGGGCGGCACCGTCCGGTTTGGCGAAGCGACGTTCAAGGTTGCCGGCATCATCGCGGACGAACCCGACCGTTTGGGGGAAGGCTTCACGCTTGGTCCAGTCGCCATCATCAACATGGCGTCGCTGCCGGACACCGGACTCATCCAGCCGGGCAGCATGTATGAGAGCAAATATCGCATCAAGCTTGGCCCGCAAGAGGATGCCGCAGCCGTCGCCAAAGCGCTTGAGGCCCAATTTCCCTCCGCAGGATGGGATATTACCGACCGGTCAAACGGCGCGCCGGGAACACGGCGCTTCATTGAGCGCATGGGGCAATTCCTAACACTTGTCGGCCTCGCCGCATTGGTCATCGCCGGTATTGGCGTCGGCAATGGCGTGGGCAGCTATCTTGCCAGCAAACGCGCAAGCATCGCGACATTGAAGGTCACGGGCGCGGACAGCCAGACGATATTCCGCATCTATATGTTGCAAATCCTTGCGGTCGCGTCCGTCGCGATATTGGTTGGCCTTGGCGTCGGCAGCGTCATGCCGATGGCGATTGGTTGGGTCGCAGGCGACATCCTGCCCGTTGCGCCGGGCTTCAATGTGCATCCGCTCCCCTTGGCGGTCAGTGCGATCTACGGCCTGTTGATCGCCTTGGCCTTTGCCCTGCCCCCGCTTGCGCGTGCCCGCACGGTGCCAGCGGCCGGCCTGTTCCGCGCGATCGTTGAAGGTAACAGCCGCATCGACCGCAAAAGCACCATCTGGGTTATTGGCGCGATTTCCGCAATCGTGGCGCTGGCTGTTGTCACTGCACGCGAGCCGATGTTCTCGCTTGCGTTCATTGGCGCGGCGTTCGGCCTGTTGCTTTTGCTCACCGGCATCGCATTCCTGCTGCGCTTCATTGCCATTCGCCTGCCCCGTCCAAAGGCCCCACTGCCCCGGCTGGCGCTCGCCAACTTGCATAGGCCAGGTGCACAGACGCAGGCGCTGGTCGTCGCTTTGGGCCTTGGGCTGACCTTATTTGTCACACTGGCGGCCATTCAGACTAGTATAAATAACGAGATCAAGAACAGTGTCCCCGAACGCGCACCAAGCTTTTTCGTGCTTGATATCCCACGCGACGGGGCTGCGAAGTTCACGACCATGGTCAAGGACGCAGATTCTGCCGCCACGATCAACCTCATCCCCGCGCTGCGTGGCACGATCATCGAATATGGCGGCCAACGCGTCGATCAATTGGAGGAGCTACCGGAAGGCGCATGGGTGCTGAATGGCGACCGCGGCCTGACATACAGCGCGACGGTGCCAAAAGGCAGCGAGATCGTCGAGGGCGAGTGGTGGCCAGCCGATTATAAAGGGCCCGCGTTGGTCAGCCTTGATGCCGAAATCGCTGAAGTGCTGAATGTTGGCATTGGCGATAGTCTGACCATCAGTCTGCTTGGCGTCGAAGTCCCCGCCAAGATTGCGTCACTGCGCACCGTCAATTGGGAGAATTTCGGCCTCAATTATGTGATGGTGTTTTCACCCGGCAGCCTCGACGCCGCGCCGCACAATATGGTTGCAACGCTGACGGTGTCAAAGGACGCCGAGCGCGTCTTGGCTAAATCCTTACCGCCCGCATTCCCTTCATCCTCCCTGATTGAGGTTGGCGAGGTCACCGCGCAGATCACCAATTTGCTGAGCCAAATGGCGCAAGCCATCGCGGCGGCTGCCTCCATCGCAATATTGGCGGGCATCGCTGTTCTGGTCGGTGCCATCGCTGCTGCGCGCCAGTCGCGTATCTATGACGCGGTGATTACGAAGATGCTGGGCGGCACACGCAGCCAGATATTGGGCGCGCAGGCGATGGAATATGGCATCTTGGCCGTGGTCCTCGGATTGCTCTCGCTCGCGCTTGGCATGGGCGCCGCATATTATGTCGTCGTGCACATCTTCGATTTCAGCTTCGCGCCCGATTATGGCATATTAATGCTAACGTTGGTCGGTGGCGCTGGGCTGACATTCATACTCGGCATGGTCGGCTCATTGCCAATATTGGCCGCGCGTCCTTCGGAGGCGCTCAGGAGCCTCTAAATATTCACCGTAGAACTACGGTTTTTTGTCCGCAGCCAAATGCGTCGCCATAGGCGCCGACAATATCAACTGCGCCATATGGTACGCCAGCGTCGGTAACAGCACCATGCCAGCAATCGCTGGTGGAAATATCGTTGCGGCCAGCGGCGCGCCAATGGCGATGCTTTTCTGCCCGCCTGAAAACAGCATGGTAATCCGGTCACCGCGCGGCAGTTTCATGATCCCGCCCAGCACCCACGCACCGCCAAAGCCGATGACCAGCATGATCGACAGCGCCACCGACAGCCAAGCCAGCTCGTCACCGCGCACAATGCTCCAGATACCCGCAACCACTGCGCCTGAAAACGCGACATAGACCGCAATCGCAATCGACACGCGGTCCATCCATGTCGCGAGCGACTTGTGCCCATCAACCCATGGCTTGAACCAACGCTGCATCATCTGGCCAAGTGCAAAGGGCAGCAGCAAGATCAATGCAATCCGACCCACCGCTTCGCCCGACACGCTGCCTTCGCCCACATGCGCCAGCACAGCGAACAGCACGGGCGAAAGGATCACACC
This sequence comes from Sphingorhabdus sp., assembly GCF_044239005.1. GTDB lineage: Bacteria > Pseudomonadota > Alphaproteobacteria > Sphingomonadales > Sphingomonadaceae > Sphingorhabdus_B. The sequence continues at coordinate 4,732 of NZ_JBIICH010000001.1, read as the reverse complement.
GACAAGGTTAATCAACGCGGCAGCAACCACCGACGCTGCAACATTGCCTTTGGCCAATGCGCAATAGGCGGCGGCCGACTGCACCGTTGATGGCAAAATGCCGGTGAACAATATGCCGAGCGCCAGCGTGGCCGGCAGGACATTGTCGAAAATATGCGACAGCATTAATCCAGCGGCGGACATCACCCCAAATACAAACAGGAAAATCGCGCCCTGCAGCCGCCAATTGCGCACGCCGTTGACAACCTCTTGCCGCGGCAACCGGACACCGTTCAGGAAAAAGAGCACGAAAATCGCGGCGGACGAGATCATGGCCGCAATGTTGGCAGCCGCCCCACGCACGGGTAGAAAGCTTGCCAGCAATATCGTGCCAAGCAGCAAAAGAACGAAGCGGTCAGCAAAGATACGGGCAATCATGGCGACGCTTTGACCTGAACAATCGCCTATTGCAACACCAGCGATGTTGCGCCGCAACACATATTGGGTTAAGGGCCCGCGAGAATCTGGTGGCATGTGGCTACCATGAAGACCTTCCAAAAGGCCCATTTCTAAATGTCATTGCGTAATATCGCCATCATCGCGCACGTCGATCACGGCAAAACCACCCTTGTTGACCAACTGTTTCGTCAGTCTGGCACCTTCCGCGACAACCAGCGCATCGAAGAACGCGCTATGGATTCGAACGACCTCGAAAAAGAACGCGGCATCACCATTCTTGCCAAGTGCACATCGGTAGAATGGAACGATACCCGCATCAACATCGTCGACACCCCGGGCCACGCCGACTTTGGCGGCGAAGTTGAGCGCATCCTCTCGATGGTCGACGGCGTTATCCTGCTCGTCGATTCCTCCGAAGGCGCGATGCCACAGACGAAGTTCGTTACCGGAAAGGCGTTGGCGCTTGGTTTGAAACCAATCGTTGTCGTCAACAAGATCGACCGTCCTGACGAGCGTATTCAGGAAGTGTTGGACGAAGTGTTCGACCTTTTCGTTTCGCTGGATGCGACCGATGAACAGCTCGATTTCCCTGTGCTCTATGCATCGGGCCGTAATGGCTATGCGTCGGCAGATCCAAGCTTGCGCGAAGGCACGCTGACCCCGATGTTTGAAACCATCGTCAGCCATGTTCCAGAGCCAAAGGCCGACGTTGATGGCGAGTTCAAGATGCTTGTCACCTTGCTTGACCGCGACAACTTCCTTGGCCGTATCCTGACTGGCCTCGTGCTGTCCGGTACCGTCAAGGTGAACCAACAGATCCACGCATTGAACCCGGACGGCAAGATTGTCGAAACCGGCCGTGCATCGAAGATCATGTCATTCCGTGGCCTTGAGCGCGTTCCTGTTGACGAAGCCAAGGCTGGCGACATTATTTCGATCGCCGGTCTGACCACCGCGACTGTCGCCGACACGATTGCCGAACCCACGGTGACCGAGCCATTGCAGGCGCAGCCTATCGATCCGCCAACATTGTCGATGCGCTTTTCGGTGAACGACAGCCCGATGGCTGGCCGTGAAGGCACGAAGGTCACGAGCCGCATGATCCGCGACCGTTTGATGCGCGAAGCCGAAAGCAACGTCGCCGTCCGTATTACCGAAGCCGAAGACAAGGACAGCTTTGAAGTGGCTGGCCGCGGCGAACTTCAGCTGGGCGTTCTTATCGAAACGATGCGCCGCGAAGGCTTTGAACTTGGCATCAGCCGCCCGCGCGTGCTGTTCCGCGAAGACGAAAAAGGCCAGAAGACCGAGCCATATGAAACGGTCGTCATCGACGTTGATGATGAATATTCCGGTACCGTCGTTGAAAAAATGGCCGTGCGTAAGGGCGACCTTACCGACATGCGTCCTTCAGGTGGCGGCAAGACCCGCATCACCTTCAGCGCGCCATCACGCGGCCTGATCGGTTACCATGGCGAATTCCTGTCCGACACGCGCGGCACGGGCATCATGAACCGCTTGTTCGAAAAATATGGCCCACATCGTGGCGCAATCGAAGGCCGCAAGAACGGCGTTCTGATTTCAAATGGTGCGGGTGAAGCCGTTGCGTACGCGCTTGGTCCATTGGAAGAACGTGGCATCTTGATGGTATCGCCCGGTGAAGCTTTGTACGAAGGCATGATCATCGGCGAAAACGCCAAGCCAGATGATTTGGAAGTGAACCCAATGAAGTCGAAGCAGCTGACGAACTTCCGTTCGACCGGCAAGGACGACGCCATCCGCCTCACCCCGCCAAAGCGTCTCACGCTTGAACAAGCCATTGCTTATATCGATGACGATGAAATGGTTGAGGTCACGCCAAAGAACATCCGCTTGCGCAAGCGTTTGCTTGATCCAAACGAACGGAAAAAAGCATCACGCGCCAAACAGGCTGCATAAACACAAAAGGGCGCCGATTTGGCGCCCTTTTCTTATTCGGAATGTCCGGTTCGCTTAGAAACGGAATGCCGCGGTTAAACGGATATTGTGCATATCGAAATCGCTGTCGCTGCGACGCATATCGGTTCCGCCCGATACGATCAGGAACGGATCCGTCACCGCCGCTGTACCTGGTCCGACCGACACGACATAATCATCGTCATCGAAATTGGTGTAGAGATATTCAAGGCCAAGCGAGAAGTTCTTCGCAAGCTTCACTTCTGCGCCGCCGCCATAGGAATAGCCCCAGCTTTTGCTGTTGCCATTGTCGGTAAAGCTGTTGACGCCATTGGTGGTGGTAAAGCTGTTGTTGATCTTGGCATAGGCTGCACCACCGGTTGCATAGAATAATGCACCGCGCGCGGCATATCCGAGACGCGCACGGGCTTGCAGCGAATAGTCGATTTCGCGGGTTAGCGTGTAGGTGTCGGGCGTGTCGCTGAATGCTGTCACGCTGTCACGCGATTCATTCATGCCGCCTTCAAGCACAAAACCATATACGATGTTACCCGACTGTACGTCATAGCCAGCGCGGATGTTGTACTCCAATCCGTCCTTGTCACTCAGGCAGCCATCGGTTGGCGCGGTTCCCGTCGATGCGCCGCCACAAAAGCCGGGTGCGAAGGCATCAGCGGCCAAAATTGTGTTTACGCTGTTGTCGAATGCACCGTCACCATCGGTGTCAAAAACAACGCTCTCGTTGCGATCATTGCTCTGTGCGCCGATGCCGATCGATCCGCCGATATATGCGCCTTCCCACTGTTCATCTTCTGACTGTGCAAATGCAGGGGGTGCAAATGTTGCGAGCGCGGATGCGCCGATCAATAATATTTGGGAGATTTTCATGTCGATTTCCTTGTTGGTTCGTTAGTCACCAACCAGAAAACGCGAGAATCTCAATTTGGGTGCATCCAAATGTGCTAAAAATGGAACTGCGGCTTTAATATCACGGACACACGTGCATGTTCGCGCGTTTAAACCGCCTCACCCGCAGCAACGCCGCTCGCCCATGCCCATTGGAAGTTATAGCCACCCAGCCAGCCCGTGACATCCACAGCCTCGCCGATGCAATACAACCCCGGTATTTTCTTGGCTTCCATTGTTTGTTGCGACAGGCCGTCGGTGCTGATCCCGCCAAGCGTCACCTCCGCCTTGGCATAGCCCTCACTGCCATTGGGGACGAATGGCCAACAATCGAGCAATGCGCCTGCCTCTGCCAGCTTGACGTCGCTTTGGTCGGCCAGATTCCCGTGCAGCGCAAGCTTATCGGCCAAAGCCTCCGCCAACCGGGATGATAGGACGCGATCAAGCGTCGACTTCAGCGTCGCCTTTGGTCGCGCACGCTTTTCCGACAAGAGCCATGCCGGCGCATCATGATCCGGCAGGAAATCAATCCCAACACGATCGCCTGGCCGCCAATAGCTGCTGATTTGAAGCACCGCAGGGCCACTTAGTCCGCGGTGGGTGAACAGGGCTGCTTCGCGGAATGCCGTTTTACCATGCTGCGCAACGACTTCGGCCGATACGCCAGACAGTTCGCGGAACAGGACATCATCCCCGCCAAGCGTCAGCGGCACCAAAGCCGGCCTTGGCTCGATAATCTTCAGCCCAAATTGCCGGCCCAGATCATACGCGAATGCGGTAGCGCCCATTTTCGGAATACTTGGGCCGCCCGTGGCAATGACCAAAGACGCGGCAGATGCGCGCAGGCCGTTATACATGACATGATAGACGCTGCCGTCGTGCGATGTCTCGCCAACGGGGGAATTGAATACAAAGTCCACACGGCCGCCAAGCGTTTGTGACCGGTCGCATTCTTCCATGAGCATTTCGACAATCTGGCGCGCGGATCCGTCACAAAACAGCTGACCAAGCGTTTTTTCATGAAAGGCGATGCCGTAGCTGCGCACCAGTTCGATAAAGTCCTGCGGTGTGTACCGTCCCAATGCGGACTTGGAAAAATGCGGGTTGGCGGACAAATAGCGTTCTTGCGCATGGACCGTTGTCGCGTTGACGTTGGTGAAATTGCACCGGCCGCCGCCCGAAATCAGGATTTTCTTACCCGGCCCTGTTGCATGGTCAATGATCAGCACGCGCCGTCCGCGTTGCCCTGCGGTCAGCGCACACATCAGTCCAGCGCCGCCAGCGCCCAAAATTATTACATCATAGTTGTTCGAAATTGCCATTTTGAACCCCCTGCACTGCCCGCGCCATATTGCCAAGTGCTATGCTTTGCGGCAAAGCCGCGCGCATGACTGAAGAGACCAAAGCTGCAGGGGCAGATACCCCACCCGATCACTTGTCGATTAACCCGATGAGC
>NZ_JBIICH010000166.1:0-3795 GCF_044239005.1 Sphingorhabdus sp. | reverse complement strand
CGGTTCCGGGGGGCGCGTAAAAAGCAGGCGATGTCAGCGTGCCGGTGCGGCTGCCCGATCCGGCGGCCACTTCCTTATACACCTCACGCTCGCCTGGCTCGACGCGAATTTCGAGCACGGGGCGGGTCAGCCATTTTTGCATCGCCGCCTTTACCGCTTCGGGCTTTGTCGTGGCGAGGCGCTCCAACTCTTTCTTGTAGAAATTCGAGTCGCCCACATAAAGCTGACCTTCGGCAAGCGCGACGGCCTTTCCGCCGAATCCGCCAACCTGTTCAAGGCCATCGATTTGCTGGGCAATATTGCTGGCGGCGACGCGCTGCACTTCCTCAGCGGTTGGCCCCGTGGCGATGTAATCGGCCAATATTTCATCCAACCGCTTGGCAACCGCATCGGCATCACCGCCGGGCTTCACATCCGCTTGAATGTTAATCAGGCTGCCGTGCACGAACGGGATCAGATATGCCGAAACGCCCACGACACTTTGTTCCTGACGCACAAGGATATTGTCCAGACGCGAGCTGGACAGGCCACCAAGCGCGCTCATGCCAATGTACAGCGCATTTGCATCAGGGTCGGCCAATCCCGGCACCACCCAGTTGCGATAAATACGTGTGGTCGGAACCTTGTCCTTCATCACGATTTTAACGGGCTTTTCCAGCGTGGGTATAGGCGCGTTGACGGGCGCGACATCTTTGCCGCGCTTGATGCTGCCGAACCATTTTTCAACAAGCGGCTTGGCTTGCGCGGCGTTGATATCACCTGCCAGCACGAGCACCGCATTATTTGGACCATAATGGTCGATGAACCAGTTCTTCATGTCATCCAGCGATGCCGCCGACAGGTCTTCCAGGCTGCCAATGGTGTCGTGATGATAAGGGTGGCCAACGGGGAACAAGGTTTCCGAACGCTTATAATCGACCAGTCCAAATGGCTGGTTGTCGCCCTGACGCTTTTCGTTCGAAACAACGCCGATTTGGTTGTCGAGCTTTTCCTTGGAAACGGCATTGAGCAAATAGCCCATACGATCGCTTTCAAGGAATAACGCAGATTCCAGCGCCGTCGTCGGCACGGTCTGAAAATAGTTCGTCCGGTCGAGCCATGTCGTGCCGTTCAAGTCGGTGGCGCCGATTTTCTTGGTATATTCAAAATAATCGCCCGGCGCGTTTTCGCTGCCGTTGAACATGATATGTTCGAACAAATGGGCATAGCCCGTTTTGCCTTTGGGTTCATGCTTTGACCCTACGCCATACCAGATGGAAACCGCGACGATCGGCGCCTTGCGGTCTTCATGCACCAACACCGTCAGGCCGTTGTCGAGCGTGAATTTCTCATGCGGAATATTCACGGCCTCCACCAGTTTTGAAACGGGTGCTGCGGTTTGCGCAAATGCCGGTGCCTGCGCGGCCAACACCGAACCAGACAACATAAGCGCGAGGGTCAATTTACGGATCATGATATGCTCCCAAAGATATTTCTACTGTCGCCAGAGATAGTGCCAAAACGGACAAACACAATCTGGCGGTTGCACATTTTCGACAAACGCCGTTCAGGGCCGATAACGGCGCTTTGCATGCTTCACGGCGTCGGCCCATTCGAAATGGACGGGCTTATATTTGCCCGCGACAAACAGCTTCATCTGGTCGGTGTAATGCGGCGAGTCGGGCCGCGTGGTTGCCGCACCATATGGCTGGATGGATTCCGATATAACGCCGCCATTTTTGTCCCAGCGGATCAGCATGATGTAGCTGTCGCCATGCCGGACGCGGACCTTGCCATCGGCTTGGTCGGCATCCCACATCGTCGTCGCGCGCAGGGCATCGCTTCCGCCAAACATGGGCAAGTCGACATTGCCGCGCCGCAGCCGCTGGATATCGCCAAGCTGCGGGTCAATTCTGCCAAAGCGCTTCTTGAATTCATCGACCGCTTCCTGAAGCGTTTTGCGGGGATCGGGCATTGGGTCACCGCGCCAGTTCGGCCGTGCACCAAAACGAACGATCCTTTCAGCCAATGCGTCAGCATCGCCCTTGCCATCGCTTGACCAATCCCAGCTGGCCAACAGCTTTTGCGCCTTGGCGAGTTCCGGCGCATCTTTCAGGTCCAACGCGGCAAAGGACGCCATCCATGGCCCGACCCAGCTCTGCTTGCTGTAGGTCATGTCCATCTTGATCGCGAGCAGCTCTTCCGGCGTGATTGACCTATCCGCCGCCAACAGCTCGGTGGCGCGCAGGCCCCGGTTAGTCATGCCGCGTTCGATGCCCAAATATGGCGAATAATCCGCCGGATTCATTTCCGAACCCGGGCCAGCCGCCAGAAACGGCGTGTTATTCGCATTCTGCACAAAGCCCGATGCTGGATCGACAATCTTGGGATAGCGGTCAAAGCCGACAGGGCCGGACCACATGGCAGCGGACGTATCGCCCGGAAGCTGCTTGGTGTAATCATAGCCCGGTTTGCGATCAGGGAAGAGCGCATTGTAGATATAGGCAACGCGGCCGGTTTTGTCGGCATAGATGAAGTTGGTGGCAGGAATCCCGCCAATCGACATGGACTTGGTCCACTCGTCCCAATTCGTCGCCTTGGTATTCCGGTAATATTGCTCGACGACCTTTACGCTGTCGATTCCGGCATAGCGGATGGCGAAATAGCCCTTATCATTCTTGATAACCGGACCATGTACTGATCGATACACTGTCTGTGGCACCGGCAGATTGAAGGGCCCGAACTTGACGGGCAACCAGACGCGCTTTGAATTTAGCGGCAGCCATTTGCCATCAAAACGATATTTGTCGCCGGCCTCATTCATCACCAATTTATAGACATCGATCAGGTCAGGCCGATTGACCGTGTTGGTCCAGCCAAGGTGGCGGTTATGCCCCAACAGTACGAAGGGCGACCCCGGGAACAATGCGCCCGCCATATGAAGGCCTTCGCCCGAATGCGTCACCGCCTCATACCATGCCACTTGTCCTTCATAAGGCTGGTGCGAATTGGAAATCAGCCAGGTCTTGCCATCGGCCATACGCTTTGGCGCGAGGGCAAAGGCATTGGACCCGTTCATTTCGGGATCCCGCCCGATTGGCGTCATTGGTGCTGCGCTCTCTTTGGGCTGCGGCTTGCCTTCGGTCAGCGCACCGATTGCGTTATCAAGGCCATAGAAAAATGGCGCGCGCAGAACAAAGCCGGTGACGATGTCCTGTCCAGTGACCGGAAACAGTTTCGACAAGCGCGCTTCGCCCGGATGCTTCGACACATAATAATTAAGCCCAGCCGCATAAGCTTCGGCCACTGCGCGTACCTCTGGCGACAATTCCATGTAGCGCTTTTCGGCGGTTTCCCGCGCGCCCAATAAGTGCATGACATAATCAACCTTGGCCCCGTCCGAGCCAGCCAACGCGCCATAACGGCCGCGGGTCATTGCCACGACATCTTCTATCGTCGCAAAATCATCTTCGGCGTGGGCATAGGCAAGGCCATAAGCCGTGTCCGCATCGGTCGCGCCATTGATGTGCGGCACGCCATATTCGTCGCGCACAATCTCGGCATCATAGGTCCGCTTGGCGGTTTCATATTCAGTCGCGGCCAATGGCTCCCACAACGCACCTGCGCCTGCAACCACACCGGCAAGCGCCAAAGACGCCCATAAAAATTTACGCATCATTTTCTCCCTGCAATGAGACCTTGTCACATCGGTCCATTTGCGTACATATCCGGCATAACCAAGATTTACGGAAAGGAAAGTCCCTGTATGTTTCGCAGCTTCTTAGCCCTTGCACTGGCAAGCACAGCAATCACCCC
>NZ_JBIICH010000049.1:0-15229 GCF_044239005.1 Sphingorhabdus sp. | reverse complement strand
GTGTCGAGAAAGGGATTTTGAACCGGACGGCACGCTCCATCCCCTATGAGCGTATTCAGGATGTCAGCATCGAACAAAAACCGCTCGCCCGCATGATGGGTTTGGGTGAGGTCAAGTTTGAAACCGGCGGCGGCGATGGCGACGATGCGAAACTGAGTTTCGTCACATTGGAGGAAGCAAACCGCCTGCGCGCTTTAATCCGGTCGCGTAAGGCTGGGGTTGCGGTCGCTGCTCCGGCAGATGTGCCAGCGCCTCTGGAAGAAGACGCACACCCGATATTTGCGATGGATAGCAAGCGCGTGTTTGTCTTTGGCCTCTATTCCTTTTCACTCGTGATTTTCGCGGTGCTCGGTGGTCTTGCGCAGCAATTTGATTTCTTGCTGCCTTTTGATTTTTGGGACGTCAAACATTGGATCGGTTTGGCCGAAGAGCGCGGTGTGAGCGTGAACCAGATCAACGGCGTTGGTTTGTTCGCGCAGCTGATCTTGGCCTTCGGTGCCATTACCAGCCTGATTTTCATTGGTTTTGCGACCGGAGTGGTGCGCACGATTTTACGCGAGCATGGTTTCCGGCTGGACCAAACCGCCAAGGGGTTTCGCCGTCGGCGGGGGCTGTTCACACTCACGGACGTTATCATGCCCACGCACCGCGTGCAGGCGGCACTTGTGCAAACGGGGCCATTCCGGAAACGCCGTGGCTGGCACGGCCTGAAATTTGTCAGCCTCGCGCAGGACAGCAAGCAAGAGGCCAACTATGTCGCCGCACCCTTTGCGACACTGGACGAAGTGTGGCGCATCGCAATAGCCGCCGCAATCGCTGCGCCCGATGGTGACGAACAAATGCAGAGGGGCGTTGCCACATATTGGCTGACGCAGTTTGTGTTCATTGTGCCCGTGCTGTTGACCGCCATGGCTGCGTTGGTGATTTTCGCGGACGCCCTCATTGGCCGCACGACATTGTTGCTGTTGTTATTGGTTCTTCCCTGCGCGCTTTTCTGGCTGGACTGGCGGCAGTACCGTTTCGGGCTGGATGACCATCAACTGTATGTGAAGCGCGGCTGGTGGCGGCAACAGATGACGATTGCGCCTCAAGTGAAGGTGCAGAGCGTTGAAATTGCGCAAGGCCCGTTGTCGCGGCGGCAGGGCCTCGCATCCCTTCGGTTCGGCATTGCTGGCGGGACAATGGAGATGATCGCGCTGCCGCTCGCTACTGCTGTCGCTATCCGCGAAGCTGTGATGGAAAAGGTAGCTGCCGTCGATTATTCAGCGATCAATCAATCGCATTAGCAACCTGCGTTTCGATCACGCTGCCATCATCCTTGCGCAAGGTCATGACCACCTTTTTTGCGGCCCAATCAATGTCGATTTGACCAAAGTTGGCAATGCCCCAAAAACCACCTGTCCGGCTTGGGTCGGGTTCGCGGTCACCGCCGTCGCCTTTGCCAAAGGCGAAGTTAAGCGAGCTGGACGTGAAGTCCCATAGCGGCTTGGAAAGGCCCGGCGTATTGGTCTTGTAAAAGCCACCGGAATGCCGGTCGCCGGTTAGGAATATCGCATTATTTACGCGCTTTTGGCTCAATAATGCATACAGGCGGTCGCGCTCTTTAGGGAAATTGGACCAGCTTTCGAAATTATGCGCGTCGGTTATCACCTGCGTTGATGAAATGATGAAGCGCACGTCTGCGGGCTTATCCAGTTCCTGTGCCAACCATTCCCATTGCGCACTGCCCAGCACCGTCGCTTTGGGATCCATGTTGGGGATGTACCAGCCAAGCGCAGGCGATGGATCGCGATAGGGCATGGAGGCGAGGTCGGAACGGAAAAAGCGCGCATCGAGGATGATGAACTGCACCCGCTTGCCCTGTGGACCAATAATCCGGCTTTCATACACACCGGGGCGGGCGCGTACTTCGTCGGATGCACCCCAATAGGTCTCATAGGCTTTTTCGGCCCATTCCTTGAACGCGAACGATCCGCCAGCGTCATTGGCACCATAATCATGGTCATCCCATGTGGTCATCATGGGGACACTGCGGCGGAATCGGTCAAATTCAACACGGCTGTTCAGCTTTTTATAGCTCGCGGCCAGCGTCGGAATGTCCGCCCCATTTGTTGGCCGTATATCGCCATAGACATTGTCACCGATCAACAGAAACGCCTGCGGATTTTGCGCGGCAATCACGTCCCAGAATTTCATATCGCGATTTTCGTTGAGGCAGCTGCCGAATGCAAAACGTGTGATAACCGTATCCGCAGACAATGCTGGATTGGCTGGTGCCTTGGGCAGCTTGACGTCCAGCGCCGCATAATATGGGCGCAATGCCTCCTGCGCGCTTTTTGGTGCGGCCTGCGGCGGGGTGACCGTGCTGGCGCATCCCGAAAGAAGCAGGGCGAATATGGGGAGGGCATATTTCATGAGTGCATCTTGCCTTTAATCAACAATTGGGTTGTCCCATCCTCGCCTTTGGAAAGCAGCGCGTCAATCCCGTATACGGTCGCGAGGTTTGGCGCGGTGATGACATCATCAACCGCACCTTGCGCAAAGATGGAACCGTGATGCAGAAGCACGACATGGTCCGCAAAGCGCACTGCGTGGTGCAAATCATGCAGGACCGCGATGACACCTTTGCCGCTGCGCGCCTGCTGCCGCAACAGATCAAGGATATCGAGTTGATAACCGGGGTCGAGGTTCGCCAAGGGTTCGTCGGCGAGTATCCATTCCGGTTCACCCGCCAACACACGCGCCAGCAAGACACGCGCCCGCTCGCCGCCGGATAACTCGGTAATAGGGCAGTGCGCAAAGCCATCGGTTGCGGTTGCGTGCATCGCGGCGGCAATGGCCCTGCGGTCATCGGCCGACGCCCCTGCACCGCGCGCATGCGGTATGCGGCCAAGCGCAACCAACGCTTCGGACGTGATAGCCCAATGCGTTTCTGCACCTTGCGGCAGCAGTCCAATGCGCCTGGCCCGCGTCGGTGCGGGCATTGCCGCAATATCTTCGTCGCCAAGCTTTGCTGCGCCGCTGTTTGGCTTTCGCAGACCCGCAAGGCAGGCCAGCAATGTCGATTTGCCTGCACCATTGGGGCCAAGGATGACGCTGAATCTTCCCGCTTCAAACGTGGCATTGATTCCCTCAAGCGTCGCTGTGCGGCCATGGGCGAAGCCGAGATTTTGGACATTCAGGTTCATGCTGCACCCTTGCGATAGCGTAACAGCAGCAGCAGGAAGAACGGCGCGCCAAGGACGGCCATGGCAATGCCAAGCCGCATTTCACCGGGGCCGGGGATGAGGCGCACAAGGCTGTCCGCCGTGAGTGTCAAAATTGCGCCACCCAAGGCAGAAGGCACCAAAATGCGGGACGGCTGTTCGCCATAAAAGCTGCGTATGAGGTGCGGCACGATTAGCCCGACAAAGCCGACCACACCCGACACGGCGACCGATGCGCCAACCGACAGGCCAACGCCAAGGACGATCAGCCACTGCAGCCGGAACAGATCGACGCCAAGGCTTCTGGCGCCATTCTCGCCCAAGGTCAGCGCATCCAGCGCGCGGCCGGTGGTCAACAATAACAGCGCGCCAATCGCCATGAACGGCAGCGCGGTGAGCACATCCTCCATCAGCCGGTCGGTCAGTGCGCCCATCAGCCAGTTAATGATTTCGCTGGCGGCAAATGGGTTCGGGGCAATGCTGATGACAAAGGCCGTCAATGCACCCGCCAGCGTGGACAAGACCATGCCGCCCAATATGAACCCGATTGGCCCGCCACCGCGGCCGATTGCCAGCAGCAAAAGGATGCTGGCGCCCGCGCCGATCATCGCACAGCCGAATAGGCCAAAGGGCACAAGGTTGATGCCCAAGAAGATTGCCAGAACGCCGCCCAGAGCTGCGCTGGCTGAAACCCCCAGCACGGTCGGGTCGGCAAGTGGATTGCGCAAATAGCCCTGCAACACCGCGCCCGACAGCCCAAGGACGGCGCCAATGCAAAGCCCAAGAAGCGCGCGGGGTAGGCGAAGCTCCAGGAAAATCCAGCCATCGGCATTGTCGGCGGCCCACGACATCGGCCAAATCCAGACCTTCCCCGCCATTAGCGAAAGCAGGAACGCCGCCAGTGTGAGGCAAAGCAAAAGACCCGTCATGAAACGCGACGTCATTGGCCACCTCCGCTTGCGCGCGCATTGAGCGATGCCCGTGTCTTCGACAAGATCGCGGATACTTTAACGATTGTCGGACCGCCGCAGAATAACAGCTTGTCGGGAAAATCGACGATGCGCGTTTTGTCGCCCAAATGCCGCAACAGCCTTTGCCGGGCGGTAAGCGCGCGGGCATCTTCGCCCTGCGCGCTGGTGGGCATGAAAATGACCGTCGGCGGGTTACGCATCAGCGTCTCCAGCGGCAATATGCCCCATGAGGCCAGCCCAAAATCTGTGCTGGCATTGCGAAATCCGTGGCGCTGTAACAGCTCGTCTTGCAAGGTGCCTTTGCCGGCAACAAACCCGCCATTTTGCCAGATCACTGCTGAAACCGGCGGCTGGGCCTTCGCGGGTTTTGGCAAGGCATTCTCTATGCGTGCAACCAGTTTTTCACCCGCCTCCACCCTGCCAACGGCTTTCGCCAGCGTGCGGATTTGCCCGATGTCCTCCGCAATCGTCGGCGCTACGCCGACCGCCACTGTTTTAATCCCCGCGCGCGCCAGCACGGCATTTGCACCCGACGATGCCAAATTGCCGGTCAGCACCAATTTCGGGCGCGCCAAAAGCAATTCTTCTGCGCTTGCTCCGATGGCGGGATACTGCATGGACCATGACAAAGGCGCAGATGCGCTATCGGGATTATGCGAATATTCGCTGACGGCAGTCACTTGGCCGGGCAACGCGATTTCGGCCAGCACGGCGTCAATGCACGGGTTGTTGGAGACAATGCCATCGGGCACAATTGCACCTTGGTTGGCGCATCCGGCCAGTGCCAATAGGGGCAAAATGCACCAACTGGTTCGCATCAGAATTTGGCCCTGACGCCAACCGCGGCATTGCGGCCAAAGCTGTTATATCCTGCCACGACAGTATACTGCACATCGAATATGTTATCGACGCGGCCATAAAGCTCAAGCCTGTCGTTGATCGGCAATGATGCCCGCAGACCAACCAACGTATAGCCATCAAGTGCTACGCTGTTTGACGCATCGTCAAAGCTATCGCCGATGAATAACACACTGCTGCCCACCGACAGGCCGATGGGTGTTTGCCAGTCGACCGTCAGGCTGCCGCTATGTTGCGGACGTAACGCCAATCGATTGCCGAAATTCGCACCCCCAGACCGGTTAACAGCGTCGACCAGCGTGTAGCTCGCCCGAATGTCCAATCGGTCGCTGGGGTTCAGGTTGAAGCCAGCTTCCACGCCGGTTGATTTCACGCGGTCGATATTTTCGGACTGAAATGTCGCAAAGGAAAATGCGATCAAATCCGTGCTGCGCCGGTTGAAATAGGTCGCGAAAAACTCGGCCTTTCCATCCAATATGTGCTGTTCGAAGCCGAGGTCGAAATTGCGCGCGGTTTCGGGCCTTAGGTCGGGGTTGCCATAAGGTGGCTGACCTTCGCTGAGCGTCGGCGCGCGGAAGCCCTCGCCATAGGTGGCGCGCAACATGGTGCGGCCCTCATTGGGGGTGAAGGCAATATTGCCGCCCAATGTCGTTTGCCCGCCATAATCCTTATACTGGTCATGCCGGACCCCGCCCGTCAGCGTCAGCCCAGCAACAGGGCGAACGATAATCTGGCTAAAACCACTGATGACATGGTTGCGCGCGATGTCGGCTGCAGCGCCCTCAAAAGATGTGCTGGCGAACGACCGTTCATACTCCAAACCAGCGGTAAAGGTCAGGGCGTCGCTGACGTCAAACGCGGCGTGATATTCCGCGCGGTCGATGCTGCCACGGACAATGAAGTTGTTGAAGCTGAACACCACTGGGTCCGTGCCAAGCCGCCGGATATCGGTTCGTGTGTAGGCAATGCGGCTTTGCATGCGGCCATCGAGCGCAACGACATTCGCCCCGACATAGCCGACAAATTGCCGATTTTGGGTGACGGGCAGGGCATTCGCGCCGATCCCAAAGGCGGAATCATATTCCACCGTCGCGTGGTTATAATAGCCGCGGAAATCGAGATTGAAGGCATCGCTGATGTTAACCTTCAACCGGCCATTGCCCGCGACATTTTCAAAGCCATCGCGTTCGGTTCCGCCCGCCAGAGCGGAAATGCCTTGGGCATCGACATATGACCCGCCAAAGCTGCCTTCGAACAGGCCACCGGTTCCGGCGATGTGTGCGTTCATCCCTTTGGTATCGGCGGCACCATATTCCGCGCCAAAGCGTCCTTCGAAACCATCGGCCGGCGCGAGCGATTGGATATTGACCACACCGCCAATTGCTTGGCTGCCCCAGATGATCGAGTTTGGCCCGCGCAGGACTTCCACCTGACCAATATTGCCCGTCATCAGCGTGCCAAAGTCAAACGCACCATTGGGGCTGGTGAGATCATTGATCCGCACGCCATCGATGAGCACCAGCGTCTGCGAACTGTTGCCGCCGCGCAAAAACGCGCTCGTCTGACCACCAAGGCCGCCGCGCGCCGCAACGGTAACGCCGGGCACGCTTTGCAACGCATCGCCGATGGTCGCGCTTTGCAATTGGTCGAGCCGTTCGCGGTCAACGATGTCAATCGCTTGTCCGGTCTCCGATCGCGGTTGTTCAAATCCGCTCGCGGTGACAACGATAACGTCGTCCCATGTATCCGCCATTGCAGACGCCGGCAGCAGCGCAAGCGCCGCAGCCGAATATTTTAACAAGGTCATGGATGTATCTCCTTCGCATGACGTCCAACAAATGTCGTCACGCGGAGGAAAACCCCGATTGCGCCAGTATCCCGCAAGCACAAAGGACAAACCGCAATCAGGCAGGTCTCCTGGCTCCCGGGTCAATGCTCTTGCCCCGCCTTCCCAGTTTCACGGTTACCCGTTTCCCCAGTGGCATATGGAGCAAAAGCTCGCCGGTTACAGTTGCGGGAACAGCGCCGGATTTCCACCGGCTTCCCTATTATCCACGCTCTCGCGCAGACCTGGTGCGTGCGCAAAGGTTACGCCGCTTTTGTAACGAGGGCAAGGGATTCAGCGGCTATGGGCGCCGGCGCTATTTAGTGGCGGGTCTTGCCCGGGCGTTGCATGCCCCAAAATTGCGGGCCTTCGGGGACTTGCCAGCTATGCTTGATAGCAAAACCAAAGCTTTGATATAATGGGATATTATGTTCGTCTGCGGTTTCCAGATAGGCAGGTAATCCATCCTGATCTGCCCGCTCCAGCCCTGCACGAATGGCAGCGCCGCCATAGCCTTTGCCCTGATAGGCCGGGTCGCATCCCGCATAATGTAAATACCAGACAGGCTCTTTTGGCAGATGCTTTTCGATGAGGTCGGCGACTTCAAGACCGCGAAATATCGAAAAGCGCAGCTGCTGGACGAACGGCACGATCAGCCGCGCGGAATCCAACATGCTATCGCGCGCATTCCCCGGACCACGCCATAAAGTGACGGCCTCTATGCCGTCGGTTCCATACACCGCGCCTTTGCGATGTTCGTCGCGCAAGAACAAATGGAACACGCCCGTAAGCCGCTGTGCGCGCAGCTTCGCGTCTGGAATGACATAGCTCCATCCGGTCTCGGTCTGGAACGCGCGCGCCAATGTCTCGGCGATTTCCAGATTGTCCGTTGGCTTCAACAAACGTGCGTGCGGCAAATTAGGCCTTCGCTTGGGTTAGTATCGGCAGATTGCGGACGCGCTTGCCGGTGGCAGCAAACAGCGCATTGGCCAAAGCCGGGGCAGCCGGAGGAACACCGGGTTCGCCAATGCCGCCCATATCCGCACCGCTGTTCAAGAAGTGGATATCCATCACCAAAGGTGCGCCTGCCATTTTCAGCAACGGATAGTCGGCCAAGTTGCTTTGCTGAACCGCGCCATTTTCAAGCGTAATCGCCTCACCAATTGCGGACGAAAGCCCCATGATGATGCCGCCTTCAATCTGTGCCATGGCGGCGTCCGGGTTAACAATGCTTCCGGCGTCCACGACCGTTGTTACCTTATGCACTTTGGGCATGCCGTCGTCACCGACCGACGCCTCGATTACCTGCGCGACGATGGTTCTGAAACTTTCGACCAGTGCAACACCGCGGCCGGTTCCGGCGGGAAGGGGGGAGCCCCAACCGCTGCGCGCAGCCACCTCGTCCAATACGCGCACATGCCGCGACCCTGCTTTCAAATGGTTGCGACGAAACACGACCGGATCTTCGCCCGCCGCATGGGCCAGCTCATCCATGAAGCTTTCATTGTAAAAGCCCTGCTGCGTCGAGTTCACCGAACGCCATGCACCCGTTTGCTGGTTCGAAACATGCGCAAAGTGCCGGCGTGATACCGCGGGCAGGGCATAAGGAAATACCGTTTCGCTCTCGGCGCTTTCGGGTTGGGCATAGTCGTTGCGATATGCCGTTATCCGCTTTTCTTTCGTCAACGACGCCTTCAGCGCGGCGGAGCTTTGCGGGCGATATGCGCCTTGGACGACTTCTTCCTCACGGCTCCAGATAAGCTTCACCGGATAAGGCAATTGCATCGCAAGCTTTGTCACCTGACCGACGATTTCCATATACATGGGCAAACGGCGGCCGAAGCTGCCACCGATCATCATGGGGTGGAAGGTCACATTATCCGCGTCGAGGCCGGATGCCTCGACGGCCATCATCTTGGTCGCAAGTGGGTCCTGCATGCCGCCCCAAATGTTGAGCTTCCCATCCTTAAAATGGGCGGTCAGGGCAAATGGCTCCATCATCGCGTGGTGTAGAAATGGCACCTGATATTTCGCTTCAATCGGTTGTGCCCCAAGACCAGCCTGCACATCACCATCGCCGGCTGTGCTATCGGCTTCACCCTTGGCCATCAGGTCGCCCTGCGCTTTGAAAATGGACGCGGTAGAAATGCCGCCATTGCCGCCGTCCGAAAACTCTGGGGTGAGCGCGCGCAGGCCGGAAATGGCGGGCCAATAGCCTTTCGCCACGACAGCAACCGCATCATCGAGCTTAATGACTTTCTCGACGCCTTTGACCGCGAGGGCAGGCGCCGTGTCTACAGACGTTAATTTGCCGCCACGCACAGGCGCAGCCATGATCGTTGCGACGCGCATATCAGGAACCGAAAAGTCGATGCCATATTGCGCGCTGCCATCGACCTTCGCGGGAATGTCGAGCCGCTGCATCGATTGGCGCATGATGCGATATTGCGATGGATCCTTTAGCTTCGGCGCATTATCGAGCGACAAGGTCGCAGCTTCCGCCGCCAGTTCGCCATAGCGCAACGCACGGCCGGATTTGGCATGGATGACATGGCTGTCCTGTGTCGTCAGTTCATCCGCTGGAACTGCCAGTCGCTTCGCTGCGGTTTCAACCAATGCCAGCCGCGTCGCCGCGCCGACATTTTGAAAGGTCACCCGGCCTGTGAACCGCAACGCCGTGGAGCCGCCGGTCATTTGAAGGTTCATTTGCCGCGCGATGAAGGACAGAAATGATTGCGGAATGCCATTAATGATCGCGGGTTGCCCCGTCATATCGGCAAGGAAAGCGCGTCCAAGCCCCACATTGGCGAATGCCGGTTCGGCGGGTGCAGAAACAACGCGCACCTGATCCCATGCAGCATCCAGTTCTTCGGCCAGCATTTGGGCAAGGCCGGTGTTCGATCCCTGACCAATGTCGGTGTGCGGCGAATAAATGGTGATGCTGTCATCCTCACCAATTTTTAGCCAGGTGGCAAAGCTGTGGCCGCCGTCGCTTTCAAGGCGCGCCTTGGCGGATTTGGCGGCATTGCTGTCGGCGATGGAAATACCGAACAGGCCTGCACCGACGACGGCGACACCACCAATGAGGAAGGCACGGCGCTTGACGCCCTTGCGCTTTGCTGGCGCGGCTGCTTGCATTTCTGCTGTTGGGTTGTCAGCCATTATGCGCCTCCTGCTGCAGGTTTCGCCGCTTTCGCCGCTTGCCCTGTCGCGGCATGTATTGCCTTGCGGATGCGTGGATAGGTGCCGCAGCGGCAGATGTTGGTCATCGCCTCATCAATTTGTGCATCGCTTGGGCTTCCCGTTTTTTCGATAAGCGCCACAGCGGCCATAATCTGCCCCGACTGGCAATAGCCACATTGCGGAACCTGCGCAGAAATCCATGCTTGCTGCACCGCGTGGAGCGTGCCGTCCGCAGATTTCAGACCTTCGATGGTGGTGATCGATTTGCCTGCGACTTCGCTCACGGGAACGCTGCACGAACGGGTAGGTTCGCCATTAACATGGACAGTGCACGCACCGCACGCCGCAATGCCACATCCGAATTTCGTACCGGTTAGGCCAAGCTCTTCGCGAATGACCCATAGCAACGGCGTGTCCGGCTCCGCCGCAAGCGCCACTGGCTTGCCGTTGATCGACGTCTGAATTGCCATGCAAATAAGCTCCTACCCAAATCTGCGTTTCATATAGCAACGCTCCTGCCTCTTTGCTAGCGCATTGCCATGACTATGGGCAGCGCTAACCACGACCGTATCCTTGCCGCCGCAATCGACTGGGCAGGCGCGCCTATGGCGATTGCGACCGTGGTCGAAACCTGGAAATCCGCGCCATGTCCGGTCGGCACGCATATGCTTGTGCATGCGGACGGGCGCTTTGTGGGTTCGGTTTCGGGCGGCTGTGTCGAGGGCGATGTTCTTGAACGCGCGCACATGGTTTTGGCAGGCGCGCCGCCGGTGCTGCGCCGATATGGCGTTGCCGACGATGCGGCGTGGGACGTTGGCCTGCCCTGTGGCGGGGATATTCAGGTGCTGGTCCAGCCGGTTTCCCCCGATGGATTTCCGGCGCATCTGTTTGCCGATATCATGGAGGCGCGTTCGGCAGGTGCGGCGCGGTCGGTTGTGACGGATTTGGAATCGGGCCGAAGTGCCTTGCTGGACGATGATGCGGGTACTGGCTTCGTCAATATCTACCATCCGCCGCGCCGTTTGCTGATTGTGGGCGCGGTCGAAATTGCATCGGCCCTTGCCGCCATTGCGACATCGCAGGGGGTGGATGTCACTTTGTGCGACCCGCGTGGGCGGTTTTTAACTGCGGAACGCTTTCCCGGGATCCGGTTGGATGATCGCTGGCCCGACGACGCGGTTAAGGCCTTTGCGCCCGATAGCCGAAGCGCGATTGTGACGCTTAGCCATGATCCCAAAATCGACGACCCTGCGCTGGCGGCGGCGCTGGCGAGCCCTGCGGCCTATGTTGCTGCGCTCGGTTCCGTCCGGTCGCATCAGGCGCGTCTTGCGCGGCTCTCGGCGGCGGGTGTGAGCGCAGAACAATGCGCGCGCATTGAGGGGCCAGCGGGCGTTGCGATTAACGCCATCAGCGCGCCCGAAATCGCGCTGTCTATCGCGGGCGGCATGATCCGCGCGTTCAACCAAGGGTTGCGTTGATGCAGGCGAAGGACGTGGCGATCGTCCTGCTGGCGGCGGGCAATGCGCGGCGTTTTGGTGCTGATAAGTTGATGGCGGATTTTGAAGGAGCGCCACTGGGTGCGCGTGCGGGGAATGAACTGGTCAGCATTGCGGCAGCAGCGCATTTCGCAGTGTGTCAGCCCGACGCAATTATTGCAGCGCATTATCAGCGTTTGGGCTTTGATATTGTCGACAATCCGAACCCCGGCATCGGGCTATCGGGCTCGCTTCATCTCGCGGTTGAGGCGGCGTTGCGCACCGATGCGCAGGCTTTACTTATCGCGCTGGCCGATATGCCGTTTGTGCAGGCTACCCATGTTGAAGCGTTGATGGCCGCTTGCACCGTTAATGTGGTGGCATCGTTTGACGGACACCAGCCCATGCCGCCTGCTATATTTCCGCGATCTCATTGGCCGGATTTGCTGGCGACAGTTGGCGATGCTGGGGCGCGGCATATTCTGGCTGGTGCCGAAAAACTAACCGCACCTGCGGGCACATTATGCGACATTGATACGGCAGATGATTTGGCCGCTTCAAAAGTCTCGCTTCATCGCATAGACCGTCTGCAATGAACCAAATATCTGCCCGCCCCGCCATCGAAGCTGCTTTACGCAATCCGAACCTTATGGCGGCGGCTGTCGCGCTTTCCGAAAACAGGTTGGAGGATGCAGAACCGCTGTTGCGCGGTCATTTGCGTGATGCGCCGACGGACGTTGCCGCTATTCGCATGATGGCGGAATTGGCCGCGCGTGTGGGCCGGTTGAAAGATAGCGAGGCATTGCTTCGCCGCGCGCTTGAGCTGACGCCTGACTTTGGCGCTGCGCGTGCCAATCTGGCAACGGTGCTGTATAAACAGAACCGGTTCCCAGAGGCGCTTGAGCATCTGAATGCCGTGCTCGCCGAAGACGGTGACAATCCGGTGCAGCAAAATTTGAAGGCTGCGGCTCTTGGGCGGATTGGGGGTTATGAAGAGGCCATCGCGCTGTATCAGGAACTGACCGCGCGTTTCCCCGATCATGCCAAATTGTGGATGAGCTATGGCCATATGCTCAAAACCGTCGGTAATCAGGACGAAAGCGTTGCGGCATATCGTCACGCCATATCGGTGGAACCAACGCTGGGCGAAGTGTATTGGAGCCTTGCCAATTTAAAAACCTACCAGTTTTCGGATGACGATGTTGCGGCGATGGATGCCGCGCTGACGTCGGCCGGATTGGTGGCGGAGGACGCGTTTCACCTGCATTTTGCACTCGGCAAGGCAAGCGAAGAGCGCGCGGATCATGCCGCCGCCTTTGCCCATTATGCCAAGGGCAATGCGCTTCGCAGTGCGGAGCTGAATTATGATCCGCAAAGCGTAAGCACGCAGGTCGACCAAATCGAGGCGCAGTTCACCACGCCATTTTGGGAAGCGCGCGCGGGGCAAGGGCATATGGCGCCAGACCCTATCTTCATCATCGGTATGCCGCGTGCGGGTTCGACGTTGATCGAGCAAATCCTTGCGAGCCATTCCATGGTTGAAGGGACGATGGAATTGCCCGACATTCCAGCGATGGCGCTGCGTGAAGGGCGCGGGTCGGACTGGATTGATGCGACCGTGGCGCTATCCGCCGATGATACGGAAAGGCTTGGCGCAGAGTTCATCGAGCGCACGCGCATCCAGCGTAAAACCGACAAGCCATATTTCATCGACAAGCTGCCCAACAACTGGAATTATCTGGCGTTCATCCGTTTGATTTTGCCCAACGCCAAAATCATCGATGCACGGCGCCACCCGCTCGATTGCTGCTTTTCCAATTATCGCCAGCATTTCGCCAAGGGGCAGGCGTTCAGTTATGACCTTGGCCATATGGGCCAATATTATGCGGATTATGTGCGGGCGATGGCGCATTTTGATGCGGTTGCACCGGGCTATGTTTACCGCGTCATTCACGAACAATTGTTGGAAGATCCGGAGCAGGAAATCCGGAAACTTTTGGAATATCTGGGGCTGCCGTTTGAAGATGCGTGCCTGAATTTCCACCAAAACAAGCGCGCTGTGCGCACGGCGTCGAGCGAACAGGTCCGCCGCCCCATCAACCGCGACGGCGTTGACCAATGGAAGCCTTATGCGGCGCATCTTGAGCCGTTGAAGCACGCACTTGGCAATTTGTGGGAAATTTATCCTGCCGCAGCATAGTTGCTGGGTTGCAACACAGAAATGTAAAATTGTATGAAAACGACGGATAGAGCGAAAATATATTGCGTGGGGACGCAATTGGGAGCCTATTTATTTTAGGGTAACAAGGGAGGGTCGCTGCATGCGCCTACAAAGTCAGAAGTCTAACGTCCGAACAGCTCTCGTCTTGCTGATGACATCAACCGCCTTCGCAGCGCCGGCTATGGCGCAGCAAGCCGCTGAAGAAGACAGCAATGTCATCGTCGTGACTGCGCAAAAGCGTGAACAGAATCTGCAGGATGTGCCGATTGCCATCAACGCGATTGGCAATGAAAAGCTCGACCAGCTTCAGGTCAGCGAATTGCAAGATGTTGTAAAGTTTTTGCCTTCGGTCACCATTCAGCAAGGCGGACCAGGTTTTGCGCAGGTGTATTTCCGCGGCGTAGCGTCGGGTGAAAACGCGAACCACTCGGCATCGCTGCCGACCGTCGGCACATATCTCGACGAAATGCCGATCACGACCATTCAGGGCGCGCTTGATTTGCACGCATATGACCTTGCACGTGTTGAAGCGCTGGCGGGTCCCCAAGGCACCTTGTACGGCGCAAGCTCAATGGCTGGTACATTGAAGTTGGTCACAAATGCGCCCGATCCTTCCGGACTTTACGGCAGCGTGGGCGTTGAACTCAACAATGTTGCGCATGGCGATTTCGGTTCGATTTACGAAGGCTTTGTGAACGTGCCAATCGCCGAAGGCGCAGCAGCGCGTTTGGTCGGCTGGTATCGTGATGATGGCGGCTACATCGACAATATTCAGGGCGCGCGCACCTTTGCGAGCTCGGGCATTCGCCAAAGCAATACCGCGTTGGTTGAAAAGAACTTTAACGACGCTGAAACATATGGCGCACGTTTGGCGCTGGGCATTGATCTAGACGACAATTGGACCATCAAGCCAACGCTGATGGGCCAAGTCCAGAACACCCAGGGCAGCTATTCACAGGAACGTTCCGGCCAAACAACCGGTGAACTGCAAACGGTGCAGTATAACCCTGAGGGCAGCCGCGATAAATGGATTCAGGCCGCGCTGACCGTTGAAGGCAAGATCGGCAATTGGGATGTGACCGCAACGGGCGGACATTTGCGTCGTAAGACAGAAACGCAATTGGACTATTCCGATTATGCCTATTTCTATGACGCGCTCTCTGGATACGGCAATTATTTCTATGACAATGCCGGGAACCTCGTGAACCCGAACCAGTATATCGAGGGCGTTGACACCTATAGGAAAAGCTTCGGTGAATTGCGTGTTGCGAGCCCTGCGGACGCACCCGTGCGGTTCATTGGCGGTCTGTTTGCACAGCGCCAGTCGCATATTATCGACCAAAACTACATCATCGACAATATCGCCGATTCCATCACGGTTACCGGAACCGACAGCAATATCTGGTTGACCATGCAGAAGCGCGTTGACCGCGATTATGCGGCATTTGGCGAATTGACCTATGACCTGACGGAGAAGCTCTCGCTCACCG
>NZ_JBIICH010000048.1:0-15280 GCF_044239005.1 Sphingorhabdus sp. | reverse complement strand
GCACGCTTCAGCGCCTGAAATCGGTCAAGGCCGGTGCAGCGCTCGCACCATTGCGCACACAAGCGAAAAGCACGGACGAACCGAAGCGTGAAATTGACCGACTGACCCTTCAAGTCGACCATTCGCAAACCAAAGGATAAGCCATTGAGGATGCGGCCTAACACCGCTACCTGTCCTTCATGAGCAACACATCCTTTTTCCCGAACACCCGTCTGCGCCGCACGCGCGCCACGCAATGGAGCAGAGCCATGGTCCGTGAGACCATGCTTTCGCCGGCAGATCTTATCTGGCCATTGTTCGTCACCGAGGGAGAGGCGGTTGAAGAGCCGATTTTGTCGCTCCCGGGCGTATCGCGCTGGTCCGTTGATCAGATTGTTGTCCGCGCCGCGGAAGCTATCGAGCTTGGCATCCCCTGCATCGCATTATTCCCAAACACGCAGCCAGAACGGCGCAGCGAGGACGGTGAAGAGGCGCTCAACCCCGACAACCTCATGTGCCGCGCCATCCGCGCCATCAAACAGGCACATGGCGATGCAATCGGCATTTTGACCGATGTCGCGCTCGACCCCTACACGTCGCACGGACAGGACGGCTTAATCGACGATGCGGGTTATGTGCTGAACGACGAAACGGTGGCCGTGCTTGTCGACCAAGCGATAAATCAGGCCAATGCCGGCGCGGACATCATTGCGCCAAGTGACATGATGGACGGACGCATTGGCGCCATTCGCAAGGCACTCGAAATGCATGGCCATCCCAACGTCCAGATCATGTCCTACGCCGCAAAATATGCCAGCGCGTTCTACGGCCCGTTCCGTGACGCCGTTGGCTCAAGCGGCCTGCTGAAAGGTAACAAGAAAACGTATCAGATGGATCCCGCGAACAGCGATGAAGCCATGCGCGAAGTCGCTATGGACATCGCCGAAGGTGCCGACAGCGTCATGGTCAAGCCCGGCCTGCCCTATCTCGATATTGTCCGCCGCGTGCGTGACCAATTCGACGTGCCCGTATTCGCGTATCAAGTGTCCGGTGAATATGCGATGATTGAGGCCGCGGCTGCCGCTGGCGCTGGTGACCGCGATGCCTTGGTGCTGGAAACGCTGATGGCATTCAAACGCGCCGGTTGCTCAGGCATTTTGACATATCATGCCGCACTGGCCGCGCGTTTGCTGAACGGGTAAAACATGAACGGCGCTGAAGCACGAAGCACTCGGCGACACATGTGCGTGGACCGATGATCATTCATCTGTGTTGCAACATCTTTCACTATGGAAAATCCGATGATCAATAACCGTACCGACATCAGCATTATCACTGTCAATGGCAAGACCCCGCAGATTCACGCCAGCGCATTCATTGCGCCGGGCTGTCGCATTATCGGTGATGTTACCATCGGACCGGAGGCCAGCATCTGGTACAATTGCGTCATTCGCGCTGAAGTGAACCGGGTTGTGATTGGCGCCCGAACCAACATTCAAGACGGCAGTGTCGTGCACTGCGACGGCCCAATGCCCGGCGTTGAAGATGGTTTTCCGACCATCATCGGCGATGACGTGCTCGTTGGTCACAATGTCATGCTGCACGGTTGCATCCTTCACGACCGTGCGTTTGTTGGGCTGTCGTCAACGGTCATGAACGGTGCCGTCATTGAAAGCGATGCCATGCTCGCGGCAGGGGCAATGCTCACGCAAGGGAAACGCATTGCAGCCCGGCAGTTATGGGCAGGATCGCCAGCGCGTTTTGTTCGCGATCTCGACGATGCGGCCGTTATGGGGATGCGGATCGGCGTTGCGCATTATGTCACCAATGCCAAGCTTCATGCGGCTGCGACAGCCAGCGCTTAAAACTTCGCCCTAACCGTGAAACGGGCATTGATTGGCGCGCCGGTCGAGATGTTGTTATTGTTGTGCGCGTCCGAATAATATGCGGTGTCGAACAGATTTTCGACATTCAGCTGAAGCTGCCAGCGGTCGCTCACATTATAATATAGAGCAGCATCGACCCGTGTGAATGCAGGCAATTTGGTTGTCGTCGCGGATGTGCGGATTGCGGCATATTGGCTCGACTGGTGGATGATGCCGACACCTGCTGCAAACGCGTCAGATAATTCATACCGGTTCCACAGGCTTGCCTGATGCTTTGGCACTTGCGCCAGCCGCACAGTATTGTTGCCCGCCAGAACAGCGTCCTGATAGCTGTAGCCGCCATTTACTTGCCATTGCGACGTCACGCGTCCTGTCGCAGCTAGCTCAATCCCCTGAGTTCGCGTTTTGCCGATATTGATGCTGGAAAGCGGATTGGAGGGGTCCGGCGTCGTCGCATTGCTGCGATCAAGCTGAAAGACTGCAAGGGTCAGGTTTAAATTTGGCTGGACATCCCATTTGGCGCCGATTTCAAAGTTGGTGAATTTCTCCGGAGCTAGGTTTTGCTGTGTCACCGTCAGCGCCAGAAACTGGTCACCCGACCGCGGTAGGAATGATTGGCTATAGCTGCCGTAAAGCGACATGCTTTCCTGCGGTTTGAAAATCAGCCCAAGACGGGGGCTTATCTTTTCATCCTTTCGTGCAAAAGGCCGGTCGATTGCCGGCAGCAAATCTGCACCGCTGATATCAAAACTGTCGTACCGAAGCCCTGCAACGACATCGATATGTTCGCCAAAGCTAATCTGGTCCTGCACATAAGCAGAGAAGAACTTCACATCAGAAACGCTGTCACGTGCCAAAGCGTTGAAAGCTACTGTTGGGAAAACAGGGTTCGAAAGGCCCAATGTCGCGTTGGAAAGTGTCCCATTGAAACGCCGATTGGTTGATTTTTGGTCTCCATACTCCGCGCCGACAAGAATTTTGTGCGCAAGCGCGCTCGTTTCGATGTCCCAAACCACATTCGCTTGAGCAATGACATTTTCGCGCTGGGTGGGGTCACTATAGGCCCCAAGAGCGACCGTTCCATTTTGTGCCGTGGCCGCGCCATTTGCGAAGACGTTCAGATAGATTTTATCGTAATCGCCATAGAGCATGGTGCCGCTGAAATTGAGATTTGATGCCAACTGACCGTCCAGCCGCAGCTTGGCAATGTGCGCCTCGAGCCGCGTGCGATTGACACCGGGGACGCCGAAAAACTGGTCGCGGACGCCCGCAAGGGGACGATTGGGTTGGCCCGCACCGGTCGCGACCGACGGGATGCCCCGATCCGTCGTGCGGTCGTCATTTACATATTCATACGAAAGGCCCAGCTTCCAAACATCGTTCAGCCTGAAGGCGACATAGGGGTTCCAAGCATAGCGTTCGCCGCCAACAAAATCACGATGGCTGTCCAGGCTTTCGTACACCGCGTTAATACGCACAGCAGTGGATGCACTTAACGGAGCGTTCAAATCAGCCGAAACGTCATATGCGCCAAAACTGTTGACGCTGGCTTGTCCTGCGTAAATGAAATCATCACTCAACGGAGCCTTCTGAACCCGGTTAATGATACCGCCGCCGCCGCCACGGCCAAAGATCAGCGCATAAGGGCCCTTCAGAATTTCGACCCGCTCAATATTATATAGTCCGCGATAATATTGAACGTCGTCGCGCACGCCGTCCAAGAAAAAGTCAGCCGTTGTGTTTTGCCCACGCAGGGTAATTTGGTCGCGATTGCCCTCGCCTTGGCCCACAGTTGTACCCGGAACATAGCGTAATATATCCGCCAGCGAGTGATGCGCCTGATCATCCAATTGTTCGCGGGTCACGACATTGATGGTCTGCGGAATATCGATCAGCGGCGTATCGGTTTTTGTGGCCGTGATGGAATTGGACGCAAGGTACCCGTCACTGACACCTGTCACAATGATGGTCCGGCTGTTATCAAATGCCCCGTCATCATATGCCACGTCTTCGGCGAACGCATAAGGCGCACTTATTGCCAAAGAAACAAAGGCAAAAACGGAAGAGGAGAGACGAAGCATTTTCGACCTTTTTATCGTTATTGCAAATGACTCGCAATTCTATTGCACGCCCCTATTGCGAATCGTTATCATGCGCAATTGAAAATTGTAAAAAAGCGCATTTGCTTTTGCGGGTCACCGATTTAGGTACATTGCGACGCAAATGGCATTATCAGGGACGACCATAATCATGAACGCAACCATCTGGCATAACCCCGATTGCGGAACGTCGCGTAAGACGCTCGCCATTCTTCAGGAAACCCCGGGTGTGACGGTCGAGATTATCGAATATCGCAAGCAACCCTTCACCCGTGCGAAGCTTGAACAACTGTTTAAGGATGCGGGCCTTACGCCACGCGAAGCACTGCGAACCCGTGGTTCACCCGCTGAAGAATTGGGTTTGATCGATGGCGCTTCTGCCGATCGCATATTGGATCATATGGTTGAACACCCAATCCTCGTCGAACGGCCATTTGTGGAAACCGACAAAGGGGTTCGGCTATGCCGACCGCAAGAAAAAGTGCTTGAGCTGCTCTAGGGCTTCTCAAGCCACCTGAGGCTGTAGCCCTTTACAAAATGCAAGGCCATCGACCGACGCAGCTATCCCGCAACCGTTCGATATTTGCAGGCGGTTAAGCCGCGATTGCGTAGGGCTGAATTTCACCGGACAGATACAGATTACGCGCTTTCGCACGGCTCATTTTGCCTGAGCTGGTCCGCGGCAATGTCCGCGGTGGTACCAATTCAACGACACAGTTCATTCCAGTCACCGACCGAACCTTGTCGCGGATCTGCTCACGCAGCTTTGCCCGCTCGGCTTCGTCAGTAGTACGGCACTGGACCAGCACAGCAGGCGTTTCCTCACCGCCCGGCGTTGTCACGGAGAAAGCCGCGATATCGCCAGCTTTAAATCCAGGCAATTGTTCGACCGCCCATTCAATGTCCTGTGGCCAATGGTTTTTGCCATTGATGATGATCATGTCTTTGGCGCGGCCCACAATATAAATGTAGCCGTTCGACAGATAGCCCATGTCGCCCGTGTCCAGCCAGCCATCGACCAGACACGCATCGGTCGATTCCTTGTCGCGGAAATATTCCTTCATCAATGAAGGCCCCGTGCACCACACTTTGCCGATCGTCTTGTCAGCAAGTGGCTTGCGGTTTTCGTCGCGGATTTCGATGGTCATGTCTTTTACAGCGCGGCCGCAGTTAACGATTGCACGATAACGGATGGGGCGATCCGGCGCACCGGGATGGCCAGTTAGTTCCGTCTCTTCGACAAGTTCAACTTGAATACCTTCGCCCGGTGGCATGATGGACACCGCCAAGGTGGTTTCAGCCAAGCCATAGCTTGGAAGGAAAGAGGAGGCCTTGAAACCCGCATCGCCAAATGCATCGACAAAAGCCTGCATGACGTCGGGACGGATCATATCGGCACCATTGCCCGCAAGGCGCCATTTTGCGAGGTCGAAGCGATCATTGACCTGTGTCTGGCTGGAAACCCGCCGCGCGCAGATATCATAGCCAAATGTTGGCGAGTAGCTGATGACCGTGCCATCGGCGGCGCTAATAACATCAAGCCACGCCAATGGACGGCGCGCAAAATCTTCGGTTTTCATATAATCGGTCGAAACTTGGTTTGCGACGGGCGACAGGAAACAACCAACGAGGCCCATATCATGATACCAAGGCAACCATGACACGCAGCGATCATTTTCCGTCACTTCCATGCCATGCGAATGCGCCGACAGATTGTTCAGCAGGGCATTGTGGGTAACCGCCACGCCATGCGGGAAACGGGTCGAGCCGCTGGAATATTGCAAATAGCAGATTTCGTGGGTCTGCGCCGAAGGAAGATCGGACTTTACAGCAATGCGATCGCCGAAGCTCTCCCAATCAATGCCTTCGACATTGCATGCGCGTGCCGCATCATTGGCCATGTCGGCAAGTTCGGCTGGAAAGAACAGTATCTTGGGGTCACAACTTTTCAGCTGCACGGACAGCTGATCCACATAGCTTTCTTTACCGCCAAATGACGTTGGCAATGGCAGTGGCACTGGCCATGCGCCGGCATATACACAGCCAAAGAACAAGGCTGCAAAATCTGGACCGGTCTCCGCGACCAAGGCAATCCGGTCATCTTTACGGACACCATGGCTGATCAAGCGATACGCCATGTTCAGCGCGTCTTCGCGCATTTCGCTATAGGGATAAGGACGCGCCAATTGGCCGCGCATGTCGTGAAAATTGAGACCGCGCTGCCCTTGGGCGGCATAATCCAATGCCTCACCTAAGGTCGCAAAGTCAGAAAAACGACGTGGCAAACTGTCCTGCGTTGGCGTGGATGCGCGTTCGCTCATAATTTTTCCCATAGCAAATAGGGCGGTGCCCGATAATTTTATTGTTAGCCTAAGCCATTACGCGTCGATACCAGTTCAAATTTCGACCCGACTGTGGCAAGAATAGGGCGTGAACAGCCCACGTGCCGCCAAAAAACCCGCTCCGCCGTTAAATGACGAGAGACTGAGACAGCTAGCACTGCATTATGTTGGCAAATACGCGACCACTCAGGCCAAGCTCGGGACCTATTTAAACCGCAAAATTCGCGAGCGTGGCTGGGACGGGGAACGCAGCGCGGACATCGCAATGCTGGTCGAACAATTTGCCGCACTCGGCTATATAAACGACGCCCAATTTGCTGAGGCACGAAGCCGGTCATTTGTGCGCCGTGGCTATGGCGAACGGCGCTTAAACGAGGATTTGCGCGCGAGCGGTATAGGCGATGCGGATGCCATCCCAGCAAAAGCACATATGGAAGAAAGCACATTAAGTGCCGCCGAAAACTTTGCACGACGCAAACGTATCGGTCCATTTGCCCAAGAAGCTGCAACGCCAGAGAAACGCAATAAGCAACTCAATGCCTTTCTGCGCGCTGGACACAGTTTTGAACTGGCCAAACGTTTTGTCTACGCGGAACCCGGGGATGAGATTGGCGACTGGATTTAGTCGTAGACGCGGTCTGCTGTCGCCACAGCCTCGGACGCACGAAGCGCAGATATGATCCGCATAAGGTGCTGCAAATCATGCACCTCCAAATCTATTTCAAAGGTGTGAAACTCGGCGTCGCGCGCAGTTAAACGCAAATTGATGATGTTCGCCTTGTGATAGCCAAAAATGCCGGCAATTTCACCCAGCGTGCCGGGACGATTGTGGATGATCGTGCGCAATCGCGCCGAAGCGCCATCGCTACCCTGCCCCCAACTCAAGTCGACCCAATCGGCATCGGCTCCGTTAGCGAGACGATCACATTCGATCGTATGCACCTCAACCGGTTGGCCCGGCAACCTCAGCCCCACGATCCGGTCACCCGGAATGGGGTGACAGCATTCACCGAGGTGGTAACCGACGCCCGGCGTAAGTCCGCGTATGGAAATGGCGCGTTCTTGATTTGGAAAATCAAGCGCGATGCCATCCGCGTCAAAACCAGGCACCAGTGCCTCCATCAGGGCATGGTCATTAATCTTGCCAAGGCCGATGCGATGCATCAGCTCTTCCTCGTCTTCAAGCTTTAGCCGGTTCACCGCGGCCGTTAAGGCTTTCTTGCCGATTTTGCCCGGCATACGCGCAGCGACTTCTTCATAAAGCTTGCGCCCAATCGCGACCAGCTCATCGCGTTCGCGGTGCCGCACATGCCGACGGATGGCGGCGCGCGCCTTACCTGTCGTGACGAAGTTAAGCCAAGTCTGCTGCGGTTCCTGCGCCTTGGATTTCAGGATCTCGACCATATCGCCATTGTTCAATTGCGCGCGCAAAGGGACATGGCGTCCATTCACTTTTGCGCCAACGGTCTTGTCGCCAAGATCGGTATGCACGGCATACGCAAAATCAACGACCGTTGACCCCTTGGGCAGCTGATGCAGCGCGCCTTTTGGGGTGAAGGCAAATATCCGGTCCTGATACATCGCCATGCGGGTGTTTTCGAGTATGTCCTCGGCATCTTGGCTGGTTTCAAGAATTTCGATGAGATCGCGCAACCACGCAGCCTGCCCATCGGGCTTATCCGCTTGCTTGTAGGCCCAGTGGGCGGCGAAGCCATGTTCCGAACTTCGATGCATTTCGGCGCTGCGGATTTGCACTTCGACGCGCATGTTTTTGGCGAACATGATTGTCGTGTGCAGCGATTTATATCCGTTGCGCTTTGGCGTTGAGACGAAATCCTTGAACCGCCCCGGCACCATCTGCCAGCGCCGATGCAGCACACCCAAAGCGCGGTAGCAGTCTTCGGTGGTCTCGGTTATCACGCGAAAGGCGTTGATGTCCGTCAGCTGCTCAAACGCAACATGGCGTTCCTGCATCTTTTTCCAGATCGAATAAGGATGCTTTTCGCGGCCGGAGATTTTGATTTTCAGCCCGGCCTGTTCCATTTCCCAAGCGATGGTCTGGTTAATCTGGTCAATTTCAACGTCGGCCTTTTCGCGGATCTGTTTCAGACGTCCTGTAATCGTCTGATATGCTTCGGGTTCCAGCTGTTCGAACGCGAGCAACTGCATTTCGCGCATATATTCATACATGCCAATCCGCTCCGCCAGCGGGGCATAGATATCCATCGTTTCCTTGGCGATACGACGACGTTTTTCGGGGCTTTTGATAAAATGCAGCGTCCGCATATTGTGCAGGCGATCCGCAAGCTTGACCAAAAGCACGCGGATATCATCGGAAATGGCCAGCAGGAATTTGCGCAAATTCTCGGCAGCGCGTTCGTTTTCGGTTTGCGCTTCGATTTTCGAAAGCTTGGTAACGCCGTCGACCAGCCGCGCGACTTCGGAACCGAAGCGGCGTTCGACATCTTCGATTGAGGTCAGCGTATCTTCCACCGTGTCGTGGAGCAGCGCGGTGATGATCGTATCCTCATCCATTTTGAGGTCGGTCATTAAACCTGCGACTTCGACCGGATGGCTGAAATACGGGTCGCCTGATGCCCGTTTCTGCGCACCATGCATCTGAACCGTAAAGACATAGGCTCGGTTAAGCCGATCCTCATCAACATCCGGGATATAGGCCCGCACCCGTTCAACCAATTCATATTGCCGCATCATAGCCTCCAAGATGTGGCTTTTGCGCTGCGTTGCAACAAGAAACTTAAAAACATAGTCGATTTAACAACAAATTATGCGCTGGCTGCTTGTGCATGGCGCATGTGAGAACGCCTGCTTCAACAAAAAATGCACCGGAACATGGCGTCCGCGACGTCGGGCGTATGGCCATATTCCGGTGCAGTTGTCTCGGCTCAAAGCGTCAATAAAATTGTCGCGGGCTAGTTGGGAGGAGAGAAGAGCCGAATGTGCTTATTGAGAGGCTGGCCAATTAAGCGCCAGCGTTACAGGCTGCGAGTTCGTCGGCTGTAAAGACGCGATCACCGGCGGTGAAAGCAGAAACTGAACCCAATTTGCGGGCGACACTGACACACATATTCTTTGCGGCAGTCGAAGCCATTGGCGCGCGGCATGCAGTGCCTTCGCACTTTACGACTACGCTACGCAGCAATTCTTGCTTCGATGCGGCTGGCTGCGCCAATTCGATTTTGTAATATGCGCTGTTGCTTGCAGCCTGCGCCTGCGTTGGAACACCGAACAGCAGTGTAGCACTGATCACAGATGCGGCAGCGAGTGCGCCCAAACGGGCGGAAACTTGGGAGAGAGTCATAATCTTATCCTTTTAGCTTTGATAACAGAGCACAACGGTGGCCGGCATTCTGTTTCCAAACCTTCGTTTTGCGCCTCTGGAAAACCAGTTGCGAATCGCTACTTATTAGATTAGGTTTCGAGTTGCAACTTAAAACTTAAATGGGGTTGCAAAATTTTTCGGGTCGGCTCACCCTATGTGTCGGGGGTTTAATATATGGGCGATTTGCGCGAGTCACTACAGGATATTACCGAGTGTGGGCTACCAACCGCACTTGAGGCAATGGGCGAACGATGGTCGTTCATGATCTTGCGCGCTGCCTTCAATGGCATCCGCCATTTTGAAGATTTCCTCACGGAAATCAGCATTGCGCGCAACATTTTGGCCAACCGTTTAAGCCGATTGAGCGAAAGCGGCATATTGCATCGTACGCCGTGCCCTGATGACCGTCGTAAAGTGGAATATCGCCTGACCGAAAAAGGGCTGGATCTGCTGCCCACGATGATTGCGTTGCGCCAATGGGGCGAAAAATGGGGGACGGGCGTGCCATCCAATCCGGTTTTGGTCGATGAGCTGGATCATCAACCCATCCTGCCGGTCACCATAAGAAGCCATGATGACCGCGTTCTTGGCCATATGGACCTATGCTGGATGAACTCGGCGGATATCAAGCCGATTAGCAATGCCGTGTTTGCCGAACATGATGATCGCGTGCGAAAATTAAGCGCAATTTAAGTCGCACGATTGACGCTCTGTACAGCAGCATTGAACTTTTGTGGCGAATCTGTTACACTCCGCGCTGACAGGCCAAAAATGGTCGATAACCGCCTTCCTATCATGGGATTGAGCGGATGATGACGTAAGGGACGAATGCCAACTGTCTTATGGACGACATTATGTCGTCAGCGAGCTTATTCTCCCGAATAATCAGAAAGGTCGAAATATGACGTCCAACGCGGCGATGTTTGATGTAGGCGATTATGTGGTGTATCCCAAGCACGGGGTTGGTCGCGTAATCGAGCTTCAGGATTCCGAAATCGCAGGGATGCAGCTTCAGCTTTATGTGCTGCGCTTTGAAAAAGAAAAAATGACGCTTCGCGTGCCTTTCAACAAGGCCGAAGGCGTTGGCATGCGCAAGCTGTCGAGCGACAAAACGCTCAAGGAAGCAATGCATACGCTCACCGGCAAGCCTAAGGTAAAGCGCACCATGTGGTCGCGCCGTGCCCAGGAATATGAAGCGAAGATCAACTCGGGCGACCTCGTTTCGATCGCCGAAGTGACCCGCGACTTGTTCCGCCCCGATGACCAGCCTGAGCAGAGCTATTCGGAACGTCAGATTTTTGAAGCGGCATCAAGCCGTTTGGCGCGCGAGCTCGCGGCAATGGAAAAGACCGACGAAAAAGCGGCTCTGCAGAAGATTTTGGCCATTCTGAATGAAGCGGCTCCGCAATATTACGAAAAAGCGGAATAACCAGTTTCGTTACCGGAAAATTTGAAGGGCGCTGGCAACGGCGCCCTTTTTTTGGCATTTCTATACCATATTATGCCCAGCCTGACGTCCCTTTCCGGCGCGTCTAAACAGAGGCATGTTCAATCTCATTATCTGGTATGACGGCGCTTGTCCGCTGTGCGTGCGTGAAATAGCGCTGATGCGGCGTCTCGATTGGCAGCGAAAAATCGACTTCCAAGATATTGCGCCAGAAACGGCCATATGCCCGCTCGACCGGCAGCTGATGCTTGACCGTCTTCACGCCTGTGAAAATGGCGTGATGCTATCGGGTGCGGCTGCATTTGCGGCGATGTGGCGGCATATTCCCCTGCTTAAGCCACTGGGTTGGCTTGCACGAAATCCCGTTATTTTGGACATATTCGAGCGGTTGTATGTCCGCTTCCTGAAAATCCGTCCTTATTTGCAAAAGTGGCTGGCATGACAGTGGTATCGGATGTTTTCCCCGCCTCGCGGACCGCCGCACGCGCGCGCCTTGCCCAGTTCATACCCGGCGCGGGGCAAAATTATGCCTTTGGCCGCAACACGGATCCGGGGCCCAAGCAGCCCAGCGCCGTATCGAAACTTTCACCCTATCTGCGCTATCGGATGATTACCGAGCAGGAGGTCGTCGACGCTGTTCTGGAGCAACACAGCCTGGCAGCAGCGGAAAAGTTCATTCAGGAAATATTGTGGCGCACTTATTGGAAGGGCTGGCTGGAAATGCGCCCGTCCGTGTGGACGCAGTTTCAGGAAGAACGCGACCGGCAGCGCGATAGTTTTCCCAATGCGCGCGCAATCCGCAGCGCCGAAGCTGGGCAGACCGGCATCGAAGGCTTTGATGGTTGGGCACGCGAGCTGGTGGAGACGGGCTATCTCCACAATCACGCGAGAATGTGGTTTGCCTCCATCTGGATATTTACACTGCGCCTGCCATGGGCGTTAGGTGCTGACTTTTTCGTGCGCCACTTGGTTGACGCCGACGCAGCGAGCAACACATTATCATGGCGCTGGGTGGCTGGCTTGCAAACCGCTGGCAAAACATACCTCGCGACAACGGACAATATCGCGCGCTATACCAATGGACGATTTGCACCAAAAGGGCTGGCAAAGACGGCTATAATCCCACCCGATTTGACCGTCGCAAATCCGCAGCCCGTTTCCTTCGCAGCGCAATGGGACAGGCAAAAGCCGGCATTGTTGTTGGTAACGCCGGATGACCTAAACCCAGAGTCGCTCTTTACGCCTTCGACGGCAATCAAGGCGGCATTTGTCACCGCCGATCCCACCACCTTATGGGGCGACAATGCGCGGAGTTTCGTCGCAAGCGCTTCACGTGACGCAGCAGAACGGGTCAGCACTGCGTTTCAATGTCCCACGGATATTCTCGCTACCCTGAATGTCGAAACCTTAATCACACAGGCAAAGCAAGCCGGTGCCGAACAGATTGTCACCCCTTACGCGCCAGTGGGTCCGGTTGCTGACCTGCTCGCCAAATGCGCTCCGCGTCTGGAACGGGAAGGTGTCCCGCTGGTCCAAATCCGCCGAAGCTGGGACGAGAAATTCTGGCCACATGCGACCAAGGGATTTTTCCCCTTCAAAGAAAAAATCCCGAAGATTCTAAGTGAATTGAGTTCTTAGGACGGCTTGCAATTTGCTCTTGAGTTACATTCCCGAAGTGCATCATAACGACGATGCACAAGGAGATTGACCCATGCGTAAAATCACATTGTTCCTGCCGTTTGCCGCACGCGCCATCACCGCATGCGGACACTCGGTTTTGCGCGCTGTCGAAGATGTTAAACCTTCGGGGACCCTCGCATGAACGGCTGGTGGGACCGGCACGTCGTCCCCCGTCTTATTGGTTGCGCCTGCACGCAGCCTGCGGTGATGCATCATCGCGCAAAAGTCATTCCGCGTGCATCGGGGGACATTCTGGAACTGGGCTGCGGCGGCGGAACCAATTTGCAGTTTTACGACTGGTCGCAGGTGCGATCCCTATCGGGTGTTGATCCATCGCCGGAATTGCTTGGCCGCGCGCAAGATGCGCTCTTGCGATCAGGCCGAAGCGCAAATTTCGCAAACGGCATTGCAGAGGCGCTGCCGTTTGAAAGCAGCAGCTTTGACTCAGTCGTCACCACTTTCACATTATGTTCGGTTCAAGATCCAACCGCCGCGCTTTCGGAGGTCCGGCGCGTCCTGCGCCCCGGCGGACGGCTGATATTTTTGGAGCATGGCAAAGCGCCAGACCCGGCTGCGGCAAGCTGGCAAAATCGGATTGAGCCGGTTTGGAAACATATTGCTGGCGGATGTCATTTGACCCGACCGGTAACTGGGGCCATATCGGATGCTGGCTTTGTGTGTGATGCGCCGCAGGGACATTATATGAAAAGGACACCGAAATGGCTTGGCTGGGTGGAATGGGGCGAGGCAAGTTTGGCACATTAATTGTTGCAATCTCGCTGTCCGTCGGATTTTTTGCAGAACGGCCTGCGTTGGCCGACGAACGCAAAATCCTCGTCGCCAGCTTTGAAAATATTCAAGTCATCGGCGACATCAAAGTACAGGTGCAAACGGGCAAAGCGCCATCTGCGAGAGCCAAAGGCGACAAAAGGGTGCTCGATGCCCTGAAGCTGGAACGTGTCGGCATGACATTGCGTGTGCGTCTTCAGGGTGCTGTGAACAACGAAAAGGGCGTCCCGATGACGCAGCCGCTTGAGGTCATGCTATCGACCCAGGCGATTAAAGAAATGACGGTCAGCGGCAATGGAAGCCTGCAAATTTCCGAGGTAAAGCAACAAGACGCCGCCCGCATGCTCGTGGCGGGCAACGGCTCCATTTCGGTCGAACGGCTGTTCACCGACCAATTCTCGGCCGACATCGACGGAAACGGACGGATCGACATACAGGACGGAAAAATCCGTGATGGGCGCGTCACATTGAATGGCACCGGTCATTTTGACGCAGCCAATGTCCCGATGCGCAATGTGCGGCTTGAACATATCGGCAATGGGGAATCCCGCGTGCATGTCGACGAAGCGGCCAATATCTTTAATCGCGGAACCGGAACGATCAATGTAAGTGGAAACGGCAGTTGTTTTGTGAAACAGGCCGGCAGTGCCGCTATTAACTGTGCCAGAATCGAAAAAGGATCGCCTAAATGAATTTACGTAAGCTTGGCAAAACGGGCCTTTACGCGGCCGCCCTTTCGCTGGCCGCGTGCACAATGCCTGCCAATGGCGGAAACCAGAGCGCAGAGTGCAAACCCGGAACGGGCGCGGGTCGGTCTGCCGCTGGGCTTGAGCAGGTGACATTGTGCGTCACCAGTGGCGCAAAAACGCGGGCGTTCACGGTCGAACTTGCGCAGACGTCGATGGAGCAGGCCCGGGGAATGATGTTCCGTACCGAGCTTGCGGACAATGCCGGCATGGTCTTTCCCTTTCCTGAACCGCGCATGGCAAGCTTTTGGATGAAGAACACGGTGATCCCGCTCGACATCATCTTTGTCCGGACAGACGGCACGATTGAAAGCATCGCCGAAAACGCAATTCCGTACTCCACAATACCGGTTGAATCGGGTGAACCCGTTGTAGCCGTGCTGGAACTGCGCGGGGGGTTATCCGCCGAGCTGGGTATTTCGGCGGGTGACACCGTTAAATGGACCGCAAAGTAAGGCAAATAGGGATTGCACCGCAACGTGCTTGCTCCTAATCGCGGGTCCATGGCTATTCTCGGTAAAATCTTCACTTGGTGGGACGGTGCCACCATCGGCACGGCGATCTACAGCTGGCGTAAGGGCAAAGCTGTGGGCAGTGATGCCGAGGGTAACAAATATTATCAGTCGTCCGACGGCAAACGTCGCTGGGTCATCTACAATGGCGCGAACGATGCGAGCCGCGTTGCGCCCGACTGGCACGGATGGTTGCATGGTACCCATGATGGCGACCCGGAAAGCTATTTGCCGCCCGTACGTGGCTATGAAACACTGCCTGAGGCCAATTTGACGGGCACGGACCGTGCCTATCGGCCAGCAGGATCGATACAGCGCGGCGGCCATCGTGCCCGCGCCACTGGCGATTATGAGGCGTGGAGTCCCGACGCATCATGATTCGCCGGCACAGCCTGATGCTGCTGCCGTTGCTGGCAACGCTCGCGGCGTGCGGACCCACTGACGAAGAAAAGCTGGC
>NZ_JBIICH010000047.1:0-15342 GCF_044239005.1 Sphingorhabdus sp. | reverse complement strand
CCGCCGAAGGAGCAACCGCCCCGGAATCTCTCAGGCAAAAGGACCGCTTCGGCTTTTGCGACACTCTGGAAAGCGCATGTCTTTGCCATTTGCAACGACATGCCACCGAAGGTGTAACCTGCCTTTGCC
This sequence comes from Sphingorhabdus sp., assembly GCF_044239005.1. Classification (GTDB taxonomy): domain Bacteria; phylum Pseudomonadota; class Alphaproteobacteria; order Sphingomonadales; family Sphingomonadaceae; genus Sphingorhabdus_B. The sequence goes on along the minus strand of NZ_JBIICH010000047.1, from coordinate 15,213 downwards.
AATGTTGTTGGCAGCCAAGGCGGATAAAGCTCTCAGGTACCCGTGACAGAGGGGGCAGCAGACTATGCGCCAACCGGCGTCGGTCGCTGCGACTCTTGAACGGACTGATATGAGCGAAGAAGACGAATTCGAACTAGAACCCATCGAAATATTGGAGCTGCCGCTCGACGCATGGCACCGCGACAAAGGCGCGCGCATGGTCGAGTTTGCCGGCTATCACATGCCGATCCAATATGAAGGCATCATGGTCGAACATATTTGGACGCGCGAGAATGCGGGGCTGTTCGACGTCAGCCATATGGGCCAGATGATGCTGACTGGCGACGGCGCGGCCGAAGCGCTTGAGGCGATGGTCCCCGGTGACATATCCGCGCTTAAAGAGGGCAAGATGCGTTACTCGCTGCTTCTGGATGAAGACGGCGGCGTGCTGGACGACATGATGATTACGGCTGTGCCTATGGGGCTGTATGTGGTCGTTAATGGCGCGGTGAAATGGGACGATATGGGCCATCTGCGGGACCATTTGCCCGATGAGATCACCATCAACCATATGGATGACCGCGCATTGCTGGCTTTACAAGGTCCAAAGGCCGTGGATGCATTGAAACGCGTGGTGCCCGGTGTCGACGCGCTCTATTTCATGGAGGCCGGTTCATTCTTCTGGGGACCCAAGACCGATCCCGAGCCGCTGTGGATCAGCCGTTCGGGATACACTGGCGAAGACGGGTTCGAAATCTCGGTGCCTGCGGCCCATGCAAAGGCACTTGCGGACCAAATCTGTGCGCAGCCTGAAGTAAAACCCATTGGCCTTGGCGCACGCGATTCCTTGCGGCTTGAGGCAGGCCTGCCGCTCTACGGCCATGATATGAACCCCGAATTTGACCCTGTCGAGGCCAGCGCAGCATTCGCAGTGTCGAAGCGCCGCCGAGCCGAGGGCGGGTTTTTCGGGTCTGACCGCATCCTAAATGCCTTGGCCAATGGCCCCGCACGCAAGCTTGTCGGGCTCTCGGTCGAGGGCAAGCTGCCCGTGCGTGAAGGCGCAGCTGTTTTTGCAGGCGATGCGCAAGTGGGCGTCATTACGTCCGGCGGATTTGGCCCAAGCGTCGGCGCGCCGATCGCCATGGGCTATATCGATGCGGGCCATAACGCCGTCGGCAGCATGCTTGAGGCGGAGGTGCGCGGCAAGCGTGTGTCCGTCACGGTTTCATCCTTACCCTTCGTCCCACATCATTATCATCGCAAAGGAGCGCAGACATGACCCGTTATTTCACCGAAGATCATGAGTGGATCGAAGTCGACGGCGACAGCGCCACGGTTGGTATTACCGACTATGCACAAAGCCAGTTGGGCGATATCGTGTTTGCTGAAGTCCCCGCCACCGGCGCGACGCTGAAAAAAGGTGGCGATGCTGCGGTTGTGGAATCGGTCAAGGCCGCGTCAGATGTCTACGCACCCGTCAGCGGCACCGTGATTGAGGGCAATGGCGCGTTGGAAGGCGACCCCGCGCTGGTGAACAACGACCCCGAAGGCGAGGGCTGGTTCTTCAAAATCACCCTAAGCGACACCAGTGAGCTCGACAGCCTGATGGATGCCGCCGCGTACAAGGCATTTGTCGACGGACTTTAAGCTAATCAGTCCGCAACCTGCGGGCCATGGAGATTGAAATGCGTTATTTGCCGCTCACCCCATCCGATCGTCAGGCCATGCTTGGTGTCATCGGGGCAAAATCGATTGATGAATTGTTCGCCGATGTGCCTGCGGAGGCGCGGCTGGACGGGCCGATCCATGGCTTGCCCAACCATGCCAGCGAAATGGCGGTTGAGCGGCATTTTTCAAATCTCGCGCGGCAAAATATGACCGCGTCGCACACGCCGTTCTTTTTGGGGGCAGGCGCGTATAAGCATCATGTCCCTGCCAGTGTTGACCATATCATCCAGCGCGGCGAATTCCTGACGGCCTATACGCCGTATCAGCCCGAAATCGCGCAGGGCACGCTGCAGATGCTGTTCGAATTCCAGACGCAGGTTGCGCGGCTGTTTGGCTGCGATGTGGCCAACGCATCGATGTACGATGGTTCAACCGCATGTTGGGAAGCCATTGGCATGGCTGGCCGTATTACGAAGCGCAGCAAAGCGGTCCTCTCGTCAGGGCTGCACCCGCATTATGTCAGCGTGGCCAAAACGATGGCGCAATATACCGGCGACACGCTGGACACGGCCTTGCCAGAGCTCTCGCCTGCCAGCGATAGCATACGCTTGCTGAATGCAATCGACGGCGAGACGAGCTGCGTTGTCGTGCAATATCCGGATATTCTTGGTCGTATTGAAGATGTGTCGGCGATTGCGGCCAAGGCGCATGAACATGGCGCGCTGCTGATTGCTGTGGTCACCGAGCCCGTCGCATTGGGTGCCATCAAGGCACCGGGGGACATGGGCGCGGACATTGTTGTGGGTGAGGGACAGTCGCTTGGCGTCGGTCTTCAGTTTGGCGGGCCTTATGTCGGGCTGTTTGCGTGCAAGGAAAAATTCGTTCGCCAAATGCCCGGTCGCTTATGTGGTGAGACTGTGGATGCCGAGGGCAAGCGCGGTTTCGTGCTGACGCTGTCCACGCGCGAACAGCATATCCGCCGTGAAAAGGCGACGTCAAATATCTGCACAAATTCAGGCCTTTGTGCATTGGCCTTCAGCATTCATCTGACGTTACTGGGTGAAAAAGGGCTGCGCGGATTGGCGGAACTCAACCACGGTCTCGCTGTTCAAGCCGCCGACCGGCTTTCGCAAATCGCTGGCGTTGAGCTCGTCAACGACACATTTTTCAACGAGTTTACGTTGAAGCTGCCAAAGGAAGCGCGCCCCGTCGTGCGGGCATTGGCCGACCGAAAAGTCTTGGGCGGGGTCTCCTTAGGGCGCTTATATCCCGATGTAGATGCGCTCGCCAATGGTCTGGTTGTCGCGGTGACCGAAGTTGCAACCATGGAGGATGTCGAGACATTTGCCGCCGCATTGCAGGAGGTTTTGGCATGAGCATGATCAATCAAAGCGGTTGGAAGCCCGAAATGGGCAGCGCAGGCGAAAGCGGCCCCGCAACATATACCGGCAACAAGGCGCTGATGCTGGAAGAGGCGTTGATTTTCGAAATCGGCACGACCGGAACCACCGGCGTTGATCTGGCGGATGTGCCGAAGGTCACGCCGCGCCTTGGCAATTTGGCCCGCCATCGCGACATCGGCCTTCCCGGCCTGTCGGAACCCGAAGCGGTGCGGCATTACACCCGCCTTAGCCGCCAGAATTACGCCATCGACCTGGGCTTCTTCCCGCTGGGCAGCTGCACCATGAAGCATAATCCACGGCTCAACGAAAAAGTGGCGCGGATGGAGGGCTTTGCCGACGTCCACCCGCTGCAGCCCGTTGAAACGGTGCAAGGCGCATTAGCGGTGATAAACGAGCTGGCGGTTTGGCTGATAAAACTTACCGGCATGCATGGCGTCGCCATGACGCCGAAAGCGGGCGCGCACGGCGAACTGTGCGGTATCCTTGCTATCAAAGCGGCACTCGAAGCGCGCGGCGACCCGCGCAGCGTTATCCTCGTCCCGGAAAGCGCGCATGGCACCAACCCTGCGACGGCGGCCTTTGCCGGTTATGCGGTCGAGAATATTCCTGCAACGTCAGAAGGCCGTGTCGACTTGGCGGCGCTGAAGGCGCGGTTGGGTCCCGATGTTGCGGGCGTGATGATTACCAACCCCAACACGTGTGGCCTCTTCGAGCGGGACATGAAAGCCATCTCAGATGCGGTCCATGCTGCTGGCGGATATGTATATTGCGATGGCGCGAACTTTAACGCCATCGTTGGCCGGGTGCGTCCGGGCGATCTCGGTATCGATGCGATGCATATCAACCTGCATAAGACTTTCTCCACCCCGCATGGCGGTGGTGGTCCGGGTTCGGGGCCGGTCGTTTTATCGGAAGCATTGTCACCTTTTGGTCCGATACCATTTACCGAGCGCCACGCAGACGGGCACTATACGCTGGTCGAAGAAGAAACAGCCAGCACGCGGCATCCGCAAAGCTTCGGCCGCATGGTTGCCTTCCATGGCCAAATGGGCATGTTTACGCGCGCTTTATCCTACATCATGTCGCATGGTGCCGATGGTTTGCGTCAGGTTGCCGAAGACGCCGTCCTGAACGCCAATTACATCCTGCGCAGTCTTGAGGATGTCCTTGATGCGCCCTTTGCGCATAGCGGGCCATGTATGCATGAGGCGTTGTTCAGCGATAATGGCTTGGCTGAGGGCTTTTCAACGCTCGATATCGCCAAGGGGTTAATCGACGAAGGCTATCACCCGATGACGGTCTATTTCCCGCTCGTCGTGCATGGCGCGATGTTGATTGAGCCGACCGAAACCGAGAGCAAGGCGACGCTTGACCAGTTTATTGGTGCGATGCGCTCGGTCGTGCAACGGGCGAAGGCAGGGGATCCCATGCTGAAATCTGCGCCACATCACGCGCCACGCCGTCGCTTGGATGAGACACAGGCCGCGCGTAAGCCCGTGCTCGTGTGGCGCGAACCCGAACAGGCGGTTGCGGCAGAATGACCACACCCCAGCCTTTCGTGTTTGAACGCGGTCCCGAGGTAAAGCGGCACGCACCAGCGACCGTGCGTAATCGCGACGTCATAGCGGAGGCACTTGCGAAACTGCTACCCGACCGCGGCCTAGTGCTCGAAATCGCGAGCGGCACGGGCGAACATGTGGTGCACTTTGCCAAGCTGTTCCCCGCGTTGACATGGCAACCGACCGACCCCGATCCCATTGCGGTGGCGTCGATTGACGCGTGGCGTGCGGACGAGAATGCGGCGAATGTATTGCCTGCGATGTTGCTGGATGCCGCGTCCGACTGGCCGATGACGCAGGCCAATGCGGTGCTGTGCATCAACATGGTCCATATCAGCCCATGGGCGGCCACGGCCGGGTTGTTGCGCAATGCAGCCCGAACGCTTGGACCGTCCGAACCACTGTGCATTTATGGGCCATTCCGCCAGCGCGATGTTCCCCTTGCGCAGAGCAATGCTGCATTTGATGCGTCTTTGCGTCAGCAAAACCCCGAATGGGGCCTGCGCTCTGTGGAGAATCTCCAAGAAACTGCCGAAGAGAATGGCTTGCGCCTCGACCAGATCGTTGAAATGCCAGCGAACAATCTGCTGCTTGTATTCCGCGCCTAGGTCCTGACCTTAAATTAGCAAGCCAACGGCGTGAATGACGATGCCCGCCATGCCGCCGACCAATGTTCCGTTAATGCGGATGAATTGGAGGTCGCTGCCCACGGCATTTTCGACGCGGTCGGTGATGGTTGATGCGTCCCAGCGGGCCACTGTATCGGAAACGAGCGTCACGATATTGTCGCCGTAATTTTCGGTGGTGCCGACAATCGCGCGGCGCGCGAAGCGGTTGATTTGCAGCTTTAGGCCTGAATCTTCCTGAAGCCTGCCGCCAAGCTTGATCAGGGCGTCGCCAAAGCTGCCCGCCAGCGCGGCGTCGGGGTTGCGCGCAGCCTTTAACAAGCCATCGCGGCCCTGATCCCATAGGCTGTTGATCCATTTGCCCATCGCGGGGTTTTCGAGCAGCTGCCCCTTCCAATGGGCGACCTTTGCCTGCAATTCCTTGTCATGGCGTAGGTCGTGCGCAAGGCTAGCGAGGCCTTCTTCGCCCTTTGCACGTAAAGGATGATCGGGGTCTTCCGCCATTTCGTGCAGCAGCTTGTTCAGCCCATTGACGATGGCGTTGGCCAATTTGTCATCAAGGCCCGTCCAGCGCATGATGGTGTTGGCGCGTTCCTCAACCATTTGGCGAATGAGATGCTCATTGGCCTCCAGCGTGGCCGAGGCCCATTTGATGATGCCGTCCAGCACAGGAATATGCCGGCGCTCGCGGATCATCGCGGTCAACAATTGGCCGAGCAGGGGGGCAATATCCAACTTGTCGAGCTGCTTGCGGATTGCGCCCTTGGCTACACCGCCAAGCCGTTCATCATCCAGCGCGGCGATGATATCACCCAACAGGCGCGAGGCACCCATGCGCATGCGGCCTTCGCCACCGGCAGGTGCGCTTAAAAACTTGCCCATGGCACCCGCGACATCCATGCGCTGCACGCGGCGCGCAACAACCTTGGTCGTCAGAAAGTTGGTGCGCAGAAAACTCGCAAGCGTTCGGCCAAGCCGTTCTTTATTGTTCGGAATGATCGCGGTGTGCGGAATGGGTATGCCAAGCGGGTGACGGAACAGGGCGGTGACCGCAAACCAGTCCGCCAGACCGCCGACCATGCCAGCCTCTGCAAAGGCGCGCAGAAAGCCCCAATGGCCGTCATAACGCGTTTCCATATATTTGCCGAAGACGAACAAAGCGGCCATCGCCAGCAGCAAGGCCGTGGCGATAATCCGCATCTGACGCAGTTCAGCGTCGCGCTCGGCGTAACGGATTTTCTCCGACTGTCCCAGTTTATCGGCAGATTTCACATCACTGCCTTAGCCAAGGCCTGCCAAGCTGCCAAGTAAAGCGTCACTCCGCAGGCTGAAGTCCGCCGAGGTCGTCTTTGCCCGCTGTTTTGCCAGTTGCCTTTGCGGGCGTGGCGGCGGGCGGAGCGACATCTTCGCCATGCTTGTCGGGATCATAGGTCAGCAACCGCGTGCGCAACCATGGACCAACGCGCTTTTCAAAGCCATCAGCAAGGCTGAAGCCCGCAGGAACGATCAGCAACGTAAGCAGGGTTGAGACGATCAGGCCGCCGATCACGACGGTGCCCATTGGCGAGCGCCACTGGCCGTCGCCACCTAGCGAGAGCGCGGTTGGCACCATGCCAGCGGTCATCGCGACCGTGGTCATAACGATTGGCTGGGCACGCTTATGACCGGCTTCCATGATGGCTTGGAACTTGGGAACGCCGCGCGCCATTTCCTCAATCGCAAAGTCGATCAGCAGAATAGAGTTTTTCGCAACGATCCCAAAGAGCATCAATATGCCGATGAACACAGGCATGGAGATTGGCTGTCCAACAAGGCCAAGGGCGATCAAACCACCCAATGGAGCCAAGAGCAGCGAACCCATATTGACCAAAGGCGACATGAAGCGATGGTACAAAAGCACCAGCACCGCGAACACCAGCAAGGTTCCGGAAATCAGCGCCACGAGGAAGTCGCCCTGCATTTCCTGTTCCCATTCCTGGCTACCAAAGGGTGCACGCGACACGCCCGTAGGCAGGTTTTTCATGATGGGAAGGTTGTTAATCTTTGCGTCCGCAACCGATGACACAATGCCAGGGGCAAAATCCGCGCCGATAAAGATACGGAAATTCTGGTTCCGGCGTTGGACCGAAGTGGGGCCAGCGCCAAAGCTGATGTCCGCGACACGGGACAGTGGCACAGAACCGCCACTCGCCAATGGCACCGGCAAGTTGCGGATGACATCCAAGTCCTGACGCGATTCCTTGGCAAGCATCACGCGGATCGGTATCTGACGGTCAGACAGCGAAAATTTTGCGCTATTCTGGTCAATGTCACCCAACGTCGCAACGCGGATTGTCTGGCTGAGTGCGACGGTTGATACGCCAAGTTGTGACGCAAGGTCATTACGCGGCGTTATGATCAATTCGGGACGCTGCAAATCAGCGGAAATACGCGGCGCGCGCAGTTCGGGCAGCGTCTTCATCTGCTCCACAAGCGTTGCCGCTGTCCGGTCCAGCATTTTGGGGTCTGATCCGGACAACATAACCGAAACGTCGCGACCTGAACCGCCGCCGCCGCCGCCCGGGCCATTCGCCTGAAACGTAACGCGTGCGTCGGCGATTTTTGTGAGCAAGGGTGTCAGATCTTCTTCAAACTGCTGGCTGGTCCGCGCACGGTCTTCATGCAAAGTGATGAACATGCTCGCGCCGCCTTCGCGCACGCTTTGAAGGGCGGTTTTTACCTCCGGCTGCTTTTCGATAATCGCAGCAGCCTCATTGGCCACTTCGCGGGTCCGCTCAAGCGTCGTGCCCGGAACCATTTCAATACGCACACGGCTGAAATCGGTATTGCCGTCGGGGAAGAACTGCTTTGGCAGGATGATTAACAACGCGACGGTCAGGCCCAAAGCGGCTGCGCCAATACCCATCATCCAGCGGCGATGGCCAAGCGACCAGCGTAGGATTTTCATGTACCGGTCAATCCAGCTCGCCTCGCCATGTTCGGCCATGCCGGCGGATTTGAGGAAATAAGCGGCGATCATCGGGGTAATCATGCGCGCGACGGCAAGGCTCATGAGCACCGAAGCCACAACGGTCAGGCCGAAATTTTTGAAGAATTGCCCCGCGACCCCCGGCATCAAACCCACGGGCAGGAATACCGCGACAATCGAGAATGTCGTTGCGACCACGGCAAGGCCGATTTCGTCGGCCGCATCAATTGACGCCTGATAGGCGGATTTGCCCATGCGCATGTGCCGGACGATATTTTCAATTTCCACGATCGCGTCATCCACCAGCACCCCGGCAACAAGGCCAAGCGCGAGCAGTGACATGGTGTTGAGCGTAAAGCCCAACAGGTCCAGGAACCAGAAAGTCGGAATAGCGGACAGCGGAATGGCAATCGCGGAAATGATCGTCGCACGCCAATCGCGCAGGAACAGGAACACAACGACGATGGCGAGCAATGCGCCTTCAATCATCGCAGCCATTGAGCTTTTATATTGGCCCTTGGTGTAATCGACGCTGTTGAACAAAGTGATGAAATTCACACCGGGATTTTCTTTTTCGATCTCGGCGATTTTGACCATCGCGTTGTCAAAGACCGTGACGTCGGACGCACCCTTGGCACGTGACATACCAAAGGTGACGACCTGCTTGCCGCCGGCAAATGCCATGGACCTCTGTTCGCTGAAGCCATCAGTGACCTCGGCAACGTCGGCGAGCTTAATTGAACGACCGCCGCCAAGGCTGATTTGCGTTTGGCTTAAGGCGAACGCATCGGTTGCGTTGCCAAGCACGCGCACCGACTGGCGCGATCCTGCGATTTGCGATTGTCCGCCCGACGCGTTGACGTTTTGCTGACGAAGGACGCTGTTGATCTGGCTTGCGGTTACGCCAAGAGACTGCATTTTGGCAGGGTCAAGAACGATACGAATTTCACGGTTTACGCCGCCATTTCGGCTAACTGACGCCATGCCTTCAACCGAGAGTAGCCGCCGGGCGACGGTATCATCGACAAACCAGCTGAGTTGCTCAAGCGTCATATCACTGGCTTCGACCGCGAAATAGGCGATCGGGTCGCTCGATGTTGCGACCTTGAAAATCTGCGGCTCCAAAATGCCGTCGGGCAAGTCGCTGCGGATTTGGTCGACGGCGTTTTTGACTTCGCTGACCGCAGCGTTGATGTCGTCGCCAATTTCGAATTCGGCGCTGACTGTCGTGTTGCCTTCGCTTGAGCTGGCATCGATGTTGCGCACACCCTGAACACTACGGATCGCGGATTCTACCTTTTGGGTGATCTGCGTTGTGATTTCGGTAGGCGCTGCGCCCGGCTGCGAAATCGACACAACGACGACGGGGAATTCGATGTCAGGATCGTTCTGCACATCCATATTCATGAATGACATGATGCCCGCAATGGTGAGCGCGACGAACAAAACAATCGGAACAACCGGGTTCCGGATGGACCATGCGGATATGTTATTTAAATTCATGATTTATATCCCGAAAGGTCCAAAACTTACTGCTTTTTCAAAAGCTTGGGATTGATCGTTTCGCCTGGATTGAGGAAGCCGCCAGCGTACAAAACGACGCGTTCGGTGCCATCAAGACCCTGTTCGATAATCAAACCATTTGCCGTCACGGAACCGACCTTCACGGGGCGTTGCTGTACCTTGTTATCCTTGCCAACAATATAGACAAAGCTGCCTTCACGGCCAGTTTGCACCGCGGATTCGGGCAGAACCGGTGCCGTCATCGCACCAGCTTTAATCTCGACCGACGCAAAGCCGCCTGGACGCAATGCTGTGTCAAAAGGCAGTGCGATGCGCGCCATGCCCTGACGGCTTTGGGCGTCAATCATCGGCGCAATCTGCCAGATGTTGCCGTTGAAGGCGCGATCTGTCCCGACTGGCGTGACGGTCGCAGGGACACCGACAGCAACTTGGCCGAGATCGTCTTCGCTTAACTTTGCCTGCAGCTCCAGCTCGCCATCTTTGGCGATGCGGAACAGGATTCCGCTGCCTGCCGATACCGTTTGACCGGGTTCAACTTTGCGTTCCAGCACGTAACCGGAAACGGGTGCGCGGACATCAAGCCGTGCGTTGCGTGCACGGGTTTCGGCAAGCTGCGCATTGGCGACGTTAACGCGCGCACGTGTCGCATCGCGTGTTGCGGTCTTGCGATCGACATCCGCCTTTGAAATGAAGCCGCGCTCGACAAGCTGCATGGCGCGTTCGAGTTCATTTTGCGCGAGTTGAAGGTCTGCGCGCGCGACACCAATTTGTGCCTCAAGCGCTGCGGCCTGCTGTGTCTGGACCGAGCGGTCAACGCTGACGAGAACCTGACCTTGGCGCACCCATTCACCCGCATCGACATATACCTGAAGAACGCGTCCACCTTCGCCAACGACACCAACGGGAATTTCGCGGCGTGCGGCAAGCGTGCCCGTTGCGTTAATGGCGCGCACAACAGAGTCGCGACCAGGGGCAACCACGGTGACGGTTTGCGCTTGGCCCGCCTTGTCAGCGTCAGTCGGTGCCGCGGTGCTGCTGCCAAAGAAATAATAAGCGGCACCCGCAACGGCCAAAATTGCGACAACAATAAGCGCGATGTTCCGCCGACGCCGATTGCGTTCTGCGTTATCCACCACCACATCGCTACCCAGCGAACTGCTCAAAGTTGTTTCGTAATTCATACCGATGTTCCAAATTCTGTCGCGGGCGCGCGTTGAGCGACCCAATGTTTTTATAGCGGAGCTGTATTACCTTAATAAGTCACTGCCTGCAAGCAGCAGAATACCAACAGCTAAACCGCCTTATTGGTCTCTATACGATAGTGGAAAAGCTTGTCCGCAACAATAGGAACTGTCGTCGATATGTTTCGACGAACAACAGTAAAGGACAGCCAGAACAATCACTGCACCAAAAAGAAGCCATGATCCGTGCGCACGAAAAACCCCGCACAAGCGGGGTTGGTCATTTCGCTGGCGATTGAAAACGCGCGATCAGTATTTCTGCTGACGCTCGTACAAGTCGCGATAATGCTGAATACGGGTTACGCGCAGGCCGGGCATACCGGACCGGTCGACAGCCCGCTGCCACGACGCAAATTCTTCGAGCGTCAGATCATAGCGTTCGCACACGTCATTGATGGACAATAGCCCGCCATTCACAGCCGCGACGACTTCCGCTTTGCGGCGGACAACCCACCGCGTTGTGCCGGGAGGTGGCAAACTGTCCAACGTGAGCGGTTCGCCCAATGGACCAATGACCTGCGCTGGACGGAATTTTTGATTCTCAATCATGATTCTTTTCCTGCTCCATGCCCCGCCAGGGTTAACTCTGTTCCTGTTGCATCGATAGGTAGGAGGTGGCCTTTGATATTGCCTAAAGCAGTATGGTAAACAGGTGATTTATCCGTTTTTTCTGGTCCGGATTTTTGCCAGAATGGGCCACCCACGGCGCGTTCGGCATTGGGGGCCGCCGCGAAACATTGAATTCGGGCGGCGAGATCGTCGGGTTCCGGCGCGCCACCTTGATCGGCCTGGTGAAGGAACCGGACCGTCCGGCTGTTCGCTTGACGCAAGCGGGCAGCATCAAGGGCGGATTGCCGGTCCTTCCGGCTGATATCCGAATCGTGGCGTAACGCTTGATGGGGAAAGTTCATTTCCATCACGCTGTTGTAGAATCAGATGTTCTAACAATGGGTAAAGGCGATCTTCAAAGAATGTTAGGCAAGTTTAACAGGCATTATCATCCGCCGACCTCTCCGTTCGCGGCCCCGCGTGGATTCTTACGGAAAACTGGCTTTTAGAACTTCAAGCCATTAGGGAGGCTCTTGCATGACTGACGATATGTATCATTCTGATTTCCAACTCGGGCCTGATCTTGCCGGCAAACGAATCGTTGTTGCGATGTCGGGTGGCGTCGATTCGTCTGTGGTTGCGGCGTTGGCTGCGCGGTCGGGCGCGGAAACCATTGGCGTGACGCTGCAACTATATGACCATGGCAGCGCGGTAAAACGCGCCGGTGCCTGCTGCGCGGGGCAAGATATTCGTGACGCGCGCGCCGTCGCAGATAAATTGGGCATCGCGCATTATGTGTTCGATCATGAAAGCCAGTTTCGCGAATCGGTCATCGACCATTTTGCCGATGAATATATGGCAGGCCGCACACCCATTCCGTGCGTTCGGTGCAACATGGGTGTGAAATTTACCGACCTGTTCCGGCTGGCACGCGAGCTTGGGGCAGATTGCCTTGCCACCGGCCATTATGTGCGCCGCGTTGAGGGACTGGCCGGTGCGGAATTGCATCGCGCTTTTGATCCTGCACGCGACCAGAGCTATTTCCTGTTTGCAACAACCCAGCATCAGCTTGATTATTTGCGTTTCCCATTGGGCGGGATGCCCAAGCCGCATGTGCGCGCGATTGCGCAGGAAATGGGCCTCGTCGTGGCCATGAAACCCGACAGTCAGGACATCTGCTTTGTACCCGATGGCGATTATGCCAGCGTCGTGCGCAAAATCCGTCCGGATGCAGAGGTCGGCGGTGATATCGTGCATCTGGATGGGCGCACGCTTGGCCAGCACAAGGGCCTGATCCATTACACCGTCGGGCAGCGCAAAGGGTTAGAGGTCGGCGGTCAGCCAGTGCCTTTATATGTCATCCGGCTTGATCCCACCACGCAGCGCGTGATCGTTGGACCGCGCGAAGCGCTGGCGGTGCAGGCTGCGCGCGTTATCGATGCCAATTGGCTGGCAGATATCGGAGACCGGCCTGTGATGGCCAAGGTCCGGTCAATGTCCCGCCCGGTTCCCGCCCGGATGGATGGCGAATGGTTGCGCTTTGACGCGCCCGAATATGGAGTCGCGCCGGGGCAGGCGGCGGTATTATATGACGGTGACCGCGTGCTTGGCGGTGGCTGGATTGAGGAAACGATAGCGGTGGAAATGGCGACTGCCGCGTGACATAAAGCCGGCTTCTGAGGGGGGATGAAGTTCATGCATTTGGGAGAAGCACAGCGCGACATGCGCCGGGCATATGTCAACGGCGGGGTCGGTATCTTTGCATCGGGCCTTGTCTGGACATTGTCCGGACTGGTCACCATGAACATCAGCCTGATCGCTGGCATGGCGACGTTGTTCTTTGGCGGCATGGCCATTCATCCCATATCGGTTTTGCTGGCGCGTTCTATTTATAGACGCGGCAAAACCCGATCACCCAACCCCATGGAGATGCTGGCGTTGCAGTCGACGGCATTCCTGATCATCGGCCTTGTCATTGCATATCTGGTCAGCGGCACATTCGGCCACTGGTTCTTTTCGATCGCCTTGTTGACGGTTGCGGCGCGCTATCTGGTGTTCCAGACGGTGTACGGAATGCGCCTGTATCTCATACTTGGCGTCGTTTTGATGTGTATTGCCAGTATGGCGTTCTGGATGCCGGGAGTTACGCCCGCGTTCATTGCGTTGACCGCGGGCATAATCGAACTGCTGTGTTCTGCGTTCATCCTCGTGCCCGCAAAACGTTAAGTTACAGCGCGTCTATTTCTGCCTGATTGAGCTGAATGCAGCCATTTGCGCCGCGGCGTTCGGCAACCGCTTCCGCCAAAAAGGGAACCGACGCGTAAATGCGCTTGTTTTCGGGATCGTCGCTGAGGCGCACGATTTCCAAGCCCTTTTCCTTATCGGTCTCACAAGACGCCATATCGCGGCCTTCGATATAGCGGCACGAACAGGTGATGTGCGCGCCATAAGCGGCGCCGACGCGCGCTTGCCCTTTGATGCTGTTCCAGTTCCAGACGAGCCACAAAGCGGCGATCACGGCCAATGCTGCGACGATTGTTTTTAGGGTCTTGAACCGTGGGCGCCGTGCTTTTGGTCCAGCTTTTGAAGTTGCGGTTGCCATAGACCCTCCATTTGGTGCATCAAACTGCAATATGCCTAGAAACAATTTCCGCCGCGCCGCAACCGCTTTTTGTGCATTAACGGCACTTGCCCTCGCTGGATGCGGCGAAGAGCCACCTGCAAAGCCCGTTGGCCCCGGCTTTACCCAGATCGCCGACGACGCAGTGGTGAGCCAAGAGAAGTTAGCCGATGCCATCGCGCCATTTTTCGAAGATCCCGCTGTCGGCGAAACCCGCGCGCTGGTCGTCATGCAAGGTGGCCGGGTTGTTGCGGAACGTTATGCACCGGGATACGGCCCTGACACGCGGTTGATTAGCTGGTCCATGGCCAAAAGCGTTACCGCTGTATTGGTTGGCCTGATGGTGGCGGATGGCCGCCTTGCGTTGGATGAGCCCGCGATTGTCACCGAATGGCAAGCGCCGCGCGATAACCGCGCAAAAATAACGCTGCGGCATTTGCTGCATATGTCCTCAGGCCTCGACCACACCGAAATGGCTGAAGGTGACATTGAGATTTTTGATGCGGATACCCCGCGGATGTTGTTTCTGGATGGCCGGGAAAATGTTGCCCGTTATGCCGAAACACGGCCGCTTGAGGCCAATCCTGGCGAAAAATTCGAATATAGCACGGCAACGAGCCATATTCTTGCGGACATCATGACCCGGTCGCTCACCGACAGTAAGGATCCGGTGGTGCGCCGCGACGCCATGCTTGAATATGCGCGTGGGCGGCTTTTTGAGCCCTTGGGGCTTACGAGCTTTGTCCCGGAATTCGACCGGAATGGCACCATGCTGGGCGGAAGTATGATCCACGGCACGGCGCGCGACTGGGCGAAGTTTGGTGAATTCCTGCGCAATAACGGGTCGGTTCAGGCCGCACAGTTGATGCCGACGAGCTGGATGCGCTTTATGAAAACGCCAAGCCCGAATAACCGCAGCTATGGTGCGCATATCTGGCTAAACCGCACGGGAAATGACGCGCGCAATCAGGTCCTGTTCCCTGGAAAAGCGCCGTCGGATGTGTTCGCCGCGCTTGGGCATTTGGGCCAATTTGTCGTGGTGTCACCGCAGCATCGGTTGACGATCGTGCGGCTTG